>PAKP01000078.1 GCA_002706985.1 Sneathiella sp. | reverse complement strand
TGGGGAACGGAAAACCGCTTTCTGGCAGATTTGCCGCCGGAGCTCACTCTGCTTTTGTCTATGGGAGAGACACCTTGGGATGCATCTTCTGCGCGTCGGGAGTTCACTTATGCGGATCCACTTGCTCGTATTCTGCAACAAGCAAGGGCATCAAGGGATAAATCGGGAGGTACGAAAGCTGTCGCGCAGCCCAATATCTTCAGTGTCGAATCAGCGAATACCTTTATTTTGAATATTATTTCCTCTAGAATCTTCCTTATGGACGTCGAGCGTCTGGCAAAATATATGGAGGAGAATTTTGATCCTGATGCCGGCGGAAAAGAAATTGAGAAAATGCGGAAGGAGCTGTTCTTGATCACGCAACGTTCTCACAATGCCAATCAACTGGCCGGAGCAGTTCTTACCAAAAAGGAATTGCTGGACCTTAAAGCGATCGCCGGAGACCGGGATATTGAAACCATCCAGAAGCATTGTGATCAGATACTATATGCTGCGGTTCGCCGGAACATGAGGAATTTGCGCAAGACATACCCGGATCTCACCATGGACCAGATCAAGGGGATACTCGATAAGATGATTGCAGGCGGAGATAAGCAGTAAGCGCTACATAGAGAGAGTTTATTACTGAACAACTTTCGATTTGAACGCTGCAAGACAGATAACGGATCTTTTGGATCCGTTATCTGTCTCATTACGTCTAAACACACCAATTTTTATTTAAAAATTTTTACACATAATATAAATATTTAAAATTAATAATATTAATTATAATAAAATATAATAATTAATATTATTAATATTTTTAGGAGATTATAATGATACCTTTTTTAAATTTTATAGGTAATAATCTTAGTTATAATTTAGTTTATTCAAAACTTATATTGTCTGAAGATAAAACAAAGTCAAATTTTAACAATCAAAAAAAATCTATTCAAAAATTCGACGAAAAACACGATACAAAATGTCTGGATGATCTGGATCAGTTTAACGAAGAGATTTTACCTTATTTCGATGGAAGGACATGTGACTATGTTGCACAGATGTATTTTCTCTCAACAGAAAAAACGCTTGTTAACAAATATAAAGACGAATTGGGTATTCCTCAGCGTGAGGAGATCATAAAGAAGGTTGCAGGACAGATTCAAGAGCAAACCTTGCAAAATAATTTCTTGAGTTATTGTAATCTGACTGCCTTTTCCATTCCCACATGTCTGCTGGAGCATACGCTAAATGAACTTCTCTATGGGTATATTGCTGATTATTGGAAAGCCACACGCAAAAATCAACTCACCGATAAACCGGTTGTTAACATTGTTGGAAATGAAATGGCCTCCCAGCCTTATTCCAGCATTGATAAACAGAAATGCGCTCTTGTCGAAAAAGAAATAAATTTACGGGATAAAATAATATTCCCATTTATAAATTCTCTTAAAAGTCAGTATAAGTCTGAGAAAGCAGATAAACTATACGGTTATTGCTTGGGGTTGACGGTCGGTCAGGCCAATGATCTGTTCAATAAAAACTTCAAATATCTAAAATATTTTGATGCCATCTTTACATTTGTTGATACCGTTCTCCGGGAGATGTCTAATACAACTGGCCATGCCGTTCGGTCGTTCCTTGCGCTTGCGTATTTAGGAGATATCCTGACTTACGGTTTGGGACATGCCAACCAGATTACCCGGAAATTTCTGAACGATCGATATTTCGGACGTAAAAGAATGGAGCGGGCCGCCATCGATCTTGCAACAGGAGCAAATGAGCGAAAACTCTATTTCGGAAAAAATGCAGATCTGACCAGAAAAGCCTGCAGTTTGCTGGACAAGGCTAATGAAAACAGGACAAACTCGGTCTGGAAAACAACAGAGCGCGTTATCAAGAACAAGGATTTTGATCAAGCCTGTCAGAATTTTGAGTCCGCGAACACGCTTGAGTTGCTGCAGAATAATAAAAAACAAAAATCAAATAATAAAAAGACTAATAAAAATAAAATTAAATATAGTCAGTATCGACAGTTTCGGACCTATGCTAATCTTGTCTTGACCAACAGAATAAAGAAGAAGAAGCAGAACGTTGAACTGCCAAAACCGAGTCAAACACTTTCACAATCGATAAAGACCTTTGCCGCATTCGCGAATTCCAAACTCAATGGTTTCGTTGGCAGATGCCAGCTATGCATGAAAAATTATGACGTCGATAATGATGGTAATGGTGAGTTGGAAACCCTGATTACAAATGCAAAACTGCTCCAGGAGGAAATTAAGGGAATAAATGATAAGAACGTAGCGGATATCAATATCAAGTTTGAGGAGCTTCAAAAATCCGTTACGGATACATGTGTTAAAATCGCGAAGAAATACAAGCTGCATGTCAAACAGCAACAGGAAATCAAGCTCAAGCAGACTCAGATAAGAAAATTCTTCAAAGACGTGAGGAACGCTGTCAAAAACGGTGATTTATATGAATCCCATAATCGGGGTGGACAGGTAATTGCTCCGGATTATCCCGATATCTGGGTGAAATGTGTCGATGAATTCGATAACCGGGAATTCTTCTGCAACAGAGATATCCAATTTCTGGACGTGAAGCGTAAGCTGCGGGATGATGAAGCGTTTGCCTATTATGTGACAGAATCCAGCCTCCACACACCGGGCGCCCTGTTTTGTATCTCCGTTCATCGATGGAAAAAACTCTCCGATCCGGTTAATGAAAATGTGGTGATCGAACAAAAAAATGAGGATAATGATCAAAACATTGACGAGACCAAGCAGCAGAATCCCAATGTCGCAATCCCTCTATATCAGAACTTTCAGCAGATTGAGGAGGATGATTATCGGGAAACTGATACTGAATATCGTCCGCTTGACGTCATGGATTCTGATGAATGGGAAGATAAGGATAAGCTGCTGCAGAATTCATTTATCGTGATCCATATAATGGATCCGAACTACCATTGATATAAAGCGTGTGCATCGGTGAAAATAAAGCCAGGCAGCGCATATACGGCCTGGCTTTTCATTTGTTCAGAACAGAGGTCCCTAG
The DNA here is from genome assembly GCA_002706985.1 of Sneathiella sp. GTDB lineage: Bacteria > Pseudomonadota > Alphaproteobacteria > Sneathiellales > Sneathiellaceae > Sneathiella. The sequence goes on along the minus strand of PAKP01000078.1, from coordinate 24,650 downwards.
TTATCTTTTTCGTCTTTGTTATCCGGCTGCTGATGGGATGAGATGATCTCTTCATCAAGCTTGTTGCCTGTTTCCAGTATTTTCTTTTCATCCGAGAGCGTTTGATCCAGCGTTTCCGATTTGTCAATGGTCCAGCCGGACTGCTTGAAGCCGGAGACAGAAAGAACGGGCGTTTTTGGGGCCTCAAGGTCCGTTTCCGGTGCATCCGTTATTTCTTTTTCTAACAAATCCAGCCAGACTGTATAACGCTTGTTCGTTAGTTTTTCCTTGTTAAGTGAAATGGCCTTGTCGAAAATCTTGGCTTCTTCAGAGGAGGGAAGGGGGCTGATCCCCAGATCGGACATCTCCACTTCGGCAAATCTGTTCTTTTCGGGATCACCTACAGTTAGGCCAAAATGAGTAAGCGCGTTCTTGCCGAATGTATCACTTATCCACTTGGCATCTCCGTCATCAATAACCGGTGTGACGATTTTTGTCTTTGCCAGCAGTTTGCTGCTGCTCAAAATCGTGGCAAGCATCATGTCATGTGTATAGCTGACGGCCAGTTCCTGATGATGTTTAAGGTCAGGTATATTTTTATGGGTCCAGTCGAGATAGTTGCTAATTCCCATTGTTGCAATTGATTTGGCAATTTGCAGATCAAGCCCGTCTGTTGTCAGGATCATATGGCTCTCAGGATCATCTGCAATGGTCTGCATGGCTTCTATGGTGAGGCAGGAGACGTAACGGCCGGTGGTTAGTAGCTGACCCATCGCTCGCCTTTCCATGGTTTCATGACCTGCGCCGGCTGGCAGATCCGGATTGATTCCGGCCCACCGCAGCGATTCCGCTTCCGCCTCTTCGTTAGGTACTACCTTTTTGCCCATGCAGGTTGTGACTTCTGAATGGGTATCGGATATTGGTGTTACCTTGTCCGGTTGACTGGGTTTTTCAAACTGGAAAGGATCAACGCCGTCTTCAAAGAGGCTGTGCGTTGCCTTATAGGTAAGTTTATCGCTTGTTGCTGCATTGAAATTATTTTGCAGCGGTTGCGAGTGATCAGGGGGACCAAAGACGTTATCAGGTAACGGTGATCTTGCCTCGTCAGATTGGAAGTTCACCAATCGTCCCTGAAGGGAATTATATATCGTGGCTTTATGATAATCCGGATCGGTTCCAAAATTTACGAACATATCGCCATTAATCCAGAATCTAATCTTCTCTATATTGTCGGTAGTGATATTAATCTGGTGATCTTTGAAATATTCCACGCAGTCGTCTATATGATTTCTTTCAGACATACTTATCGCGAGTCCATCGAAGGGAGTTTTATGGTCTTTTCCGTACTCCTCTTTCCATTTAGGCTTATTGAGTTTGCACCATTCCCTATATAAAAGGGCTCGGCGGAGCATATGGAAATTGGAGGTGAGTGGATTGTAAGGATAAAGGGCAAAAAGCTTGCCTGCCTTTGAAAATTTTGAGGACATATTATCTCCTGTTCAAAAGTAAGACTATGCTCTAAGACGTTGCTCGTTGGTGTCCGTGAACCGCAGATTGCGGTAGAAAAGCTCCCTTTAAGTGGCATGGAGAGAGCATTACGGCTGGGGAGAGGAAGTATTCCGCTTAATATTTCATCTCTATGGTTCCTATCCGCCGGTGAAGGAGCTACTTTTTGTCACCAGATTTGATCTATTTGATATTTTTAATTTGAAAATTAAATTCACGGCATTTCTTCCTGAGCGTTGTTCTATTCAGGAACAACAGATGGAGTGAGCCATGACGATATCTTTACAACTATCACTTGACGGAGCAGAGAAGGAAAATGTGAAAGCGGTTCTTTTGCGCCAAAGCGGGAAAGAGGTTGGCCGTTGGGGCGAAAACGGCAGTGATCTGGATTCTTCCATTGATGTTGATGCTGTGGTTACGCAGGTGACCGTTTTTTATGCCAATGGAAGTAAGGATAACGGGAGTATTGATCCGGATTCAGACGGCTATGTTATTATCGAAGCGAATGGCTCCGGAAATACGCAGATTGATTACTCTCTTCCCGTGGATTGAGATTAACGCGCGTCAGCTTCGTCGTAACAGATTCTGCTCAATTGATTTTCAACCTTAAAGTCGGTCAGGTTATCAGGCTGTCATTTTGCCAGGCTGAGCAGGATCGTGCCAAGGCGTTTCGGGATGCAAGCCCCCCAGTTATCCGATAGGAGGGCTTGCTTTTTTAAGGCGATAATCTTGCCGTGTGAGAAATATCGCTTTCCTAATTACGGAACCAGTCGGAGAATCCTCTTGAAATAATGCCAGTTTGATCTTGTCCAGGTTTTCGGGAAGTTTGGTAAATTCCAAGGAATTAACCCACTCTTGCCGAAGGCAACCGGCTGACTGGGCTGCATTCGTACCAGGCTGTTGGGCAAGGCATTTAGCTGGTCATTATTTTCCGTAAAGATAAAGAGCGGGCGGCCGTAGGTTATATTGGGGCTGTACCCCGAGAACTGATAGGCGGGCCGCGTGTAATGAATGGGACCGCGGTAGGCAACGCTGCTGTAATTCCTTCGGGGCACAAAATTGATCGTATATCGAAAGCCGCCATCCATTGGTGAACGGATTTGCTGAGGGCTCAGCAATACGCCGTCCTGATTATCGATGTCGGGTGAAAGTTCTGTCCAGCCAACGTTTTTAACATTTACCTTGTCGAGAGAACCGTTAAGACCGACCCGGCTTATAAGCGCTTTGACACCTGCTTCGCCAATTTTCTTGTTGTCGCTCAGATCCAGAACTTTAAGCACCTTGTTATTCTCTAGCAGGATGGAATCGATACTCTCCACACCTTCGTCGCTTATAAGGTTGTTTGAAAGATTTAGATTTTGCAAGGTAGAGTGGCCCTTGAACGCTGTTGCTAAGCTTGCGGCCTGAGTATCGTCCATCAGCACTGCCGACAAATCAAGCGTTCGCAAGGGAAGCTTTGCAATAGCCTTAAACAGGTTGTCGTCTACAGGATACTGGTTTGATAGCCTGAGATGTTGGATTACGGTGTTGTTCTCGAAATAATCCACTAGGAGCGGCGCAAAGGCCGTATCCGCAGGATGGGCCTTAGCGTCTCTCGTTGTTTGCGTCGCTTCAGGGGGCCTGGAGTATGTTATCGAAAGATTTGTGATCGATTTATTGGATTTCAAATTCTTCAAAAAAAGCTGGAACGCCTCCAAATTACGTTTCCCCCAGTCCGAACTTTCGGACAAGTGCCTATAACTATTAATAGAAGATATTTTCAAGTTTGATAGCTTGGTATGAGAGCTTATTGTTTTTCCCATTGCCTCTATCAGTGATTCCAAATTTCGGCTGTCAGTGCCCGGATCAATCCATTCGGAACCCAAATCGGTGTCGATGACAAAGCTTGTCATATGAGAGGCAATTTTTTCCAGCTTTGTCTTGTCATGGGTGTTATTTGCAATCCGCCTTAGGAGGTTTCCAGGAAACATGGAACCGATATCCAGCATTGCATCCAGAGTATCTTCATCCGAGGCGTTTATATCTGTGATAATACTTTCTATCTGAGTGTCGTCATCCAAAGAGAGATAATAAAGGAAATTTCGGTTGCTCAGCAGGTGTTTCATGAGTTCGTTGTTTGCCGGCATGCTGCCATATAGCATTGCGAGCTCAATCCACCTCATATTCTTGTTGCTTGCCAAATCCTGCGCTTTAGGCAGCGTGGTTTCTATCATGTTCTTTATGCCAAGTGGCCCCCATAAATTCCGGTTTCCCTGACTGGGGATATAACTCACGTCGGAATGGCGATCGTGCAGCGTCCACTTAAATTGTCCCATCGCCGTATTGAATGTGATTGAATTATCATTTCCAAGGACAGCTGTTGCACCCGGGTCTATGGCGGTAACAAGTGCTTGCCAGCTTGACGGCTTGGTTTTTGAATTTTTAAATAAAAGTGCCATCAATGAGTTGAGAAAACTGCCCGGTTCCGGATCGGCTTCGAAGTTTTTTCCCCATCGTGGTATATCCAGATTATACTGAATAATAGCCCATTCCGTGTGCAACTGCCCGAGTTGCTGGCTTTTCATAGTGTTATAGGCCGTAAAAAACTCCAGGACATCATCTGCAGCCCCCAGCTTTTTGAGCTTTTCCAGATCATATGTCGGGTTTGACGGATCTGAACTTGGATCCGCATACATGATCATTATGAAGTTACGCAACGAGGTTGAGCAGCAATCAGGTTGCGAAATATTCTCAACGGTCACATTGCTCGAATACTTAATCAGGTCTTGCTGCGGATAATCGCCAATAAACTTCTGAACGATAAGTTGTGGGTAGGAGTTCATATCTCGGGATACTTTAATTTTCGAGATATCGTTGACCGTCCAATAGGTGTCCAGCCACTTTTGTTTGGTTTTCGGCAGAAACTTTACGCTCTGCTTCTGTAAACGAGTTTCGACGGCTTCATAAAAATCCCAGATATCCTGCTTGTCATTGGCGCTCCACCAGAGCCAGGACAGTGTCATGCGGATTTTAATCAAATCCGGCTCGCCGGAAAAAATGCTCAGGAACTGGTTTATATTTTTGGTGAAGTTCGTATTCAAATAAGAATAAAGCTCATTCCCGTCGACTGTATCGATATCTATTTTCGGTTTTGTTCCCGTGCAGATCTGATCTCGTGTTCTTGGATCAAAGACCAGTTCCTGATTAGTGGGATTGTCACAGAAACGCTCATATGGCTCAGCAATACGTTCCCTGAAGTGAGGCTTGTTGAGAAACAGGCGAACGGCGAGTGCCTTTTTTCGTAATTCTAATTGCTTCTTGTCCACAATATTCAGGTTGGTTGCCTGATCTTCCAGCAGGGATTCTGCGACTACTTCGCCCAATATTGCGGGGGTCAGATAGTAGGATAGCTTGTTTGGTTGCTGGGCAGGCTCAATTTCAACGGGGTTTTGCGGATCAAAGGGCCGAAAGAGGGCCCGGGCAAAGACGCGCACGGAGGCGTAGCTGTCACCTTGCGCGGGAAGATCCATATAGTTACGCAGCGTCGGATAAAAAGGAATTGCCTGCAGGACGTTCAGGACCCCCAGGTTAATTTCTCTGTTTTGAAGATTGGAGAATTTCTGACCGTCAATAACGCTCAGGCCTTTTGTCTTTTCGATGGCAAATTTCGCCTCGGCATCCTGGCCAATGGCCAATATGGAAATAAACGCACATAAAGCAGAAACACAGAATTTTTTGAAGTATTTAGCGCTCATTTTACTTCTCCAATTCTTTCAGGACATCGGGGGTAATATCTATCGTGTTGGTGTCATCCTCTTCGACAACGGTGCCCTCTTTAATGAATTTCAAATTCTTCGCCTGCGTGACGGCATCGATGGCCGTTTGTATTTTCTGATCAAACGCAACGATTTCGTCGTCATATTTTGCATTTATTTTTTGCAGGCCGACCAGCCAGTTCTTGACAATTTCGGCTTCTTTATCAGCAAGTTCCGCGGCAAGCTTGTCGCGTGCGTCCCGGTTTTTAGTGTCGTCAATGATCGCGTCCCGCAAGGAGTCGAGCGTGTCATAGTCGTTCATAACCTTGATTTTCAGGGAAGCCACTTCACTGGTATATTCTGACACTGCTGCGTTTTTATTGAGGAGTTTATCATAGTCAATAAGTCCGGTATCTGCGGCTGCGGCGGAATAGCTGAAAATGAGTAGAATAAAGTATATTGCATATTTATATATTGAATAATATCTTATCTTCATAGTAATAATCCCAATTTATAATAAAATAATTAATTAATATAAATGTAAAATCGTAAAATAAAAGATGAAGTAAATATATTTATTTATAATATATTGTATTCATGGCCTTCTTATTTGTGATCTGCGCCTAAAAAGCAGATACAGAAGATATTTAAGTGAGGAAAGGGGGCGAGGCGGGTGCGAAGGTTCATTGTCATCGTCGCCAGAGTGCGTTTGTTGATTAAACAAGCACAACGCATGTGCGGCTATTCAACTTTGCAGAGAAACGCAGTCTTCTTATACTAGACTTCATTTTAACCATTGCAGCATCGGTGCATTGGACAATTGCCCGCGCTCGGCGGAATTGCGAGGCGGGCGACAGGAAGGAATTGGTATGAAGGGTACTGAGAAACTGTCGTCAGATCAGCCGGGATTTCAGAAAATTCTGGAGGAACATCCGCTTTATTCCAGCCTGAAAGAGCAATCTTCCTCTGAACTGGTGGAGCAGCTTACAACGGCTATGGAGGCGTTCTGGCGTCCTGATTCTGAAGCTCAGAAAAACTGGATTAAAGCCTGGGCAAGCTATCAGCAGGATATGCTGAAACTGTGGACGGCCCAGTTTCCGGGCATAGAGGCGGTCGGATTTTGGCCGGGCCAGTGAAACGGCCAGATCCGCCTCGCGTTTCAACAGGCTCAAATGCCGGGAAAGCGCTACAAGCTCAACTTTTAGCCCTGGATATTTTTCGGTTAATTGTGGTACCCGCGGAGCAAGATAAAAACTCCCGAATCCCTCTGGTGCTCCTATGCGAACCGAACCGGAGAGCTGGCTGGCTTCTCTACTGATCTGTTCATTTGCTTCCAGTGCCACTGACTCTATTTGTTCGGCAAAAGAGAGCAGCTTTTCTCCGACATCAGTGAGATGGTAACCACTTTCAGTTTTCTCAAACAGCCGGGCGTCAATTGCCTGCTCAAGGGCGGCAATGCGGCGTGAGACGGTTGCGTGGTTAACCTGCAGCGATTTAGCCGCTACCGATACCTTTCCAGTTCGGCAAACGGCCAAAAAGAATTTTTAATCGTCCCAGTTGTAGTTTTGCGCCATGATACTCCGGAATTTACAATTATATTATAATATATGAATACAAAAATTGATAAATTATGCACTTATTTGTAGAATACTAACGCATATATATCTTATTAAAATAGATAACGTTTTGATCTCAAATGCTACCAGAGCACGGATCCTGCTTAAAGGAAAGTGACGCATTTGGCAGTGCTTCAAGTAATTGGGTGAGCCACGATGGAGGGCGCATCAGGCGGCGCTCAGTTTCTAAAAATGCGAGTCCGTGACGTTCGAGCGGCATCCTCCAGTATCTTGAGCGCCGGTACTTCCCGCTGACTCATCACCCGCAGCAACTGGCAGACGACCACCGATGGCGGAAGTGATGTTGGACGTAATGTATAGCCGGGCTGACGGATGAGTGGCGAACGGACCCGGCCGTCTCAGGCGGCGCCGTTTCCACTCGTCTGAAAATGCGTCATCGGGCCATAGAGGGACTGGATTTTCGAAAATTCCGCCGCATCGAAAAAGGCGCAAGCCCCCTCGGTGAAGCTTTTTGCAACCTCCAGCGCAAAGCGGGCCGCCGCCTCGACATCCATGAGATGGGTGGCGCCCGTCGCGCAGCCCGCGACCGGCACTTCCGTGGTGATGGCGACGCCGACAACCGGTGCCGCCGTTGCGGTGCAGGGCTGCAGGATGCTGTTGAGATGATAGAGGCCGTTGCCATAGGGGGTGATGTCCTGCTGGGTGAGGGCGAAGACCTGCGGCAGCTTGCCTGTGACCTGCGCCATCAGCTCGAGCAGGTCATCGCTTGTCTTCAGGATATAGCCGTCCTTCACCGTGGGGGAGATGGCGAAACCCCGGTGGTTGAGGATCTTGTTGCCCTTTGTCGTATCGACGGAGAGAATGGCGTCCATTTCCCTGGAGACTTCCCAGTCATTTTTGAGTTCCATCGGGATGGGCGAATCCATGAAGGGTACCGGCTTGTGCGGCCGGGTCGGGGCATCGGGGCAGATATGGGTCGTGAGGATGACATCGCCCGCCAGCCGGTCGCCTTCTGCCGCCATTTTTGCGAGCTTCGCCGCCGCCGCCAGTACCGCAAGCGCCCCGTCACCATCGGAGACGAACCCGATCCGCTCCGGCCGGGCACCAAGGCCACCAAGACGGCCGATAATCCCGAGGGTCGGGGCCTCTCCACCCGCGGCTTTTCCGCGAATGCCGGGCACGGTGATCCGGATGAAGTCCGTCGCCCCCTTGTCGGAGGTGGCGCGTTTGATCTCGCAGCCGGCCTCTCCGATACTGCTGATATATTCCTGCACCTGCGCGCCGCTCGCCGCCGGCGAATCCAGAATTTCAAAGATATCGATGATTTGTTTCAGCATGGTCCGTCGCCGTTATGTTGTTATGTCCCAGCCTCAGGCTACCTCGCTTCGGGAAAAGAGGGCTATGAGGGCGACTACGTATGCCGCTACAGCACCAGCACCTGGCGGATCAGGCCGGATACGGTCGTCACGCCGAGCTTCTTCATGACACGACCACGGTGAATCTCGACCGTGCGGTGGCTGATATCGAGGACGCGGGCAATCTCCTTGTTTGAGAGTCCGGCGACGACATTCTCGGCGACCTCGATCTCCCGCCGGGTGAGCTGCGGATAGGCCTGCGACATGCGCATGGCGATATCCTTTTTCTCATGCGGACGGGTATCTGTCATGGAGTTGAGTTGCATTCGAAGGGAACTTGCCAGAATGTTACGCGCTGTCGCGACGGGCTTGCCACTCTGGGCGCTGACCTTCTGGGCCATCTCGCCGGAATAGGCCATGCTGTACATGACGATGAAATCGCAGTTCCTGAGGTTGCGGGTGATGTCATCGATATTGCCGCTGGGGCCGGGCAGTGTGTAGCTCACCGACTGGCGGATGGCCGAGCCATGGGTGAAGATATTCTCGGTTCCCTGCAGATCGACGGAATAGATGATGCCGACGCGGCAGCCGACCATCGAGAGGGACTGCACCCAGGATTCAACGATCGTCTGGCCGTTGAGAAGCGGGGTTTTCGTGACAATTTCCTGCCGCAGGCCGGTGCTGACGATGACGATAAAATCGTAATTTTCCTGGTCCAGCCGTTCGCAAAGCGCCGCGATCCGCCTTTCCACGAAATCGGCGGAGACGATCTTGTAGTCGCCATTGGCAAAGCGCGTATGCAGGGTGATCTGGTTGGGGGACAGGGGCAGGCGGTCGAACTCCGCCGGATCGATCCCGTCGAGGGCGCCGAATTCCTCGATGATGATCTCGGTATCGAGCTGGCGGACAAGCTGCGGTACGATATCGGGCCGAGGGGCCTGACCGATCGTCACGAAAGCTATTCTCGGCAGCCGTGCCATCTGTGCTCCTTCCCTGAAAATGACGTTATAATCGCACTTTTCCGCGAAATTCAAGCCATCGGAAGGGTGTAAGGGCTCTTACGTATTTCATGAAACCGTAACAAGGTTCAAACTTCCCAGACTGAATAAATCAGTTTTCAGAAATTTCGGGGGCAAGTCAATGAGCATGAAAAAGATCAACGGCAAGCGGCTGGCACTGGTAACGATCGGACAGGCGCCGCGCGTGGATATTACCCCGGATATGATGCAGGGTCTGGATGCTGAATACGACATCACCGAGTTTGGCGCGCTGGACGGCCTGACGAAGGAAGAGGTGGCGACGCTCGCCCCGAAAGGCGGGGAGGAATGCCTCGTCTCCCGCATGACCGACGGCAGCGAAGTTGTCTGCTCCGCCGCGGAGATCGAGAAACGGCTGGAGCATGTCTTCGCCAAGATCGATCCGGAAAAATTCGACGCAATCCTGATGCTCTGTTCGGGCAAGCTCGAGGCGGCGGTGCATAGCTTGCCCGTCTTCTCACCCTATGACAGCCTGAGCGCGGAAATTGACGAGCGCCGCGCCGCGAAGGACGTGGTTGGCGTCATCTCCCCCCATGCGGACCAGATCGGCAAGATGCAGGCGCATTTCACAGCGGAGGATGAGGCACGATTTGCCTCGGCGTCGCCCTATGCCGTCGATGAGTTTGCCAGGGCGGGCGAGAAACTGAAAGAGACAGATGTCATCATCATGAACTGTATGGGCTTCGACAGTGCCATGGCCGCGAAGGTCGAGGCAGCGGCAAATGTGCCGACCATGACGGTGCGGCAGCTATTCATGAAGCATGTCGGCAAATCACTAATGCAAAAGGCTCCGGCATAAGGGGCCAGGCGGGAATAAAGCCGCAAAAAACCGCGGTGAGTGAGAATTCAACCTGGAGGAAGAAAGCATGAAAGACATTAGCAGACGTAGTTTCGGCAGGCTGGTCAAGGCCTGCGCCGTCGCCGGGATCGCGATGGCCAGCTTCGGAACGGTGGCGCAGGATGCCGCTGCGTTCGAGCGGGTCGATGGCGGCAAGATTCTGGTAATCGCCGGTCGACAGCCGGTCTCGACCCTGGACCCGAGCATCAAATACAACGCCTCGATCCGCAGCCTGCAGCAGGCGCTCTATGATGCGCTGGTGAAATATGATGGCAATCCGCCGACGGTTAAACCCTGGCTTGCGGAAAGCTGGGAGCAGAGCGAGGATGGCAAGACCTGGACCTTCAACCTGGTTAAAAACGCCAAGTTCCACAGCGGCAACCCCGTCAATGCCGAGGCGATCAAATATTCCTTCACCCGTACGTTGGAATTGAAGCAGGGACCGTCCTGGATGCTGTCCGACTTCCTTACGCCCGAAGGGATCGAGGTGGTTGACGATTACACGGTCCGCTTCAACCTTGAAAAGCCCTATGCGGCGTTTCTCTCCTTCATTCCCTGGTGGTACATTATGGACCCGGCGGTCGTGACTGCCCATGTCGAGGATGATGATTATGGTCAGAAATGGATGACCGAGAACGAGGCGGGCAGCGGCCCGTACAAGCTGAAACGGTTCGATCAGGGCACGCTCTATGAGGTCGAGCGGGTCAAGGATTACTGGAAAGGCGACGGCGGCTCCAATATTGAGGGGATCGTCTATAAGCTGGTCCGTGAAACTTCGGCGCAGCGCGCGGCTTTGATGCGCGGCGAGGCGGATATTGTGCTTGATCTGTCACCGGACGAGTTCGAACAGGTTGCCAAGGCGAAGGGGGTCAAGACCTCCACCGAGCCGGCGCTGACTGCCTTCGGCCTCAAGTTCAACACCAAGGGCAAATATATGTCCGACAAGAACCTGCGCAAGGCCGTAGCCCATGCCTTCGATTATGATGCGCTGCTCTCCATCTTCAATGGCAACGCCGTCCTGCAGACGAGCCCTTTCACTGACGATATCAAGGGCAAGATCGACGTGCCGGGCATTCCGCGCCACGATATGGAAAAGGCCAAGGAATATCTTGCCAAGTCCCAGTGGCCGGATGGCGGGATCGAGCTGGAATATGTCTATGTCCAGGGCCTCGAGATCGAGCGTCTGATGGGCCTGGTCCTGATCGACAAGCTGAAGCCGCTGAACATCACGGTGAAAATGGTGCCGCTGACATGGCCGAACCTGGTTGCGCGCGGTTCCTCGCCGGAGACATCCGCGGACATGATGGCGATCTTCGCAACGCCGGTCTCGACCGATCCGGACGCGGTGGCCTATCAGTATCACCCGGAATCCTGGGGTAAGTATTATGGCACGCATTTCTACGAAAATCCGAAAGTGACGGAACTGATCGAGAAGGCGCGCTATACCACCGACTGGGAAGAACGGGCGCCGATGTATGCGGAAATCCAGAAACTGATCGTCGAGGATCAGCCGGAAATCTTCGGCATGATGCGCAAAAGGCTCATTGCCTACCGCGATTACGTAACGGGCTTCTCTTACACCCCGGTCCGTATGACATCGGAAATTGACTATTACGGTCTCGGCATAGGAAACTAACTCCCTTCCTGCCTGTCCTGCCGGGTTTATACGGATCCGGCAGGACCCTTTAATGCCTGAGGAGATGACATGCTTTATATGATCGGCAAGCGCAGTATTCTGATGCTCGGCATGCTTCTGGGGCTGCTGGTCATCACCTTCACCATCTCCCATGTGGCCCCCGGCGACCCTGCGGCCCTTGCCGCCGGACCGGACGCGACCAAGGAAATGGTCCAGGAGATCCGCGAGAAATACGGCTTTGACAAGCCGCTGGTGGAACAGTTCTTTATCTATGTCGGCGGCATCTTCGAGGGCAATCTCGGCCGATCCGTCTATACGACGCGGCCCGTGGCGCAGGACCTTGCGGTCTATTTTCCGGCGACGCTGGAACTTGTGATCTACTCGATCCTGTTCGCCATTGTTCTCGGCATTCCCATGGGCGTGATTTCCGCCGTCAAGCAGAACGGCTGGGTCGATAATATCGTTCGCATTATCTCCTCCTCCGGCGTTGGTCTGCCGATGTTCTGGCTCGGCCTGATGCTGCAACTCTATTTCGGCCTGCAGCTTGGCTGGTTTCCCTTAGGGGGCAGGCTCGATCTGATGACCGATCCGCCGACGACGATCACCGGCATGTATACGGTCGATGCGCTGCTGACCTTGCGTTTCGGCGTCTTTGTCGAGGCACTTCACTATATGGTGCTGCCGGCGGTGGCGCTCAGCTTTCCGGCGCTCGCCTCCATCGTCCGGGTCAATCGGGCGGAAATGATCGAGACGCTGAGCCTTGATTATGTCACCAACGCCCGCGCGCAAGGAATCTCCAAATTCCGCATGATCGCGATCTATGCGCTTAAAAACGCGATGCTGCCGACGCTGGCCATCATCGGGCTGCGATTTGGCTGGATGCTGGGCGGGACGGTCCTGATCGAGAGTGTGTTCGACTGGCCCGGTGTCGGCCTTTATGCGCTGCAGGCGATCACCGCCTCCGATTTCGAACCGGTGATGGCCGTGACCCTGATCCTCGGCGCCTGGTTCATGCTGACCAATTTTCTCATCGACATCATCTACGGCATACTCGACCCCCGGGTCCGAGCGAGAGCCTGAGGGAGAGGGTAATGACGGATATAATTGACACAACCGCCGAACCGACCTTCCGCGAGCGGCATGCCAGCACCATCCGCACCTGGCGGCTCTATGCGCGGACCTTCCGCAACAACGGCGCGGCGATGCTCGGGCTGATCATCATTGCCGGGTTCATGTTTCTGGTGATCTTCGGGCCCTCCATTGTGCCCTATCCGGAAGATGCCCTCGGCGCAACCCATATCGAGAACAAGCTGCAACCACCCAGCGCGGAGCACTGGTTCGGCACTGACGAGGTGGGTAATGACGTTTACACCCGCGTCGTTGTCGGCGCCCGTGTCTCGCTGCAGATCGGGCTGATCATTACCGGCATATCGATGCTGATCGGGGTGCCGCTCGGGATTATCGCGGGCTATGTCGGCGGCTGGGTCGAAGAGACGATCATGCGCGTGACCGATGTCTTCCTGTCCATCCCCGGCCTCATCCTCGCCATTGCGATTGTCGGGGTGCTGGGGCCGGGGATCGGGAATGCCATGCTCGCCATCTCGCTGGTCTGGTGGCCGGGTTATGTCCGGCTGGTGCAGGCGAAAACCCTGTCCCTCAAAAGCGCGATCTATGTGGACGCCGCCCGCTCCATGGGGGCGAGCAAGATGCGGATTGTCTTCGTGCATATCCTGCCCAACTGCCTGTCGCCGATCATCGTCAAGGTCAGCATGGATATGGGCATGGCGATCCTCTACGCGGCCAGCCTCGGCTTCCTTGGCCTTGGGGCGCAGCCGCCGTTCCCCGAATGGGGCGCGATGATCAGCGTCGGGCGGAACTATCTGCCGGACTGGTGGTGGTACTCCTTCTTCCCGGGCCTTGCCATCTTCCTGACCGTGCTCGGCTTCAACCTGCTGGGCGACGGCCTGCGTGATATCCTTGATCCGAAGGGGAGGGAATAATGACGGAAGCTCCGGTTCTCGAAATTCGCGATTACCGCTTGAATTTCAATACCTTCGACGGTGTTTATCATGCACTCGATGGCGTCAATCTCGCGGTCGGCAAGGGCCAGTCCCTCGGCATCGTGGGGGAGACGGGCTGCGGCAAGTCGGTGACCGTGCGCAATGTGCTTGGTCTGCTGCCAAGCCCGCCTGCAGAAGTGATCTCCGGCGAGATTCTATACAATGGCAAGGACATGCTGAAGGTCACGCCCGAGGAAATGCAGAAGATCCGCGGGATCGAGATTGCCATGATCTTCCAGGACCCGATGACCTATCTCAATCCGGTGTTCACCATCGGCACGCAGATGATCGACGTGATCCTGACCCACCAAAAGGCACTCGATAGACATGCCCGCAAGAACAGGAAAGAGGCGAAGGCCCATGCGATCGAGATGCTGCGCAAGGTACATCTGCCAAATCCGGAGAGCCAGATCGACCGCTATCCGCATGAGCTCTCGGGCGGGATGCGCCAGCGGGTGCTGATCGCCATGGCGCTCTCAGGCTCGCCGAAACTGCTGATCGCCGATGAACCGACCACGGCACTCGATGTGACGATCCAGGCGCAGATCCTCGACCTCATCGCGGAGCTGGTGGAGGATATGGGACTTTCCGTTGTGATCATTACCCATGATCTCGGTGTGGTGGCAAAAGTCTGCGATAATGTCGCCGTCATGTATGCGGGGCAGGTGGTGGAATACGGCACGATCGAGGAAGTGTTCGGACAGCCCAAACATCCCTATACGGAAGGGCTTTTGAAATCCATTCCCCACCCCGGCAAACCGCCGGAGGAGCTTTATGGCATTCCGGGCTTCCTGCCGAATTTGCTGACGCCACCCAAGGGCTGCCGCTTTCAGGCGCGCTGCCCGAAAGCGATGGATATCTGCGGCACCCCACCTAAGAATCGGAACAATGCGGCCCATGACAGGACCGTGCTCTGCCACCTCTATGAGGAAGGATTTGCGGATGCTTGAAACCCATGATCTGACCGTTGGTTTTCCCGTTCGTGCCGATGGTAAGAAGGCGATCCTGACAGCGGTCAACAAGGTTAATATACGCATAGAGAAGGGCGACGCGCTCGGGCTGGTGGGCGAATCCGGTTCCGGCAAGTCGACGGTGGGGCGGACGATCCTGCATCTGAACCGGGCCACCGGCGGCAGCGTCACCCTCGACGGGCAGGACATCACCCGCCTGAATGCGGCGGATGAGAAGGTTCTTCGCCGCCGGGCGCAGATGGTCTTTCAGGACCCGCATTCGGCGCTCAACCCGCGCATGACGATCATGCGTTCGGTGGCTGAGCCGCTGATCCTGCATACGAAACTGCGCGGCGCTGAGCTGCGCGAGAAGGTCGGCTCCCTGCTTGAGATTGTCGGGCTGCAAAAGCAGTTCCTTTATCGCTATCCGCATGAGCTCTCCGGCGGTCAGAAACAGCGTGTCTGCATCGCCCGGGCCATTGCGCTCAACCCGGAGCTTCTGGTGCTGGATGAGCCGACTTCGGCGCTTGACGTGTCCGTGCAGGCGCAGATTCTCGAATTCCTGAAGTCAATTCAGAAGGAACTCGACCTTACCTATCTCTTCATCTCCCATAACCTTGCGGTCATCCGCTATGTTTGCAACCGGGTGGCGGTGATGTATCTCGGCCAGATCGTCGAACAGGGGGAGACGGAGGAGGTCTTCAGCAACCCCAAGCATCCCTATACCAAGGCGCTGCTGGAGGCGGTGCCGCTGCCTGAACCTGGCCAGCCTCGGCGCGGCAAGCCGATTGTCGGCGATATTCCGAGCCCGCTCAACCTGCCCAAGGGATGTTTCTTCAATACGCGCTGCGAGAAGGCGATTGCCGGGGTCTGCGATCAGAAACCAGTGCCCAATTTCACGACGGAGGACGGACGGCGCGTGCGCTGCGTGCTGTATGATCCTGAAATGCAGCCGCAGGCAGCGACCGCCCTCTAGAGACGCGCGTTGGAGATATTGCGGACGATCAGCCGCATTAGCTCTCCGCCTGTGGAAACACCCATTTTCGCCAGCATTCGGGCCCGGTGGATTTCCACCGTGCGCGGGCTGATACCGAGTTCCGCTGCAATCTCCTTGTTGGCGAGGCCCTTGATCAGGAGATCGAACACCTGATCCTCCCGCTTCGTCAGTTTTTCAAGACGCAGGCTGAGGGCGCTTCCTTCCAGCAGTTCCGCGCCGGTTGTGTGCTTGCGGCTTTGTTTGAGAATTTTTGCGAGATTGCCGGAGATGATCCGCCGCATCTGCACCACGGGTCGGCCGGATTCCGCCATGATCAGCCCCCGCATGCGCGCATCATAGCCGACGGAATTGAGAACAATGATATCGCAGTCGGAGAGTTTCCGGGCTGCATCGACAAGGGCATTGTCGCTGAAGGCCGGGCCGTAGACGGACTTGATCCGGTTGGCGCCGAATTCCTTGCCGGGCGCCAGCTGGCCTTTCAGCGGGCGGATCTGCCCGACCTTCTGACCGGCGATCAGGATCGATTCCATGAATTTGTCGAGAACGTTCTGCGCATGGACGACAAAGGGATTGGTGGTGCCAAGATCGAAAACGCCGGTGGAGGCGATGACGGTCAGGTCGCCGATGCTCTTGCCGCGTCCCTCGCACAGTTCAAGGACCCTGTGGCGCAACCAGCTTTCCGAGATGGCGACAATGGTTCCGTCTGTCAGGCTGGTCGCGATGCCGGTTTCGTCGGGTCGGGGCTCCAGTTCCATGATCTCGGCGAAGGCCATGCCGTCGAGCGCACCAAACTCCATCGCCTCCACCGGCTCCGGCAGATCGGCGATAATCTCTTCAATCATTTCCTGGCGCGGCGACTGGCCGGCCGTGATGAAGGTGATGCGTTGCAAGCTGCTGTCCCTGTCCTCGTCGCGCATTGTCTTTCACTACTATATCGCGCCGCGCGTTCTACGCCAGTGTAAAGAAAAACTGAAATCCGCCTTTAGGTACCTCTACGTATTTTTGAAAGCCGCCCCTTGCGGTAGATTTCAGTCATCAAATCGAAAAGAAATGGCGAGAGAAAAATGTCTGAACAGTTAGGGATCGCGCTGACCGCACAAAGCGAGGAACGCCCGCTCGGAACCGGAGAGCGTTATATCACGGCGGAGGAGGTCGAGGCGCTGGCGCTCGGGGCCTGGATATTGGGAACAGGCGGTGGCGGTTCGCCCTATCTCAATCTCCTGAATGTGCGGGAGCTTTACAAGAAAGGTCATAAAGTCGTCCTGAAGGACCCCATGAGCCTGCCCGATGATGCGCTGGTCGCCGTTCTCTCCACTCAGGGCGCGCCGATTGTCGGCATGGAACGGCTCGCCGATCCGGAGAATTCCCTGAAACCCCTGCGTATTCTGGAGGATTATCTTGGGCGCAAGTTCGATGCGGTGATGCCGGTGGAAATCGGCGGTGGTAACGGCATGCTCCCCCTCGCGGTTGCGGCCATTTCCGGCCTGCCGACCATCGATGCGGACAGCATGGGTCGCGCCTATCCGGAGGCGCAAATGACCAGCTTCTCCGCCGCCGGGCTGCAATGCTATCCGCTTGCCATGGCGGATATCCGCAACAATGAAATCCTGATCAAGACGGCGGACAGCTGGAAATGGATGGAGCGGATCAGCCGGAAAATCTGCACCGAGATGGGGTCCACCGCTTCCACCTGCAAGGCGCCCCGCTCCGGCGAGGAGGTGAAGAAATTCGCCGTGCTCAACACGACATCGAAGGCGATCAGCCTGGGCCGCGCCGTGTTCGACGCGCGCAAGAACCACACCGATCCGGTAGCGGCGATTGTCGAGAATTGCGAGGGTCGCAAGCTGTTTAAGGGTAAGATCACGGATATCGAGCGGCGGACAACGGAGGGCTTCCTGCGCGGCCGCGCCGAGCTGGAAGGCATGGATGAGGATCAGGGCAGGCAGTTCACCCTTGATTTCCAGAATGAATATTCCGTGGGCTCGGAGGGCGGGAAACCCGTTGTAATGACGCCGGACCTTATCTGCGTGGTCGACAGCATCAATGGCGACGGCATTGCGACGGAGACCATCCGCTATGGACAGCGGGTGACGGTTCTGGCCCTGCCGGCGCCGGAAATCTTCTTGACACCGCGCGGGCTGGAGCTTGTAGGGCCCCGCGCTTTTGGGTTCGATTTCGACTATAAATCAGTATTTTAGAGGGAAATTCTCATGCAACGCATTGGCATAGATGTCGGCGGAACGAACACGGATGCGGTTCTTGTCGATCAGGATAAAGTGGTTGGCGCGGTCAAGACCCCGACCACCCGCGATGTCACCGGCGGGGTGCGCAAGGCGCTTGAAGATCTGATCGATCTGGTCGGGCCGGAGGCAAAGAACGCAAGCTCCGTCACCGTCGGCACGACCCACTTCCTGAATGCTGTGGTCGAGCGGCGGCGGCTCAACAAGGTGGCGGCGGTGCGGCTCTCCCTCCCGGCCTCGGCGAGCCTGCCGCCCTTCGTTGACTGGCCCGCCGATGTAGCGGCGATTGCCAACGGCGGCCATTATCTGGTGCGCGGCGGTCATGAGTATGATGGGCGGGAGATTGTCCCGCTCGATGAGGAGGAACTTCATCGGGTCGCCTGTGAAATCCGCACGGCGGGGATCACCTCCGTTGGTATCAGCGCCGTTTTCTCGCCGCTCAATGCGGAATTCGAGGAACGGGCAAGAGAGATTATCGAGGCCGAATGCCCCGGCATCCGTATCACCTGTTCACATAGCCTTGGCCGTCTCGGCCTGCTGGAGCGGGAGAATGCGACCTTGCTGAATGCGGCGCTGCTCGATCTCGCGGAGGAGGCGACAACCGCCTTTCAGGACGCGCTGAAACAGCTTGGCATCACCGCGCCGCTCTATATCGCGCTCAATGACGGAACGGTGACCAATGCGGAGATGACGCGGAAATTCCCGGTCTACTGCTTTGCCTCCGGTGCTACCAACAGCATGCGCGGCGCGGCGTTTCTCTCGAAGATCGAGAATGCCATCGTCTGCGATGTCGGCGGCACGACTACGGATATCGGATCGCTGGTGAACGGCTTCCCACGGGAGGCCAACAGCACGGTCACCGTCGGCGGGGTACGCACATTGTTCCGGATGCCGGACCTGATTTCCATCGGGATCGGCGGCGGCACGCGGGTGCATGACGATCCGCTGGATGTCGGCCCGGACAGCGTCGGCTTCCGCCTGACAGAGGAGGCGCGGGTGTTCGGTGGAAAGCAGCTGACCCTGACCGACGTCGCCGTCTCGAAAGGGCTGATGGAGGCAGGGGAGGCGAGCAAGATTGCCGATCTCGCGCCGGGCTATGTCGATGACATTCTCGCCATCGTCCATGAACGCATCGCCAGCAATGTGGACCGCATCAAGACCGAGGCAACGGAAGTGCCGCTGATTGCCGTCGGCGGCGGGGCGCCGCTGATCCCGACCGAAATTCCTGGCATCTCGCGGGTTCATCATGTCGAGAATTACGCTGTCGCCAATGCGGTCGGTGCGGCCATCGCCCAGATCAGCGGCGAGGCGGACCAGGTGTTCCAGGGCCTTTCCCGTGATGAGGCGCTGGCCGAAGCGCTCAAGATCGCCGAGGAAAAGGCGATCAGTTCGGGCGCGGCGGCAGATTCGCTCAAAACCATCGAGATGGAGGATCTGCCCATCGCCTACATTCCCGGCCATGCAATCCGGGCAAGAGTGCGTGTGATCGGCGATATCGCGGCGCTTTCGGGCTAGGCTTTGAAATTATTCTTCTAATCAAAGTGTGAATTAGGTGCCAATTATCTGTTAAGGTCGGGGAGGTATATGTGGTGGCATCCGCACCTCCTACGAGGAGGAGACGGAGGCTTGGATCAAGTGGTATGAATCAATATCCGGCATATAGATTTTCCTTACCGTGTTCATTCTTTTCGATAAATCGGACCAGAGCGGCTCAAGAATGTCATTGGAGAATCATGAAGTTCAGGCAGAGGGATTGATCCAGACCGGTTTATATGGAAAAGAAGCGGTTGCCCAAAAAAGAAGATGCTAGGATCCTCAACAAGGAAAAATAGCTCCATCCGAATCTATCATATATAGAAAATAAAAGAATCTGATTCAAAGGGAAGGGAATATCGAGGATTTGGATTGGAACAAATCAGAAACAATCTGTAATTTCCCATATTTTACAATGTTTTATAAAGTTCTTGCAAATGAGAACAAAACATGTACATTTACAGCAGTTGCATCCGCTACGGACCTATGGAATAAGGGGAGATCGATGGTAAATTCAGCTCTGAAGCTCGTTGAAGCAGGTGGCATGGACAAGAAAAAAGCGTTGGAAGCGGCCTTAAGTCAGATCGATCGGGCCTTTGGCAAGGGATCGGTTATGCGGCTTGGCCAGCAGGAGACCCTGGATGTGGCGGCGATACCGACCGGATCGCTAGGGCTTGATATCGGGCTCGGCATTGGCGGGCTCACCAAGGGGCGTGTGGTCGAGATTTATGGGCCGGAAAGTTCCGGTAAAACCACCCTGGCGCTGCATGTGGTGGCCGAAGCGCAGAAGCAGGGCGGAACCTGTGCCTTTATCGATGTAGAGCATGCGCTAGACCCGGTGTATGCGCGCAAGCTCGGCGTGGATGTGGATGAACTGCTGATTTCCCAGCCGGATACAGGGGAGCAGTCGCTCGAGATTACCGATACGCTGGTGCGCTCCGGTGCGGTTGATGTGCTGGTGGTCGACAGTGTCGCGGCGCTGGTGCCACAGGCGGAGCTGGAAGGCGAAATGGGCGATACCCATGTCGGCCTGCAGGCGCGGTTGATGAGCCAGGCGTTGCGCAAGCTGACCGGTTCCATCTCGCGCTCGAATTGCATGGTGATTTTCATTAACCAGATCCGCATGAAGATTGGCGTGATGTTCGGCAGTCCGGAGACGACGACCGGCGGCAATGCCCTGAAATTCTATGCGTCTGTACGTCTTGATATTCGCCGGATTGGTCAGATCAAGGCGAAGGATGAGGTTGTCGGAAACCAGACCCGGGTCAAGGTCGTGAAAAACAAGGTCGCCCCGCCGTTCAAGGTGATCGAATTTGACATCATGTATGGCGAGGGGATTTCGAAGACCGGGGAAATCCTCGATCTCGGCGTTAAGGCGGAGATTGTCGAGAAATCTGGTTCCTGGTACTCCTATGACAGTCAGCGCATCGGTCAGGGGCGGGAACAGGCAAAAGCCTTCCTGAAGGAAAACCCGGATGTGGCAAAGGCGATTGAGCAGAAAATTCTGGCAAATGCCGGCGTCCTCTCAGAGGCGTTGCAGGGAAATCCGGAAAGCGATGCAAGTCACGACGAACTGATGGCGGATGACTGATACCGGGTTTTAATCCATTTAAAAAAGCCGGCTCTGAAAGGCCGGCTTTTTCTTTGGATCTTTTATAGCCAATCAGGCCATTTCTTTTTGCAGGTTCGAATCCAGCGCGTCGAGGAACTGGTTCGTGGTCAGCCATGGCTGATCCGGGCCGACCAGTAGCGCAAGGTCTTTTGTCATCTCGCCGCCTTCAACGGTCGAAATACATACCTTTTCAAGGGATTCGGCAAACTTCTTCAGATCGTCATTGCTATCCAGCTTGGCGCGATGCAGCAGACCGCGCGTCCAGGCAAAGATGGAGGCAATCGGATTGGTGGAGGTTTCCTCGCCCCGCTGATGCATGCGGTAATGGCGTGTCACCGTTCCGTGGGCCGCCTCGGCTTCGACGGTCTTGCCATCCGGGGTCATCAGGACGGAGGTCATCAGGCCAAGTGAGCCGAAGCCCTGAGCTACTGTATCCGACTGCACATCACCGTCGTAGTTTTTACAGGCCCAGACATACTTGCCAGACCATTTCATGGCACAGGCGACCATGTCGTCGATCAGGCGATGCTCATAAGTCAAACCGCGCTTATCAAATTCCGCCTTGAACTCATTTTGGAAGACTTCCTCAAAGAGGTCCTTGAACCGTCCATCATAGGCCTTCAAGATGGTGTTTTTGGTGGAGAGATAAACCGGCCAGTTCCGGTTCAGACCGTAGTTCATACAGGCGCGAGCAAATCCGCGAATGGAATCATCCAGATTATACATGCTCATGGCGACACCGCCGGACGGGAAATCGAATACTTCGAATTCCTGGGCTTCGCCGCCATCGGCAGGCTCGAACTTCATGGTCAGCTTGCCGGGACCCTTCACAACCATATCCGTTGCGCGGTATTGGTCGCCGAAGGCATGACGGCCGATCACGATTGGGTCTGTCCAGCCCGGTACCAGACGCGGGACGTTCGAGCAGATGATGGGTTCGCGGAAGACGGTGCCGCCCAGAATGTTGCGGATCGTTCCGTTGGGAGAGCGATACATCTTCTTGAGGCCAAATTCTTCGACCCGCTGTTCATCCGGCGTGATCGTGGCGCATTTGACACCGACACCGTATTTGATAATTGCATTTGCCGCATCGACCGTGATCTGGTCATCGGTCTCGTCGCGCGCTTCCATCCCGAGGTCGTAATATTTAAGATCGATATCCAAATAGGGGAGGATGAGTTTGCTCTTGATAAAATCCCAGATGATCCGGGTCATTTCGTCGCCATCCAGCTCCACGACTGGATTTTTGACTTGAATTTTGGCCATATCGACGTCCTTCTTAGACTGTGGGTTGTTTATTCTGCGGCTGCAAAATATCATCGACGGCGAACTGTGCAAGCTTCTCCGTCAAAAAAACAGGCTTTTATCGCTAGAATTTTGAGATATCGGCCTTAAATTCCGCTTCCGGCTCTTTCATGAGGGCGGGAATGATCTCTTCAAGCCGTTCGACAACTGTAAAAAACTCGCGCGCTTCCGCCTCGACGAATCCCGCCTCGATCATATGTTCCATGAGGTCGAGCAGCGGTTGCCAGTACTTCTTGTGATTGACCAGCAGGATGGGTTTGTCATGCAGGCGCAGCTGACGCCATGTGATCATTTCAAATGTTTCATCCAGCGTGCCCAGACCGCCCGGCAATACGGCGAAGGCGTCGGACATCTGAAACATCTTTTCCTTACGCACATGCATGCTGTCGACGACATGTAACTCTGTCAATTTCTCGTGACCTACTTCAATATCATGTAGATGACGGGGGATAATCCCGATAACCTGTCCATTGGCGGCCAGCGTGGCATCGGCGATGACACCCATCAGCCCGACATGGCCGCCGCCATAGACAAGCCGGATGTCATTTTCGGCAAGGGCTTGTCCGAGGGCTTTTGCCGCGTCAATATGAGAAGGGTCCGTCGGCATCCGGGAACCGCAGTAAACGCAAAGGGAAGATATTTTGGTCATAGGTCAGACTATATTGGTAAAAAACGGGATATGAAAAATATATTTGCCGTCATTTTTTGCTGTGTCCTGACATTTGCGTCAAGCCCTGTTTTTGCGGGAGAGGTGGATGTGATCGACGTTAAGGTGGTGAAGGTCGATGCCGACGTTTTCCGGTTCAGCGTGACAGTTCGCCATGCCGATGAAGGATGGGATCATTACGCGGACCGCTGGGAGGTTCTTGATATGGACGGGAACAGCCTTGGCAGCCGGGTGCTCATGCATCCGCATGTGGACGAACAGCCCTTTACCCGTTCCATGACCCTGTCCCTTCCAATGAATGTCAAAAAAGTGCGTGTTAGGGCGCATGACAAGCTGCATGAATATGGCGGCGAGGAAATGGTTGTGACCGTACCGGAGTGAATGCGTCGTTTCGAAGAGCCGGACGAATGCTATGATTTTGTTTAGAAGTTTAATTGCAAGGGAGTTAAAAGATGAAAGTAATGCTCACCAAAACCGCGATTGCTGTACTGGCAGGGGGTGCCATGTTCCTTGGTATTGCCAGCGCGCATTCCGAATCCACGGGCAATAAGGAAGCAGATTTCCGGATCGCCGAAATGAAGAAGCTTGGCGGAAATATGGGTGCGATCTCGAAGGTTGTGAAAGGAGAGGCCAACTACTCTGAGGCCCTCAACGACAATGCAAAAGAAATCGCCGAGATCGCGGCAAATATGACTAACCTCTTCCCAGAAGGCTCCGGTGTCGAGGCTTCGCGCGCCAAACCCGAAATCTGGGATGCCCAATACGCAGCGGATTTCCAGCAGGATATAGAGCAATTCCAAGCGGCCAGTGGGCAGCTGGTAGCTGCGGTTCAATCCGGTGACGTTGATATGATGGGGGCGGCATTGAAGGAAACCGGCGGTACCTGCGGCGCATGCCACAAGCAGTTCCGCAAGCCCAAAAACTAAACAGCAGCAGGTTTTTGGAATGATGTTTCGAATTGGACAAAAGCGGTCCCCGATCAAAGGGGTCGCTTTTTCCCTTTTTGGCGCCATGGCTATCCTGTTGACATTGGGAGTTCAGGACGGCCGGGCCCAGGAAGAAGGCGATAAGGGCGCCTATCTTACGGCAGCCGGAGGATGTTATGGCTGTCATACCGATGTCAAGAACGACGGCAAGCCTTTTGCCGGTGGGCGGCCTTTGGAAACCCCGTTCGGGGTTTTCTATACGCCGAATATTACGGGCGATCCGGAAACAGGTATCGGCAGCTGGACGGATGAAGAATTTCTGAAAGCCCTGAAAGAGGGGATAGGTCCGTCAGGTCATCCCTATTTCCCCGCTTTTCCTTATACCAGCTATACCAAGATGACGGACGAGGATGCGCTGGCGATCAAGGCGCATCTGATATCGTTACCTCCTGTTGTGCAGGAGAACAAACCCCATGACGTATCCCCGCCATTCTCCTGGCGTTGGCTGCAATGGGGCTGGCGCCTTCTCTTTTTTGATGAGGGTCCTTATGTGCCGCCCTCCGATGCGACAGAACAGGTGGCCCGCGGAGGGTACCTGGTGGATGCTTTGACCCATTGCGGGGAATGTCATACGCCGCGCAATTTTCTGGGCGGGTCGGACAAAAGCCTTTATCTGGCCGGTGCGGCAAATGGTGCGG
>PAKP01000077.1 GCA_002706985.1 Sneathiella sp. | reverse complement strand
GGCGGTATCGAGCAGGCTTTTCGCCGCCGCCTCGTCATTTGCCGACACCGGCCCGAGTTGCGTGACGCCCCGCCCTTCCCGGCCGAGGAGAAACCCCGCCTCGTGATCGACGACAAATGCCGGACCGCGCGTCATCAAATCACCGAGGATGGAGGGACGATGCGCCCCAAACACCTTCGCATCATAGTCCGCAATCCAGGTCAAAGCCTCTGCCCGTGCAGGAGAAGCTATCGTCTCGCCCCCGGAAACCCCATCTTCACGCCGCCATCGGGAAATGCCGAGCAAATCGTGAAAGCCCATCTGGGAATATACGGTGCGCCCGGCCGGCGTGGCATCCAGCAGTGGCGTAATCCCTCTCTCTTCCAGCCAGTCGCAGCATTTATCGACCAGTTTCGTGGCAAGTCCTTTTCTCTGCCACTGCTTTGTCACCAAGATCATACTGATCCAGCCATGCCGGTCATCCATCGGCAGGGCGACACCGGAGGCAATCGGAACACCCGAGGGATCGCGAAACCCGGCGCAATAGCCGAGCCCCATCATCAACCGCCAGTCATCCGCAACCTGTGTCCAGCCCGCCTCCCCTGAAAGATTAAGAACTGCCTCCATATCATCGGGCGTCAGATCATCAAAGGTGAGCGCGTCAACAGATGTCATGATATCGCGACACCCTGTTTTCCATATTGCGGCTTGATATCCTCCCAGGGCAGGATTTTCTCAAACTGCCGCGCGGCCTGAAGGACCGTCAGATCAGCAAACTGTGGCCCGACGATATGCATCCCAATGGGCATGCCGCTGGCGGCAAATCCACACGGAATGCTCGCCGCCGGTTGACGCGTCATATTGAACGGAGAGGTAAAAGGTATCCAGTCATACCGTCCGCCGCCTTCGGGCGCATCCTGTTCAGCCGGGAAAGCCTGCGCCGAGATCACCGGCGTGAGCAGGATATCGTAGGTCTTGTGAAATTCAGCCATCTGCCGGTGCAGCTCGGCCCGCTCCATTTCCGCATCAAAATGCGTGGCCAGATCAGCCCCGCGCGATGCCTCAATCTCCGCGGCGATCATAGGATCTACCTTCGCCATGGTCTCAGGCCCAAGATGACGAAACGCGTAGTCGGCAAAACCCTTCTTGAGCCGCTCCATGGACTCAATCGGGCTCTCCATAACCTTATCGACAATATCGATATTGGCGCCATTGGCCGCGAGTTTATCAACGGCACTCCTGACAACGGCTTCAAGTTCTTGGTCAACTTTCGCATAGCCCATGGTCGGGCTGTAGGCGATGCGCAAGGCAGACAAATCACGATCGTCCAGCCTCTCCTCATAGGCGACCGGATCATAGGGTATGGCACCGAAATCGCGCGTATCAGGGCGAGAGATCACGCTCAGCATCATCGCCGCATCGGTCACATTCCGCGTGATCGGTCCAAAGCCCGCAAGGCTCGCATAAGGCGTCGGCGGAAACATCGGCACGCGGCCACCGCTTGGCTTATGCCCGAAAACGCCGCACAGGCTCGCCGGAATTCGAATGGACCCGCCCGCATCTGTTGCAAGCGCGAGCGGCCCGAGTCCCGAAGCAATGGCGGCAGCGGCCCCGCCACTGGAACCGCCGGGCGTGAGTGCCGGGTTCCAGGGATTGCGAGTAATGCCGGTCAGGGCGCTGTTAGTCACCGGTTTTGAGGCAAACTCCGGCGTTGTCGTCTTGCCGAATATGACGGCGCCGGCCTCGCGCAGCCTCGCCACGGCAGGACCATCAACATCCCATGGCTGATCAGGGCTGATCGTCAGCGATCCCCGCAATGTCGGCCAGCCCTTTGTCAGAATAATGTCCTTGACGGAAACCGGGATACCATCAATGACGCTTAAGGGATGGCCTGCCTTCCATCGGTTCTCGGATGCCCGCGCCGCTTCCAGCGCCGCCTCCCGATCCAGAACGCAAAAAGCGTTCAGCACAGGCTCCAGCTGCGCCAACCTTGCAAACAGATTTTCTGTCACATCAACCGGTGACAGCTCCCGGCTATGATACGCACGGGAGAGATCATGGGCGGATTTGAAGGCAAGCTCTGCCGTCATGTCAGTACCGGAACTCACGACTGACCTTCCACACGTGCATCTTTCGGCACGAAAATACTCTCAAGCAAGGTGACAAAACTGAACAGACCGATACCAAGAACGCTCAGCAAGATGACCGCCATGAACATCGCCGCGGTATCCAGTGTCGATTGCACCTGGATCATCAGATAGCCGAGACCCTGGCTTGACGCCACAAACTCCCCGACAATCGCCCCGGCAAGCGCCAGAATCGCCCCCACCTTCATAGAGGAGAAGATGTAGGGCATCGCGCCCGGCAGCTGGATTTTGCGAAAAATCTGCCAGCGCGTGCCTTTCAGCGCCCGCACAAGGTCCAGCAGGTCCGGCTCCACCTCCCGCAGGCCCCGCCCGGAGGTAATCAGGATCGGGAAGAACGACAGGATAAAGGCAAAAAACACATTCGTTCCGATGCCATAGCCAAACCAGACGATAAGAAGCGGCCCGAGGGCGATTTTCGGGATCATGCTAAAGGTGACGAACAGGGGAAACAATGTCGTCTGCAAGCTCCGGAACCAGGAGAACAGCAACGCCAGAAGCACGCCGACAACCACCGCCAGGCAGTATCCCGCGAATATCTCCCATGCGGTGATCATGGTGTTTTCCAGCCACTGGTATTGCGGCTGGGTGAGCGTTGCGAAAGTTTCCCCCGGGGATGGCAGGATCAGCTTATGCACAAGACCCGTTGCCGTCACCGCATACCACAGAACGACAACCATGATATGAACAAAGGCAACAACGGAATATCGCGGCAGGTTGGTAATGAACTGCGGCCAGTGCCTGGCAAACCAGCCGGTCGGACGTCGCTGGACCGACATCTCGTTATCAGGATTCGATTTCGCACTTGCCTCGCCCATTCGCATCCCCTACCCAGATCAAGCAATAATCATCCAAACAGTTGGTTGATTATTAAATGGATGAATATCGGCTGTCAATAATGGAAATGAGGCTCAAAATCATTTCCTGGCAGCCCTGATTTTACTCCTCGTTTATCGAACAACGGCGTCTGTTATCAGCCTGACAACATGCGCCTTTCGCTCGGAAATTTTCTCTTGCGTATCCAGCTTATGCCCGAAGATTGCCGACAGCGTGTAGATATTACTGAAATAGAAAAAGCCGAGGCCCGCAATGGACATATAAAGCTGCTCGGGATCGAGGTTGCTGCGAAACACACCTTCCTTCTCCCCTCTTTTCAATATCCGCTCGATTGCCGATATCAGCGGTGAATGCAAAATCTCAAGGTCCTTGATGTCCTTCATATGGCGCCCCTTATGCACATTCTCATCAATGAGCATCGCCGTGAAGTCCCGGTTTTTTGCGGTGTAGTCGAAAGAAAATTCAACGAGCTTCTGTATCGCCTCAAGCGGCGGCAAGGTATCGAGCTTCAGCCCCTGCTCCCGCTTGCGGATTTCAAGATAGATACTTTCAAGGACATGCCGATACAGCTCATCCTTGTTGCCAAAGTGATGATAGACGAGCTGCTTGTTTACGCCCGCGCGTTTTGCGATTTCATCCACACGCGCGCCTTCAAGGCCGCGGTTGGCAAACTCCTTGCGCCCGGCCGCCAGCAGTTTCTTGCGTGTCGCGCCTGGCACACGCTTCTTCGTCACCTTCTCGTCTTCCGCCAACGCGTCTGTCTGCGTCGCTGATACCTTGGCCATTTTCCCTCTAAATCAACCAACCAGTTGGATAGATATTGACTTCCATTATGACATAGATAACATTATTGCACGATCTGACAACTTAATTTGACCACAGCGACTGTATTTGAGTGCCCGTGGCCGCCTGAGACTGTTTAGCCGTACCCGTTTAGCATTATCTACAACAGGAGACAGCGATGAAGAAAATTTTAAAAACATGGATTGCCGGCGCAGCGCTTCTAGGCATGTCCGGTACTGCCAGTTGGGCAGCGGAAGCAAACCTGATCCTGAACTGGACGCCGGGTGCTGACCACGCGCCCATATATTACGCCATTGAACAGGGCTGGTATGCCGATGCGGGCCTCGACCTGACGGCGAATAGTGGTAAGGGCTCCGGCCTCGCCGCGCAGACCGTCGGCACAGGCGCATCTGAATTCGGCATCGCCGAGCTGGGCACGGCATTTGTCGCCAAATCGAAGGGCGCGGACCTGACCGCCATCATGGTCCTCTATGCGAACTCGCCGCTTACTCTCTATTGGAAAAAGTCCTCCGGCATGAAGGAACCGAAAGATTTTGCCGGTCACACACTCGGCAATCCTCCGGGAGATGCCGCGCGTGTTCTCTGGCCGGCGTTCGAGAAAGCCGTTGGCCTTGAGCCGGGATCAGTCAGCTTCGTCAATCTCGCGCCTCCTGCGAAGAATCCCTCCCTCGCTGCCGACCGAGTTGATATTATCAGCGAGTTCTATAATGGCCATGATGCGAAGGTTGCCGCCTTTGGAGATGACCTGGCACATCTCCGCTGGAGCGAGTATGGCATTAACCCCTATGGCAACTCCTTCATCGTCAATACCACATATATGAAGGAAAACCCCGAGGCCGTAGCCACCTTTGTCTCGGTCACCCAGCGCGCCTACAGCGCCTGTGTCGAGGATCCGAAGCCATGTGTCGAAGCCCTGATGACAGCGGCCAGCGGCCTTGATGAGAAAGCCATGTATGATCAATGGACGCGGGTCAAGGACCTGATGGCTGACAAAACGACGACGACGGAAGGGCTGGGTTTCTTCGATGGAGAGCGTATTCAGAACACCTACGATCTGATTGAAACATATTTTGGCATGGAGAAGCCATTTGATCCGGCGGAATCCTATACAAATGAATATCTCGACGGCTCACTCAAGATGACCGCACAATAGGACGGCAGGCACCACCTGCGAAAAAGGCCGGTTGACCAGGAGTGTCTTCCGGCCTTTTTTGTGACTTTTTGTGGCTTGCCCGAGATTTTAACGGTAGGTGCGCTCACTGATATCGGTCCGATCAATCCGCGCAAGGAGGGCTTCCAAAAAGGCCTGCTCGGCACGGTTCATCTGCACCTTGGGGTTCCAGACCACATAGACATCGATCTTCCTTACATCCTCGTATGGCGGCAACTGCCAAAGCTGGCCGTCCTCAATATCCCGGCGCACCACGTGAATGGGCAGGGGACCAATCCCGAGGCCGGCGATAATCATCCGCCGCACTTCCTCCAGATGGGCGGATGTTCCGACAACCCGGTCGCTCAAATGCGCCTCCGCCCGCATCAGAGTTACGGGCCGCAGGGCATCATCCATCTGGTCGGTGACAAAACTGACCGACGAATGCCCCGCGAGATCGGCAATGGTCAGGCTTTCCTTGCCGAACAGCGGATGGGAGGGGCCGCAGAAGAACCCGAAATATTCCTGAAACATACGCCGGTAGCGCAGCTTTGGGCTGCGGTCATGAACCAAACACACTGCCAGCGAGGCATGTCGGGCAGTCAGATTCTCGATGGCATAGCGGCTTGCGGTCACATCGATGGACAAGGTCGCATGAGGATGTGTCGCATGAAATTCCGTGAGAGTATCGTTGAACAGCGGGCTCACAACATGGCTGGCCATAGCAATCCGGACATGCCCCCTCACCTCATCCGTCACATCCCGCATCAGGGTGCCAAGCCTCAGGATGGCTCCATGGATTTCAATGGCCTCCCGCTCCAGCAGCTTTCCCGCCGCTGTCAGGCGGAAGTTTCCAGGCGAACGGTCAATCAGGCGTTTGCCGACCCTACTTTCCAGCCGCTTCAGCGCACTCGACAAGGTCGGCTGTTTCAGGCGCAGAACCTCGGCCGCTTCAGTCAAGCTTTTCGATTTAGCAATAACGATGAAGGTCCGGAGCAAGTTCCAGTCCAGTTCACGGGCGAGGCGTTCGATCGGGTCCGTCTTTTCCATAGAATATAAATTTCATCAATACTGAACATTGCCATTATCTATTTGATCAATACTAACCGCTATGTAACCCTTTAATCCAGAAGATTTATTGAGGGTATGGGGAGACCTGATGACAATCGAGACGCGCGAAGCACGGCAACCATGGAAATTGCTGGCGCCCTCGCTGACAGCGGTCACACTGCTGCTCATTATCCCGCTCCTCTTTATCGTCGTTTATTCATTCTGGCTGCGCACCTCGACCGGCGCGGATCAGGTCGGCTTCTATCTCGACAACTGGCAGGAAGCGCTGACCGATCCCTTTTATCGGGATATCCTGCTCTACACGCTTAAGATTGCGGCGATCACCACTGTCGTTTGCGCCATTCTCGGTTATCCAGCCGCCTACTTCATTGCAAGATCCAAGGGCCACAAGGCCTTGCTGTTGCTTCTCCTCATGCTGCCGTTCTGGATCAGCTATATCATCCGCACCATGTCATGGATCAATATTCTGGGCGTTTCCGGCGCCCTGAACACGCTGCTGATAACACTCGGACTTACCGATGAGCCGATCCAGATGCTCTACAATCAGGTGACGATTGTTCTCGGTCTCGTGCATTTCCTGCTCCCCTTCATGATCCTGAATATCTATGTCAGCCTTGAAGGCATTGACACAACGCTGGAAGATGCCGCCCGATCCCTCGGGGCAACGGGATGGCAGAGTTTCCTCGAGGTAACTTTACCGCTCTCAATTGCGGGGCTTGCCGCCGGCGGACTGCTCTGTTTCGTCCTCGCCGCGGGAACCTATATCACGCCGATTATTCTCGGCGGTCCCTCCGACGCGATGTTCGCAAATCTCGTCTTCGAAGCCATCATCACCCAGCTCGACTGGCCGCTCGGCTCGGCCCTCTCCCTGATGCTGCTTGCCGTACTGGGCGCTCTGGTCATTATCTATAACCATTACCTCGGGATGGGGCAGCTAATGAAAGGATTGGGCAAATGAGCTGGATATTGCTTCGATTCTGGACGCTCCTGGTCTATCTGTTCATGTTCCTGCCGATCGGCGTTGTCATCCTGCTGAGCTTCAATGCTAATCAGTTTGGAAGCTTCCCGATTACCGGCTTCTCGTTCCGCTGGTTTATCAGGCTGGCGAACAATGATGCGATCCTGCGTGCCTTCGAGACATCGCTTCTTCTCGGGGCGCTAACCGCCATCATTTCCACGACCCTCGGTGTCCTCGCCAGCCTCGCGCTTATCCGCTATAAGGTGCCGGGACAGAATATGATCTCGACCCTGCTGATTGCGCCGATCCTGGTGCCCGAGGTCGTGCTGGCGGTGGCTCTGCTTCTGTTCCTGAATGCGCTGTCCATCAACAAGAGCTTTTTCCTGCTGCTGATGGGGCATGTGATTTTTACGCTGCCGTTCGTCGTCCTTGTTGTTCAGGCCCGGCTGGTGAACATTCGCCGCGACGTCGAGGAAGCGGCCATGAGTCTCGGCGCCAGTCCGCGGCAAACCTTCTTCCAGATCACCTTGCCGCTGCTCGCGCCGGCGGTCTTTGCCGGTATGCTGTTCGCCTTCACCATCAGCTTTGACGACATCACCGGCACCCTGTTCTGGAAACCGGGCGGTGTCGAAACCGTTCCGACCCAGATTTTTGCCATGCTGCGCAATTCGATCTCGCCGGAGATCAATGCGCTCGGCACCGTCATGATTTTCCTGACCGTCGGCCTGCCGCTGATCGGAATTGCGATTGTCCGGAAGATGTCAACAAAAAGTGGTGGATAACCCACGTTCTTAAGAAATTTTACAACCCAGGAGGTATCAAATGGATAATTCGAAACGCTATGAAAGATTACTGGAGCGCTACAATAACGGAGATTTGAGCAGACGCTCTTTCCTCGGCCTGATCGGTGCGGCAGGTCTCGCCTATGGCGTGGCCACGCCTTATGCAAGGAATGCCCTGGCGGCAACGGAGCAAGTCCGCTTCGACGGTTGGGGCGGCGTCGTTTCCGAGGCCTTCCGCAAATATGCGTTTGACCCCTACACCAAGAAGACCGGGATCAAGGTCGTTGACGGCACTTTCGGCAGCGGCGATGAGTATATTTCCCGTATCAAGGCAAGTCAGCCGGGCGAATACAACATTGCTCATCTGTCCGGGGTCTTCGACTATGCCCGGTACAACAATCTCGGCCTGACCAGCGAGTTGAACGAGAAAAACATCCCGAACCTTGAATTTGTCATTCCAAAGCTGACGAATGTCTTCCGCAAGGTGACGGACGGAACGCTGTCCTGTGTTCCCTATGACTATGGCACGACCGGGATTGCCTATAACCGCAAGCATATCTCGGACGAAGAGGCCAAGGAAAAGGGCGCGAAGCTGCTGATCGACGAAAAGCTGAAAGGCAAGCTCGGTGCCTGGGGTGACTGGCGGACGCGGATCTGGTACGGCTCCCTGCAGACCGGGCAGGACCCGAACAACGCAACGGATATGGATGCGGTCTGGGATGCCATTCGTACGAACCGCGACCTGCTGCTCAAATACTGGAGCTCCGGTGCGGAACTGATGAGCCTGCTCGCAGAAGAGGAAATCTATGCAACGGAAGCCTGGTCCGGACGGGTCTATGCCCTTCAGGAACAGGGGCATGACATCGGCTATATGGATCCACCCAACGGGTTCGGCTGGCAGGAATGCCTGTTCGTCATCAAGGGTTCCCCCATGGAGGCCTGCGAGGAACTTCTGAACTTCATGCTGGCGCCGGAAACTTCCATTGCGGTGGCGGAAGGCCAGAATTATCCGCCGGCCCTCGATCCGAAAAAAGTCGAGCTGGGCGAGAAAATTCCGAAATTGCCGGCCTTTGATCCGACCGGCACGCTGGACGGCCTTACATTCGCTGATCCGACCTATTGGAACGATCATGAACAGGAATGGTCGAAGCAATTCGGTCGTATCCAGAAAGGCTACTAAGCCCAATCGCTCCCCATCCGCTCCGGCGGGCGGGGAGCCCTTCATTCTCAGTCAAGGAGATTGTTCGTGAGTGTCGTCAGCCTAACAAATATCGTCAAGCGCTTCGGGGCCTTTACCGCCGTTCATCCCATGTCGCTGGAGATACCGGAGGGAAGTTTTATCACGCTTCTCGGACCGTCCGGCTGCGGCAAGACGACAACCCTTCGCATGATTGCCGGGCTTCTTGACCCGACGGAAGGGGACATCACCATCGGCGGCGAACGGGTGAACGACCTCCCCATTCATAAGCGCAACCTCGGGATCGTGTTCCAGAACTATGCGCTGTTTCCCCACAAGACAATTGCCCAGAATGTCGCCTTCGGCCTTAAATACCGCGACGTTTCAAAAGCGGATATCACAAAACGGGTCAAAGATGTGCTGGAACTTGTTCAACTACCAGACGTCGGAGACAGATACCCCGCACAGCTTTCCGGCGGACAGCAGCAGCGTATTGCCCTCGCCCGCGCGATCATTATCGAACCCGACGTGCTGTTGCTGGATGAGCCACTCTCCGCGCTCGATGCAAATCTGCGCGAGGATATGCGGATCGAGCTCAAGCGCATTCAGCAGCAGACGGGAATCACAACCGTCTTCGTGACCCATGACCAGTCCGAAGCCCTTGCCATGTCCGATCTTGTCATCGTCATGTCCGAAGGACGCGTTGAACAGGTCGGCCCGCCTGAAGAAGTCTATAACAATCCGGCCAGTGAATTCATTGCCCGCTTTCTGGGAACATCCAATATTCTTGACGCCCGCTGTACGGCGGCATTGGAGACCAGCGTCACACTGGAGGTCCCCGAAATTGGTGCGATTACCCTGCCCAAAGACCGGGGACGCAACGTCCAAGAAGGCGAGCAGGTCAAGCTCGTCATCCGCGCGGAAAAACTCAACCTTTGTCCTCAGGCCACGGCAGCAGACGATCGCTTTGCCATCGAGGGGAGCGTTGAAACCGTCGATTACCAGGGACAGGCTGCCCGCTACTTCCTGCGTGTCGGAGGTGTGCAGTTGCAGGCGATCAATATGATCGAGACAACCCCCTTCTCCGTTGGCGAGGCTGTTTCCATCCGTGTTCGCCCCGAGGACTGCGTTGTCCTTCCCGGAGAGACGGCATGACCGAACGGCCCAAAAGCAACCTGTTTTATCAAACCCGGCTGCGCCGCCCCGCACTGGCGCAGGCGCGGGGAATTTATATGTGGGACGTGGATGGCAAGCGCTATCTTGACGGCTCTTCCGGCGCGATGGTTTGCAATATCGGCCATTCGAACCCGCATGTCCTGGAAGCCATGCGCCGCCAGATGGAAAAATCCACCTTCGGATATCGCCTGCATTTCGAGACGGAACCCTCTGAGCGGCTGGCGACGAAGGCGGCGGCCCTTGCTCCAGATGGACTGGAGAAAGTCTTTTTTGTCTCAGGTGGCTCCGAGGCCGTAGAAAGCGCCGTCAAGCTGGCCCGCCAATATGCCCTCGCGGTCGGAGAAAGCCAGCGATACAAGATTATTTCACGATACCCGAGCTATCATGGCGGGACGCTCGGCGCGCTGGCCCTCACCGGTTATGCACCGATGACCGCCCCGTTCGATCCGATGATGCATCCGATGCCGAAAATTCCGGCGCCGCGCGCCTATCTCGACGGGCTGGACATGACGTTGGAAGAAACCGGCCGTCATTACGCGAATATGCTGGAAGAGCGCATTCTGCAAGAAGGACCGGAAACCGTTCTCGCCTTTATTGTCGAACCGGTCGGCGGCGCCTCAACCGGCGCACTGGTTCCACCCGCCGGGTATATGGGGCGTATCCGGGAGATCTGCAACGAGTACGACATTTTACTCATCCATGACGAGGTGATGACAGGCGGCGGACGGACGGGGCGCTTTTTCGCGGCGGAGCATTGGGATGTCGAGCCGGATATACTTGTCATCTCGAAGGGATTTGCCGCCGGATATGCGCCGCTCGGCGCGATGATTGCACATGATGCGATTGTCGAGCCGGTTCTCGCCGCTGGCGGATTTCAGCATGGATATACCTACGCCGGAAACCCGCTTGCCTGTGCCGCTGGTCTCGCGGTGATAGAGGAAATCGAGATTCAGGGGATGATCAGTAATGCCACGAAAGTCGGCAAATTGCTGAAATCCGAGCTTGAAAAGCTGATGACCCGCTATCCGTTCATCGGCGACGTGCGCGGCATGGGCCTACTGCTCGCGTTCGAGCTGGTTTCGGATCGCCAGAGCATGGCACCGCTTCCGAAAGAGCTGAACGCGTTCCAGAGACTGGTTGACATAGCCTATGACAAAGGGCTGATCATCTATTCACGGCGAAGTCGGGGCGGTCACAACGGCGATCATTTTCTTGTCTGCCCGCCGATGATTACAACGGCGGAGGATGTCGGGGAGATTATGGAACTCCTGGTTTTGGCCCTCGACGCCTTCGCGGCAGAAGCGGACCTGCCCGTCCAGTCGAACGCCGCCTGACAATCACATACGTATTTCTAGTCAAACTGACTGAGGGAAATCATGAAAGCAATTCTTGACGACCGGCAACGGGCCCATGACCCAAAGAATTTCATGTCCAGCGGTGTTGCGCACCCCAATCCCGAGCAGCCCCAGCGGATCGATGTCCTAAAAGAAGGTGCCATCGCCGCCGGATGTAAGGTCCAAGCACCAGAGGACCATGGCGCAGGGCCCATCGCCGCCATTCATACGGCGGAATATCTCCAGTTTCTCCGCAATATATATGAGCGCTGGCGGCGGATTGACGGCGCTTCGGAAGAGGTCATTCCAAATGTCCATCCGGACAGACGGCGCGCAAACTACCCCAAATCAGCCGTCGGCCAGGCTGGATACCACCAAGCCGATACCGCCTGTCCCATCGCCTCCGGCACCTGGGAGGCCGCCTACTGGTCCGCGCAATCGGCGCTTACCGGAGCGGATTTCCTGCTGTCGGGGGAGAAATCCGCCTATGCGCTCTGCCGTCCGCCCGGCCATCACGCCTTCAGCGATTATGCGGGCGGCTTCTGCTTCCTGAACAACTCCGCCATCGCCGCGGAGCATCTTCTCAAGGCCGGAAAAAAGCCGGCAATCCTGGATGTGGATGTTCACCATGGAAACGGAACACAGGGCATTTTCTATGAAAGAGGCGATGTGTTGACAGTCTCCATTCATGCCGATCCGGACAGGTTCTATCCCTTTTTCTGGGGCGGCACGCAGGAGCGGGGTGAGGGCGCCGGGCGTGGCTACAACCTGAACCTCCCCCTCCCGCGCGGAACAGGCGATGATGAATATCTGAAGACCCTCGACAAGGCGTTCAAACGAATTCAGGCCTTTGGCGCCGATTGCATCGTGATTGCGCTCGGGCTCGATTCTTACGAAAATGATCCGCTTCAGGGGCTGTCGATCACGACACCCGGTTTTGCAAGACTGGGCAGTGCAATTTCGACATTGGAACTTCCCACGCTTCTGGTACAAGAAGGAGGGTATCTCTCCGATGAACTCGGCGAGAATTTGACGAGCTTCCTCTCCGGATTTCAGGGTCAATGACGACAACAAGCGACATTCTGGTTATTGGCGGCGGCATCGCCGGAATAAGCGCTGCGGCCGAGCTTTCTGCGGACGCCAGTGTGACCGTTCTGGAGACAGAGGATGCTATCGGCTATCACTCCTCCGGCCGATCCGCCGCGATCTTTATCCGCAACTACGGGAACGCCACCTTGCGCGCGCTTAATGCCTTGGCGGAACCTGTGTTGAGAGAACCTGAAGGGATTTCAGAAAACTCCCTGCTGTCGCCGCGCGGTGAATTGATGTTCGCGGCGGAAGATGAATTGGCGGCGCTGGAGAGCTATCTTGAAGGCGCTGAAGGGATGGAAAGAATAAGTCCCGACCAGGCCGTGCAACTCGTTCCCATTCTGCGCCGGGACAAGATTGCCGCCGCCGCGATGGAGCGAAACGCCCAAGACATCGATGTCGATCGGATGCTGCAGGGATATGCCCGACTCTTGCGCCAGCGGAATGGCAGGATCATCACGAATGCGCCAGCCAGAAAAATCACTTTTTCCCATGGCAAATGGAATGTCGAAACCCCCGCCGGTAATTTTCAGGCTCCCGTCCTGATCAATGCCGCGGGCGCCTGGGCCGATGTTGTTGCCGACATGGCAGGCGTTCGAAAAGTCGGCCTGTCACCGATGCGCCGGAGCGCCATCCTGCTCCCGTCGCCGCCCGATCATGACATTACAAACTGGCCCCTTTTTGTCACCGCATCGGAACAATGGTATGCGAAACCGGAGGCGGGAAAGCTGTTTGTCTCCCCGGCGGATGAGGATCCGGTGGAACCCCACGACGCCTGGCCCGACGATATGGTAATGGCCGAAGGGCTGGATCGCTTTGAGAAGGCAGTGACAATCCCTGTAACCCGGGTCGAGAAAAGCTGGGCGGGACTGCGCAGTTTTGTTGCCGACCGCACGCCGGTAGTTGGCTTCGATGGGGAGGCGGATGGCTTTTTCTGGCTGGCCGGACAAGGCGGCTATGGTATGCAGACGGCCCCGGCCCTCGCCTCACTTAGCGCAGCCCTTTGTCTTGGAAGATCGAGCTTATTGCCGTCGAACATCATCTCCGCCTTAAGCCCGAAACGATTTTTGCAGCTATAATCAGTCCCAGCAGCATCGACGATTGAATTTGACGGTTGCCCGCAGAAAACATAAAATACTTTTGTCTGGTTCCAATTTGCGAGAACCGGAAACCGGGACATAATCGGATGAACAGCAAAACATTTTGGGCAGTGTTGGTGATTGCCGCGGCGGCTGTCGGTGGGGGATATTATTACCTCAACGAACAGGGAATGAGCGCGGCGCCCGCCGCCAATGCAGCCAACGCGACCACGGAAAAAGTCGTTACTGTGGAAGCGGAGAAAGTTACGGTCGGACCGGTCGTTGAAGATATCCGGGCCGTCGGTACCCTGCAGCCCAACGAAGCCGTCATCATCTCATCGGAAATCGCGGGACGGGTTGAGAAAATCCGCTTTGACGAGAGCGAGAATGTGGCGGCGGGGGATGCACTTGTGGAACTGGATGACAGTATCCTGCGGGCGGAACTGACAAAGGTCAATTCCGACCTGACGCTTGCAAAAACCAATCTGGAGCGGGCCAACAAGCTCGCCAGTCAGGGCACCGGAACCTTGCGCGCCCGCGATGAGGCCGTCGCCGCCAATCAGGCCGCCGAGGCAAATCTGGCGCTGGCACGGGCTCGTCTTGAAAAAGCGATGATTAAGGCTCCCTTTTCCGGAGTTGTCGGCCTGCGGTCCGTCAGCATCGGG
The DNA here is from genome assembly GCA_002706985.1 of Sneathiella sp. Taxonomy (GTDB): domain Bacteria; phylum Pseudomonadota; class Alphaproteobacteria; order Sneathiellales; family Sneathiellaceae; genus Sneathiella. Next base: position 94,568 of record PAKP01000077.1, on the reverse strand, counting down.
GCCTATGTGACGCCGGGCGATCATCTTGTCCAGCTTGTCAATATTGATCCGATAAAAGTTGATTTCCGTGTACCTGAACTCTCACTTTCCAGCCTGCACCCTGGGCAGGCAATCCGTGTCACGGTTGACGCCCGCCCCGGCCGGACATTTGACGGGGAAATATATGTCATTGATCCGATTGTCGATGAAAATGGCCGCGCCGTCAGGCTCCGTGCCCGTATCCCGAATCCGGACCAAATCCTGTTCCCGGGATTGTTCGCCCGCGTTCAGATTATCGTTAATCGCCGTGAAAATTCAGTAATTGTCCCAGAATCCGCCATATTTGCCCGCGACCGCAAACATTATGTTTACACTGTCGTCGATAGCCGCACGGTTCTGACGGAGATCGAGCTGGGGCAGCGTCTCTCCGGCCTGGCCGAAGTGACGAAGGGCCTTGATGGTGAGGCAGTCGTTGTCACGGCCGGTCATCAGCAGGTAAATAACGGCACGCGCGTCGAAATAATCAAGCTCGGCGCGGACAGCTAACATGGACATCTTTGAATTCTTTATTCGGCGGCCGGTGTTTGCAACGGTCATGAGCCTGATCGTCATATTGATCGGTCTTGTGTCATACATGCAGCTGACGGTCCGGGAATATCCGAATATCGATGAGCCGATCGTCTCGGTTCGCACAGACTATCCCGGAGCAAGTGCGCAAATTATCGAAACACAGGTAACGCAGGTACTGGAAGGATCGATCGCTGGTATCGAGGGGATCGAGATCATCAGTTCCAGCAGCCAGCCAGAGGAGAGCCGTATAACCGTGCGCTTCCGCCTCGGTGTCGATCCGGATGTCTCGGCGAGTGACGTACGCGACCGTGTCTCGCGTGTCCGTGGACGGCTACCGGCGGAAGTGTTGGAGCCCGTCATCGCCAAGGTCGAGGCGGACGCGCAGTCGATTATTTACCTTGCCTTCACCAGCGACCGCCACTCTCCGATTGAAATTTCCGATTACGCGGATCGATATGTCCGCGACCGTTTGCAGAATATTCCGGGTGTCGCCGAAGTCCGTATCTTTGGCGAGCGGCGCTATGCCATGCGGATCTGGCTCGATCGAGCGCGGCTCGCGGCCTACAAACTGACTGCGCAGGATGTTGAGGAATCCCTGCGCCAGCAGAATGTCGAGGTCCCTGCGGGGCGTATCGAAAGCCTTGACCGGGAATTCACGGTGCTATCGCGCACCGGGCTGGTGACACCGGAACAGTTCGAGAAAATTGTCATCCGGGATATTGACGGCCTCCTGATACGGATCAAGGATGTTGCGCGTGTTGAGGTTGGCCCGCAAGATGAGCGACGCGTCACCCGATTTAACGGTGATAATGCGGTGATCCTTGGTATCGTCAAGCAGGCAACCGCCAATCCACTGGACGTATCCAAGGCGATGCAGGAAGTCTTGCCAGCGCTGACAAATGATCTTCCGGACGGAATGAGCGTGACCATTGCCTATGACAAGTCAACCTTCATCGACAGGTCGATCAAGGCGGTTTATACAACCATTTCAGAGGCGGTCGCCCTCGTGGTTATCGTTATTTTCTTCTTTCTACGCACTTTCCGGGCGACGATCATCCCGCTGATCACAATCCCTGTCTCGCTGATCGGCGCGTTTGCTCTCATGCAGATGCTGGGCTTTTCGATCAACACCCTGACGCTGCTGGCGATGGTGCTGGCCATTGGTCTGGTGGTCGACGATGCCATTGTCGTGCTTGAAAATATCCACCGTCATGTGGAGGAAGGCATGGCGCCAATCAAGGCCTCCATCGTCGGCATCAAGGAGATTTCGAGCGCCGTTGTGGCTATGACGCTGACATTGGCTGCCGTATATGTGCCGGTTGCCTTCGCGCCCGGACGCACGGGCACGCTGTTCACCGAGTTCGCGCTGACCCTGGCCGGAGCAGTGCTGGTGTCAGGCTTTGTCGCCCTCACCCTTAGTCCGATGATGTGCTCCCGCCTGTTGAAAAGCCATGAAAAGCACGGACGGCTTTATAATTTCCTCGAAAACGGCTTGCTGGCCCTTAACAATGGCTACAAAAAGGTTCTGGTCACAACTCTCAAAATACGGCCCGTCGTGGTGATTGTCGCTCTCCTCGTCGCCGGATGGAGCTATTTTCTGCTGACGGGCCTCAAATCAGAGCTGGCGCCGATTGAAGACCGGGGCGTGCTTTTTACCGCAGGAAACGCCCCGGAGGGATCAACGGTCAATTTCACGGCGCGCTATGCCGAAGAGTTTGAATCCCTGCTCGACGGGATACCGGAAGTACAGCATTATTTTGCGATTGTCGGATCCCGGGCGGTGACAGAACTCATCTCCTTTTCCCAACTGACGCCTTGGGAAGAGCGGGAACGCACGCAGATGGAAATCGTTCGCGGCATACAGCCGGAGCTCAGCAAGATTACGGGGGTCCGCGCTTTCGCCAATAACCCCGGATCCTTCGGCCAGAGTGCCCGCAGCAAGCCGATTGAATTTGTTATCCAGACGTCAGAGTCATACGAAACACTGGATGATTATGTTCAGGCATTTCTGGAGGAAGCGGAGAAATATCCGGGCCTCATGAATCTCGATAGCGATCTCCGGCTCAACAAACCGCAGCTTGATGTCGAGGTTGATCGTGAGCGCGTCGCAGATACCGGCGCCGGCGTCCTGAATGTCGGACGAACCCTTGAAACCTTGCTCGGCGGTCGGCAGGTGACCCGCTTCAACCAGAATGGCGAGCAATATGACGTAATTGTCCAGATGGCGCCCGATGACCGACGGACGGCAAGCGACCTGAATGACATTTATGTCCGTGGTCGTGACGGCACGCCGATACAGCTTTCCAACCTTGTTTCCGTGCGTGAAACGGTGGCACCGAAGGACCTGAACCGGTTCAACCAGTTCCGCGCAGCAACGATCACCGGCAATATCGCGCCCGGCTATTCACTCGGGGAGGGTCTGGACGCATTGGAGGCAACAGCGAGGCAGGTTCTCCCGCCGACGGCACGCTACGATTTTGCCGGTGAATCCCGCGAGTTCAAGGCAGCGGGGACAAGCCTTCTTTTCGTATTCCTGCTGGCGCTGGGCTTCATCTTCCTCGTGCTCGCGGCCCAGTTCGAAAGCTTTGTCGATCCGCTGATCATCATGTTCACCGTGCCGCTCTCCATGACCGGCGCGCTGCTCGCCCTCAATTTAAGTGGCGGCACGTTGAATATTTACAGTCAGGTTGGGCTGGTAACGCTCATCGGGCTGATCAGCAAGCATGGCATTTTGATTGTGCAGTTCGCCAACCAGCTTCAGGATGAGGGCAAATCCATTCATGACGCGGTGGTCGAAGCCGCCGCTCTTCGTCTCCGGCCGATCCTGATGACAACAGGCGCCATGGTCTCTGGCGCCATCCCCCTCGCCCTCGCGTCGGGTGCGGGCGCCGAAAGTCGGCAGGAAATCGGCTGGGTGATCGTTGGCGGCATGTCCTTCGGAACGGTGCTGACCCTGTTCGTCGTGCCAACGGCCTACAGCTTGCTGGCCCGCAACCGGAGAAAAGATCGGGTGGAAGACAGTAAAAACTCCAGCCCCATAACAGATGTAGAAGCGCTATCGCATTAAGCGGCAATTCCGGAATAATGCTGTACTGCGGATCATCAGGAATTTTCAGGGCTTATTTTCAGCCTACCAGCTATCCCGCAGTTCGCGCTTCAGGACTTTTCCAAGCGCATTTCTTGGAAATTCGTCACAGAAACGGACAGCCGCAATGCGCTGATGCTTCCCCAGCCTCTCATTTGACCAGTCCAGTATGGCTTGCTCATTGGCGCCGGACTTGGGAATGACAAGAGCGACAGGCGTTTCCCCCCATTTTTCATGCGGAATTCCAATTACGGTTACGTCCAGCACCGCTTCATTCTCCCCGATAATCGTCTCGATATCAGCCGGGAAGATATTGAGGCCGCCGGAAATGATCATATCCTTCTTGCGATCCAGGATATACAGGTACCCGTCTTCATCGAGCTTGCCGATATCGCCTGATCGCACGTAGCAACGACCCGCAGGGTCATGCCAGACAATGGCATCCGTTGCGTCAGGCCGGTTATGATATTCCTTCATCATGCCCGCGCCGGTACCGGCAATTTCCCCCACTTCATTAGCGCCGAGCTCATTTTCGTCATCATCTATAATCCGGACATCGAAACCGAGGACAGGCGTGCCGACGGAGGTGGGTTTTGCGCTCTGCTGATGCGGGCGGTTCATGGTCCCGAAGCCTTCCGAATAGCCATATAGCTCATAAAGATTGCGGGAAAGACGCTTGAGCACCTCAGCTTTCGTGTCAGGCCTGAGCGGTGACCCTGCACAAAGAACAGACTCAAGACTGCTCAAATCGGCGCTGTCCATGGCCGAATCCGCCAGAGTCTGGATAAACTGTGTCGGGACCATAAAGGTATGGGTGATTTTTTCGTCCTGAACAGTCTTCAACAAGGCTTTCGCGTTGAACTCGGGCAGGATATGCACGGTTGCGCCAACGAACAACGCCGGCAGGATCATGAGCCAGGTTCCATTGGAATAGAGTGCCGTCGTCGTCAGCGCCCTGGTATCCGCATGGAACCGCATCTCTATGGCGTTGCTGTACGACCAGTGCTGACGCGCCCGGTGTGTCTGGACAATCCCCTTCGGCAACCCCGTCGTGCCCGAACTGTAGATGATATTGAATTCATCGGACATGTCATAGCTAACCATCGGCGCGGCGGTACCGACATGTTCAACGAACTGATCGAACGACTGCCAGCCCGTGCCTTCAAACCCCACGGAGATAAAGCCATTCTTCGGAATATTACGAAGATTGCCCCGCACTTTCTCCAGCCTTTCTCGCACGAATTCCGAAGCTATGACCAGCTTTGCATCGCTGTCATTGATCAGCCCTTCGATCTGCTCTGCTGTCAGGAGGCTGCTCAAGGGAACAACGCAGGCACCGGCCTTGACGACGCCATACATCACCTCAAGCGTCTCAACGGCATTGCCCATGAGAACGGCTATCTTGTCCCCGCGACCCAATCCATGATCCCGGACGGCATTTGCAACACGGTTCAGGTTGTTATTGAAATTCCGCCAGCTGCGCCGAACCTCCCCGCAGACAACAGCTTCCTTATCCGGAGAAAATCGGGCGTGGGTCGCCCACAGCTCGGGCAGGTATACTTGCGCAGCATCAATTGTTTTCATCTGACCAGTATTTCTTCTTGTTCTTGATTAACTCCGGATCGCGAATATCCCGCTTCCCCGCAACCATATCCGACATTTCCTCGAAGGCCCGGTTGTCCACCATGAGATCGCAGAACAGGGTTCTCTCCCGCGCGGAGCCTTCCTCGCCGGATCGATATGAAACGCCGGTTATCAGATCCTTGATATGTCCGACGGCGCGGGGTGAGCGGCGCGCCAGTGTCTTTGCAATGTCCAGTGCCTCCGCAAGGACATCTCCCTTCACACAAAGACTGGCAAGACCGACCTCCTTTACCTCACGCGGGCTCATTGTCCGGCCCAGAAACATCAGTTCCTTCGCCTTGGCCTCCCCGACAAGCCGCGTCAACCGTTGCGTCCCCCCTGCCCCCGGCAGAATGCCAAGATTTACCTCCGGCAGCCCGAGGTCATAGGGACCGTCCTTCACCAGCCGGATATCGCAGGCCAGCGCAAGTTCGAACCCGCCGCCCATGGCCGTGCCATTTATCGCCGCAATAAAAGGCTTCGCCATGGCCTCGATCCGGTCATAACATTTATGGATGAGAGAGGCCGGGACTGGACGCGCAGGATCAAAGGTCATTTGCTTTGACCGCATGATCTTGCTCCGATCGAGGAGTATCCCGACGTCATAATGGCGGATAAAAACATCCGGCTCACCACCTGTCAGAACGACAGCGCGGATCGAGCCGTCGGCCTCTATCGCATCAAGGACGGCGGCAAGCTCGGTTTCCGTTTCCGCATCCATATAGTTATCCGGTGGATTGGAAAAGGAAACAATAGCGACTGCGTCTTCTTGCCGTAAGGAAACCCGGCTCATGTCTAACTCCCGTCAAGCCAAGTTCATTCTTGGTTGTTTTTTATTACATTCGGGAATTACGCTGCATCTGTCAACAGAGGACGGGAAATCTACATTTCGGCAAGCTGCTTACGGAGTTCGGTTTTCAGGATTTTCCCGTAATTGCTTTTAGGGAGTTGATCGACGAAGAAATACTCCTTCGGTCGCTTGAACCGGGCGATATTATTGAGGCACAGCTCTTCAAGCTCTTCCGGTGTAACCGATGCCCCTTCCCGCAGTACAACAAAGGCAACCACTTCTTCGCCCCAATCGGGTTCTGGACGACCAATCACAGACACCTCGTCCAGGCGGCTGTCCATGAGCAGCACTTCCTCGATCTCGCGGGGATATATATTGGTTCCGCCGCTGATGATCATATCCTTGGATCGGTCCTTCAGGGTGAGAAATCCGTCTTCATCCAGCAGCCCGACATCCCCGGTATGAAGCCAGCCGTCCCGGATCGTGCTGCTGGTAGCTTCCGGATTATTCCAATAACCCGCCATGACGACATCGCTCCTGAGGACTATCTCGCCGACTTCGCCGGTTGGCACCTCATTATCGTTCTCATCGAAAATGCGAACCTCGACTCCGGTCCTCGGCAGACCGACGCTTGAAAGCCGCTGTTCATATTTCGGATTATCATAGTCGGCATGCAAATCCTTGCTGAGGCTGGTGCCGGTATTCGGCGACTCGCCCTGTCCGAAAATCTGCATGATGCAAGGTCCGAATGTGGCAATGGCGCGCTTCGTATCCTCCAGATACATCGGGGCTCCGCCGTAATAGATCGTCTTGATATTCTCGGACCTAGCCTCGCTTGCCTTCGGATGGTTCGTCATGCGCGTCAACATCGTCGGCGCGGCCATGAAGGTTGCGTTCTTATAGGTTTCAAGAAGGCCAAATATCTCCTCCACATCAAATCCGCCGCTTTCCGGCACGATATGATGCGATCCCTTGATAAGATGCGGAATGGCATAGAGGCCATCCGCATGAGACATCGGGGCCGTATGGAAATAGCTATCCGTCGGCGACGGCTGATCGACATCCGCGTAATATCGCAATGTCATGGCCAGCAGGGTCCGATGCGTGAGCGTCGCCCCTTTCGGCCGTCCCGTCGTCCCACTGGTATAGAAAATCCAGGCCGGGTCCGTCTCCGACACATCCACCATCTCTATCGGAGAATGCGTCGTCAGGGCCTCATAATCATCATCACTGACGCAGAAAACCCGTTCAAACCCGTCGATCGTCTCCAAGAAGTCACTGATACCCTTGGTCAGGTTCTCGGTGACAAAGCAGACTTTGGCACCTGCATTCTCGATAATAAAGGCAAACTCCTTGGGATGCAGTTTGGCATTCATGGGAACTGCGCAAAGTCCTGCATGCCAACAGGCAACGAGAATCTCCATATATTGCGGCGTGTTCGTCATGGCGATGCCAACCCGGTCGCCCTCGTTCAGCCCAAGCTCACCGCGAAGGGCCCCGGCAAGAGAACGCGCGCGGTCTGCAAATTCCTGATAGGTATGAAGCTGCCGCATTCCCAGGGAGATGGCCGGTTTATCGCCGTAAACTGCCGCCACACGTGGCAGGAAATCCGCAATATTCATTACTCACGTCCCTCGTTTTCATCGTTATGTCAGGGTCATATGATCAAACCGCCTCGCTTTCTCGCAGAAGCCTAGATCGCCCGCTCGCCTTCCTTCCAGAAGCTGGCGCGAATATCCTTTTTACGGACTTTGCCGACCGGCGTCCGCGGCAGAGTTTTCCAGAATTCCACCGATTTAGGAGCCTTGACGCTACCGAGGGCTTTCTTGCAGAGGCTGATAACCTCTTCTTCCTCAAGCGTGTAGCCGGGTTTGAGTTCAACCACCGCCTTGACGGCTTCCCCCCATTTTTCATCCGGTGCGCCAACGACCGCGCAGTCCTGAACGGAAGGATGACCCCAGATCACCTGCTCGATTTCACTCGGATAGACATTGAAGCCACCGGTGATGATCATGTCCTTCTTGCGGTCGACGATATAGACATATCCGTCATCATCGACATAGCCGATATCACCGGTATGATGCCAGCCGAAGGTGGAAACTTCCTCTGTCGCTTCGGGGTTCTTGTAATAACCGGCCATAACCAGGTTCCCGTTGACAACGATTTCCCCACGTTCGTTCGGCGGCAGAAGATTGCCGTCATCATCCATGATCCGGACACGGGTCTGCAACGTCTGACGCCCACAGCTAGCAAGGCGCTTTTCTTTTGTATTACTACCGATTACGAGATGATCTTCAGGTGAAAGATAGGTGCAGAACATCGGCGCTTCAGCCTGCCCGAAGGATTGGGTCATAACCGATCCGAAAACTTTCAGGCACTCTTTCAGCTTGTCGACAGACATCGGCGCCGCCGCATAGATGAAGTGCTCCAGGCTGCTATAGTCATACTTCGCGACATCGGGATAGGACAGCAGCATATAGATAGCCGTCGGGGGCAGGAACAAATGTGTTACCCCGTCGCTCTCGATCGTTTTTGCCACCATTTCCGCATCAAACTGCGGCAGTATGACCTGCGTTCCGCCATTCGCCATCGAAAGAATGGCGAGCACACCCGCGGCATGCGACATCGGAGCGACGACCAAATGAACAGGTGGCTTTTTCGCCGGCATAGTGGTGTAGAAAGCCGTCACCATGGCATCCCAGACGCGGTTGGTCCAAAGTACGCCTTTGGGCAGCCCGGTCGTGCCGCCGGACGAGAAGATCGACGCGAGCGTATCCTGACCTCCATCGATATCGGGATCGGTATTGTCCTCTCCGTCAATCCAGTCTTCCAGATAGACACCCCGTCCGCCAGCCTTATCAATACAGATGAAATGCCGGATTTTCGGACAGAGTTTGGCGAACTCCCCGGCCTTCTCTTCGAACTCGCTGTTATAGAAAAGAATTTCCACATCGCAATTGTCGAGGATATAGGCGTTTTCCTTGACCTCGTTCTTGGCGTTAAGCGGCACCCAGACGACACCGGCGCGTAGCATCCCGAGGCAGCATTCAAATGCCGGAACAGCGTTGGAGCTGAACACCGCACCTTTTGCCTGAGGTTTTACTCCCAGCCGGATCAGGGCGTTGGCAATCCTGTAGTTGCGTTCCTGCACCTCGGCATAGCTGCGTGAAATGAGGCTGTCTTTCAGGCAAACCCTTTCCGGGTCCAGCGCGACACCCCGGTCGAAATAATCAATGACACGCACGAATTTCTCTCCCGTAATTGATCAGTTTTTTTGCAAAATGGTGATACAGGCGGCGGCTTCTTCATAGCCCATGAACCCGCCACCGTTTTCGGCAATCGCCGTCCGTGCGCCGTCCACCTGACGGGGGCCCGCTTCTCCGCGCAGCTGGGTTACAAGCTCGTAAACCTGTGACAGGCCGGTTGCGCCGATGGGATGGCCGCGGGATTCAAGTCCGCCGGACGGGTTTACAGGGATACTGCCGCCAATGGTTGTATGGCCTTCAGCAGACAGCCGCCCGCCTTCCCCAAAGTCACAAAAGCCCAGCGCCTCAACCTGAAGAAGCTCGGCGAAGGCTGTCGCGTCATGGACCTCGGCGACATCCATATCCTTCGGCGCCAGACCGGCCTTTTCATAGGCCGCATTTGCGGCGAGATGCGTAATCTGCTTATCGAACTCGTCGGGCTTGCGGTTCGTGCCTGATCTCAAGACAGAGGCCGCAACACGCACAGCACGGCTCAAGCCAAGCTGACGCGCCTTTTCTTCCGAAACCACAATGGCTGCCGCCGCGCCGTCACTGATCGGCGCGCACATGGCAAGGGTAAGCGGCCAGGAGATCGGACGATCGTTGAGAACCTCCTCCACCGTCATTTTATTCCGGTATTGCGCCTTCGGATTATGATAGGAATGTGTATGATTCTTTGCCGAGGCGGCCGCTATCTGGGCCTGCGTAATGCCGAAAGTCTTCATGTGATTCTTGGCAAGCGACGCATAGACATCCATAAAAACACTACGCTGTCCGCCATTGTCCTCAGCCTCCGGCGGCAGTTCCATGCCCTTGGACATATCCAGCAGCCGGGCGATGGATTCTTCCGCCGTATGTACATCCCACCCGCCATCAAAAACCGCAAAAGAACGGGCGCGATCCCTGGAATTCATTTTGTCCGTCCCAATAGCCAGTGCGACATCCCCCTGTCCGGATTGAACAAAGGCGCAGGCCGAGTTGAGGGCCGTACTGGCACTGGCACAGGCATTCTCGATATTGGTAATCGGAATCCCCTCGAAACCAGCGGACCGCAAGGCAATCTGCCCCGGCACCAGATACTGCGCCTCAACTGCCGCCTGGGAGGCGTTTGCAAAAAATGCGGCTTGAATATTATCCCGCTCCAGACCGGAGTCTTTCAGAGCCTCTTCAACAACTTCGGCAGTCATGTCCTTGACGGAACGGTCCAAGAACTTCCCGAACTGCGACATTCCTATTCCAACGATATATACATCTGACATTCGCTTAACTCCCAAGTTTAGAGGCTTATGAGTGCTTCGATTTTTTCCCGCTCCGCCAACAGTTCATCTGTTTTTCCGGACCAGCGGATATGCCCGTTATCAATCAGATATTGCCGCTCGGCGAGTTTGAGCGGCACTTTCAGATTCTGCTCCACCAGAAGGATTGCCACGCCTTCCGCATTGATCAGCTCCATGGCCTTGACCAGATCCGCAACCACCAGAGGCGCGAGGCCTTCCGTCGGCTCGTCCAGCAGCAACAGCTTCGGATTGGTAAGCAGCCCGCGCCCGACGGCGAGCATCTGCTGTTCTCCGCCGGATAATGTATCGCCGCGCGAATTCATGCGTTCCTTCAGCCGCGGAAACAGATTATAGACCCGTTCCAGATCCCAAGCGCCCTTTCGTCCCATAACCGTTGCAATCCGGAGGTTCTCATCAACGCTTAGCGTGGCGAAGATCCGCCGGTCCTCGGGCACATAGGCAATACCGGACCGGCCTAGCATCTCTGTCGAGATTTTGGTCGCATCCCGGCCCTCATACATGCGGGTACCGGATTTAATCGGATTCAGGCCCATGATTGCCTTCAGCAACGTGCTTTTACCGGCGCCGTTCCGGCCAATCAGGGAGACTACCTCGCCGTCACCCACCGAAATCGAGACGTCGTGCAATGCCTGGGCCTTGCCATAGAAAACATTGCAGTTCTGCATTTCCAGAAGGCTCATTCTTCCTCTCCCAGATAAGCGGTTCGAACACGCGGATCACGCTTGATCGTCTCGGCCTCGCCGGATGCAAGAATTTCCCCTGCCAGCATGACAATGATCTCGTCGGAAATTTCCATGACAACGTCCATGTTGTGCTCAATCAGCAGGACCGTCAGTCCTTCCGTCACACGACGGATCAGCTCGACTGCCTTTTCCGCGACGTCATGCCCGACACCGGCCAGCGGCTCATCGAGCAGCAGAACTTTCGGCTCACTCAGCAATGCCAGTCCGATTTCGAGGGCGCGCTGATCCCCATGCGAGAGGCTCCCGGCATTAACATGGGCAGAGTTCTCCAGACCGATTTCACTCAGAACTTTCTCCGCGTCATTCGCGATCTCACGGAATTTGCCGACCGGACTCCAGAAGGGTTGCAAGCGGAAGCGATGTGCCTGCGCTGCCAGTCGCAGATTTTCAAAGACTGTCATCTCGGCAAAAATCTGGGTAATCTGGAAACTCCGGCCGAGGCCTGCCCAAGTTCGGGCATGGGGAGACTGCTTCGTAATCTCATGATCGTTCAGGAAAACACGCCCCTTGCTGAGCCGGGCACGTCCCGACAGCGCATTCATAAGCGTTGTTTTTCCCGCCCCGTTTGGCCCGATCAGACCATACAGCAGGCCGGGTTTAAACTCATAGGTGACATTGGTAACCGCCTTGAACGCGCCATAGGACACCTCGATATCCTCACAGCGCAGGACATGTTTGGCTTCTGATGTGCCGCTCATGATTTGCCTCCCGGTGTAATACGATCCCAGAGCTGCATAATCAGGCCCGCGATACCTTTCGGCATGCCAATCGTGCAAACAATGAAGATGAGACCGAGGATGCCGTACCAATGCGATGTTTGGGTTGACAGCCACTCCCGCATAATCTCGAAAATGGCGACGCCGAGGATAGGCCCAAACAGGGTGCCCATCCCACCAAGCAGAACCATGATGACGACGTCACCGGACGTGCTCCAGTGAAGCATCTGCGGACCGACATAGAAAATCAGTGACGCCAGCAAACCTCCGGCGACACCTGCGTAAATGCCGGAAATGGTAAAGACAGACCGCTGCAGACGCTGGACATTGAAGCCGATCTGCTCCGCCCTGACCTCATTGGATTTAATCGCTCTCAACGCCTGACCGAGAGGCGATATCCGGATAAGACCTGAGATCAGCAATGCCAGGATGAACACGGCCAGCAGGAAGAAATAGTAATTTCCGTCATCATAGAAATCGATGCCGAACAAATCCGGACGCGGCACACCGGCGATACCATCAACGCCACCGGTCAACATCCGTAGCTTCGTTCCAGCCATGATATAGATCAGTTGCGACAGGGCGAGCGTCAACAGCGCGAAGAAGAGCCCCGAAACCCGGATTGCAAAATAGCTAAACACCAGCGCCACCGCCCCACCGACCACACCGGCGGCTCCGAGCGAGGGAATAAAATCCCAGCCCATCCGCATTGTGAGCAGTGAAAGCGTATATGCGCCGACACCGAAGAATGCCGCATGCCCGAAGGAGAGCATGCCCGCAACCCCAAACACCAGATCAAAGCCGATCGCAAATATTGACCAGATCAGTATGGCGTTCACAAGGCCTACACCCTGCCCGTCCGGGAGCAGTAAAGGCGCAGAAATAATGATGGCGACAAGAAATGCCAGTAAACGTTGCGCGTTCATGCCGTCCGCCCCTTGCGACTAAACAATCCCTCCGGCCGGAGGATGAGAGTTCCGATCAACAGAATAAAGGTGAGAAAATCGACCCAGCTCGGCGCATAGCTATACCCGAGGGCCCGCGTCATCCCGATCAACAGGGCCGCCATTACCGCCCCGCGAATATTGCCAAGACCGCCGATAATCACGACGATAAAGCTGTCAATAATGATATTAAAACCCATCCCCAGTTCAATCGGAAACAGGGGCGCAGCAGCAGCTCCGCCAAGGGCCGCGAGGCCAGCGCCGAAGGAGAAAACCCCGGTACGGACCAATGAAACATTGATGCCAAGGGTACGTACCATTTCGGGATCGCCACTGGCCGCGCGAATGATCATGCCGTATCGACTGCGATCAAGCATGAAGAACAGTGCCGCGGAAACAGCCACGCCAAAGCCAATAATGAATAAACGGTAACTCGGCACGGAACTGCCGAACATTTCGATCGCACCGGAGAGAAGTTCCGGCGGATACATCTGCTTGTATTCCAGGCCCCAGAAAATCCGGACAGCCTCATCAAGAACAAGAATGAACCCGAAGGTCAGCAAGAGCTGATAGACATGGTCACGATCATAGACCGGCCGCAGAGCGATACGCTCCATCAGGGCGCCGATAACGGCCGCGATAATCGGTGCGATGGCCAACCCGATCCAGAAGTTTCCGGTGACATTCACGATCTGAAACGAGAGATATGCCCCCAGCATATACAATGAACCATGCGCAAAGTTAATAACCCGCAACATGCCGAAAATAAGGGTCAATCCCGCCGCCAGCAAAAACAGCAGCATGCCCATAGAAAGGCCTATCACAATGGTGGACATTTCCGGATCACCTAACCTGGAATTAGAGTGGGGGCGGCCGGAGCTTACGCGCGACCGCCCGTACTTAAGTCAGCCTATTCTGCGCACTCGGGGAACAGTGCTTCCGGCTGGAAGACGTTCGTGATCTTCATTTTAAGGTCAGGGTATGGTGCTTCGCCTTTCTCAACAACGCCCCAGAGACCGACCTGCAGTGCCTGATGATCACAGGCACGCATTTCCTTGCGGCCTTCCACTGAGTTCTCGCGGACGCTGCCTTCAAAGGCTTTGACCCATTCTTCCCGATTCCAGGAGTTGGTGCTATCCACGGCGTCCAGGAACCAGCTCATACCATCGAATGCTTCGCCGGCAAAGCTGTCCGGCCATTCATTGTATTTTGCACGGTATGCCTCAACAAATGCTTTGTTAGCAGGGTTATCGACAGAATAGTGGTACCGAACACCTGAGGCGGCACCTACTGCGTCGGGCCCAACCGCAGCCGCCAGGACTTCATCCTGCAGAACCGGACCAAACAAGGTCTTAGTTTTACCGAGGCCTGCCTGACCGGCCTGTTTCAGGAAGGTGACACCATCGCTGCCCGTCACAATAAGAACAACGCCATCAGCATCCGTCTTAGCAATTTTATCAATAATGACGGAAAAATCACGATTTCCAAGCGGAGCGAAATCAACGCCTATAATCTCGACGCCTGCTTCCTCGGCAGCCGCGCTATAGGCCTCCAAGCCATCACGGGTGACGGCATAATCAGCGCCAACCGCGTAGATTTTCTTCAGACCCGCCGCCTTGGTGAATTCCATCGCCATACGGATTTCCATACCAAGCGTATTGGACGTCCGGAAGGTATACCGATATCCATTTGCCTGTGTAATCTTGTCATCGGCGGAGATTGTAACCAAAAGCGGAATTTTACGTTGTTCCGTAATCCCCTGAAGGGCCGCCGTTGACGCAGAACTTGCCGCGCCGAAAATCATCTGTGCGCCAGAGGAAATCAAGCGCGTAGCTTTTTGTACGGCAGGCTGCGGCTTTGTTTCACTGTCTTCCCAGGTTACCTCAACCGGCTTGCCGAGAACCTTTCCGCCGCGCAACTCAATAGCAAGTTCCGCGCCTTGTTTCATGCCCTTACCAATAATTCCGTAAGGCCCTGAAAAGGGCACAACCCCACCGATCTTGAATACTTCCGGATCATCCGCATATGCAGGAGATGTCCCCGCAATGCCAATAAGCGCAGCACAAGCCGCACCGATAATGGTGGATTTAACGATATTCATTATGTCTCCCCTTCGTTGGTGATCTTTACCGGCTTAAGCATTTCGCCAGCCGCATTATTTTTTTGACTCTCATGTGCGCCCTACACCCGCATCGCACATTCCCAAGCTTTCGCAATTATATAACAGGATAACTGTTCTAGTCAATTTATTTGTTATATGTAGGAACGATGAAATCCACACCCTCATTCAGCGATGTTCTCTCTCACGTTCGTTTGGCCCGGCAGATCCTTTTCCGCACGACGCATAAGCTTGATATTTCAATAACGTAGGCCTGTGTTTTATGAAAAAGATTGAAGCATTTGCTCGAAGCGAGGCCTCGCAGACCGACAAGTAAAGGCATTGTTACGCCTCTGTGAATATATAACAAATAACTTGATCTAATAAGGCAAACTGTTTATTAAAAATCGCTCAACTACTACTGATCACCGCCGACAAAAACGGCATGCCTTAACGTCTGGAGTTGGGGCGGCAAAGCAAGAAAGACGGTGACAGGATCGGGGAGAAATCGCAATGGAAGAATACGGAGTAGCATTGGTTACCGGCGCTGGATCAGGGATTGGACAGGCAACAGCCCTGCTCCTCGCCGAAAAAGGCGCGCGGGTCGTCGTCACGGATATTTCCGAATCAGGAATCTCGGAGACAGTCAGCAAAATTGAAGAAATGGGCGGCAAGGCATTGGGCCAGAGGCTTGATGTGTCCGATCCGGACGACATCGAGGCCGCATTTACCGCCGCTGAAAAGTGGGATAAATGCGTGGATGTCCTGGTGAACAACGCCGGGATCGTCAATATCCAGTCATTCCTCGACTATACGGCCGAGAACTGGAATCAGGTCATGCAGGTCAATCTCACCGGCAGCTTCCTCTGCTCCCAGCGTGCGGCGCGCGAGATGGCCAAACAGTCCTATGGTAGAATTATCAATATGACCTCCGTCAGCGGCCTGAGGGCTGGCGTGGGCCGGACGGCCTACGGAACATCGAAAGCCGCCATTATCGGACTGACCCGGCAAATTGCACTTGAGATGGGACCATATGGCGTAACGGCGAATGCCATCGCCCCCGGCCCCATCATGACTCCGCTTGTACAGGCCAACTACACCGAAGAGACCATTTCGCGCCTGCTGCCGATGATTCCGGTCGGACGGTTTGGAACCAGTTCAGATATCGGCGATGCTGTCTGCTATCTGGCGAACCCCAAATCCGGATATGTCAACGGCGAAATACTAACCGTTGATGGCGGGTATTTCGCCTCTGGCATGACACAGACAGGAAATCTGGACATGACAAGCGGAAATAAAGAATGACGGGAGTTTTGACGAAGGACTAGGCCATTCTGAAGGGGCCATTGTATTTTCCGACAAGTTCTTCTGTGAATAATGGTTGTCTTTTATAAAGCTTAAAATTTGTTCTTATATGAAATTTATCAAATGAATCAAATAACTTCCTTAAACCCCATCACGTGCTTTAGTATAATTAGATGCAATCAACATACAATCGGTTGAATAAATAGTATGGGCAAAGTTCATATACAGGCGCCCGACAATAAAAAGGAGTAACCGTCGAATGACGCAGGACGAAGACAGCCTTTGCCCGGAAGAACATGCACACTGGCTGTTTGCCGTCATGTATCTTGCCTACAACAGTATGCTGGAAGCAGGCGATGCGCATCTCGAATCCATTGGCCTGCGGCGTCCCCACTTCAGGGTTTTATATGTTGTTCAGCGCAAACCGGGCGCGACCGTGAAGGAAATCCTTGCCTTTCTGGGCGTTACGCAGCAGTCCTTCAGCCCGACAATCAAGACATTGATCGCGGATGGATATATAACGCAGAAAGAAAACCTGAAAGATCGTCGCAGCCGCCATCTTTATGTCACAAAGAAAGGGCTGGCCGCCTGGAAGGGTGTTATCGATTGCCAGCAGGTGCACCTTAAAAAGGCATATGAAAGCGTGGGATTCGAGAATGCCAACGGATACGCCCGAACCGTTTATGCCATGATAAATGAAAAAGGTCGGCGCCAGCTCGATGTTGTCTGGCAGGACGAGACTTTCTTCCTTGAGGATCTAAAAAACGGCAAGGGATAAGTGGATCAACGATAATCCATACTGTACCCCTTGCCGGTTCGGCAACGTTCTTAGGCGAATACTTCCTCTACAGCCTCCTGCATAGCGCCGACAATCTTATCGGCCTCTGCGTTTGATAGACAGAGCGGCGGGGCAAAGCCGATGATATCTCCCTGCGGCATGGCCCGGGCAATAACGCCTCGCTTCAGAAGAGCGGCGGCCACTTTCGCCCCCATCGTCAGAGACGGATCAAAGAAACGGCGGGCTTCCCGGTCCTCGACAAACTCCACCGCGAGCATCAATCCTTCGCCGCGGACATCGCCGACTTTTGCGCGATCGGCGATGGCTTTTGTCATTGCCGCCTTGAAGTAGCTGCCGACCTTGCCGGCATTTTCCACAAGGCCCATGTCATCAATCAGTTTAAGGTTGGCCACCCCTGCAGCGGCACCGATCGGATGCGCGGAATAGGTCCAGCCATGGCCGATAGCGCCGAACTCATCCGTGCCGTCTTCTAGGACTTTCCAGACCTTGCCAGAAATGATTGACGCGGAGAGCGGCGCGTAGGCGGACGTTAGCCCCTTAGCCGAGGTAATGATATCCGCCTCAATGCCGTAATGATCGGAACCGAACATGCTTCCGAGGCGGCCAAAGCCGGTGACAACCTCGTCCGCGATCAGCAGAATATCGTATTTTTTAAGCACAGCCTGTATTGCTGCCCAATAGCCCGGCGGTGGCGGCACCAGCCCGCCGGTTCCCAGCACGGGCTCACCGATAAAGGCAGCGACTGTGTCCGGCCCCTCGGCAAGAATGAGCTTTTCGAGCTTGCCCGCGCAATGCGCCGTAAACTCTTCTTCCGACTGCGCTTGGTCTGTACGGCGGAAGTAGTAAGGGGCTTCCGTATGAATAACCTGCGCAAGAGGAAGATCGAACTTCTTGTGAAACAGCTCAAGCCCGGTCAGCGACCCTGTCATCAGCCCGGAGCCATGATAGCCGCGCCAGCGTGAAATGATCTTCTTCTTTTCCGGGCGTCCAAGGATGTTGTTATAGTACCAGACAAGCTTGATGTTGGTTTCGTTCGCATCGGATCCGGACAAACCGAAATAGACCTTGCTCATGTTCCCCGGCGCCCGGTCCATGATCATTTTCGACAGCGTAATGGAGGCTTCGGTACCATGGCCGACATAGGCATGGTAATAGGCGAGTTCCCTCGCCTGCTTGGCAATTGCCTCGGCAATTTCCTGGCGGCCATAACCGACATTCACGCAATAAAGCCCGGCGAATGCATCGAGAAGCTTATTCCCGTCCCGGTCGGTAATATAGACCCCTTCACCTGTGCTGATGATACGATTGGGCGCTTCACCACGGGCGAACTGCGCAAGATGCGTCGACGGGTGGAAGAAATTCTCCCGATCCCATAGGCTGAGCTGATCATTTGTAAGCATTTGTCTCTCCTGACTAAAATAGGGTTATGCCCAATCGCGGCATATATATTTGATGTTTGAGAAGGCTTCGATACCATGGCGCGACCCTTCCCGGCCGAGGCCGGATTGCTTCATCCCGCCAAAGGGTATGGGCGCGCCGGTTATCTTCGTCCGGTTTACCCCGACCATGCCAAATTCAAGCGCCCGGCTCATCCGGTAAATGCGGGACGGGTCTTTCGTATGCAGATAGGCCATCAAACCATATTCCGTATCATTCGCTGTCGCCACAACGTCCTTTTCATTATCGAACGGCGTAATGGCGGCGACGGGGCCGAAGGTTTCCTCATGCATTATCAGTGCATCGGTCGGAACGTCGACCAGAACCGTCGGCTCATAGAAAAGCGGTCCCAAATCGGTCAACACCTTGCCCCCGCAGGCAAGCTTCGCCCCGCCAGTAACGGCGTTTTCAACATGACTTTTCTGCTTGGCGATGGCGGCATCATTCATCAGCGGCCCGATATCCGGATCGGTTATTCCGTTGTCCACGACCAGATTCTTCGTCTTGCGGATGAATTCAGCGCAGAACTCATCATACACCGGCCGTTCAATGAAGAAGCGGTTGGCGCCCAGGCAATCCTGGCCGGAGGTTGCAAATTTCGCCTTGATCGCCTCATCGACGGCCTTCGGAATATCCGCATCCGCGAACACAATGAAGGGAGCATGCCCTCCCAGCTCAAGACTGAGACGTTTTATGGTCGGCGCGCATTGCTCATAGAGCAACCGGCCAATTTCAGTCGATCCGGTAAAGGACAGCGCCCGAACACGGCGGTCCTTCGTCCAGGTTCCGACAATTTCCGCCGGTTCCCCGATGACGACATTAAACACTCCCGGCGGAATACCGGCCCGGTGCGCAAGTTCGGCAAGGGCGAGAGCGGAGAGCGGCGTCTCTTTGGACGGATGGACAACGACGGTGCAACCAACAGCCAGCGCCGCCGCAGCCTTGCGGGTAATCATGGCAATCGGGAAATTCCAAGGCGTCACCAGAGCCGCAACCCCGATCGGTTCCAGCCAGACTTCAATTTCCGCGTTCGGCAGATGTGAGGTGACGCCGATGATATCCGCACGCTTCGCTTCTTCAGAGAAAAACTCCGCAAAGGACGCACCATAGCCGATTTCACCGCGGGCTTCGGAGAGAGGCTTGCCCTGCTCCAGGGTCATGATGACGGCAAGGTCATTTTCATACGCCATCATCAGGCGCCCCCACTCGCTAATCAGCGACGCGCGTTCCTGCGGCAGCAGGCTTGACCATTCCGGAAAGGCTCTCGATGCGGCATCCACAGCCGCTTCACTTTCAGTCGCGGAGAGACTGGAGACGGTTGCGATCTGCTGTCCGGATGCGGGGTTATACACGCCCATGGTCATGCCATTTTTCGCTGCGCACCATTTTCCGTCAATATAGGCGAATTCCCTCACCAGGCCGGGATCCGACAGAAGATCGAACTCCTCGACAAACTCCTTTTTCTTCACATTGGCTCCCATAAGACTACCTCCGATTATTCAACAGGTTGGTGTTTAACCTATTCCTTTTGACGTAGAAGGTGCTTTCGAATTATCCAGCCAAAGCAGAGGTTTTCTCTGAAAATTCGCCAATCAGCAGAGAGTTTCACCGGCCATCGCGGCGTTCATATAAATCCAGCGGTGGAATTTGGCTGGATTTCACCGGCTTTGTCACAACGTAGGAATAGT
This sequence comes from Sneathiella sp., assembly GCA_002706985.1. GTDB lineage: Bacteria > Pseudomonadota > Alphaproteobacteria > Sneathiellales > Sneathiellaceae > Sneathiella. Next base: position 74,248 of record PAKP01000077.1, on the reverse strand, counting down.
AACGCCGCAGGCCGATATCGGAGTTAAGCAATTTATCGACGAGCCTCTGGTAAGTATCGACATCGCCGCACAAAAACTTGACGATATAGTCGATGCCCCCGCCCACGGCCCAGCATTCGACGATCTCAGGAATTTCCATAACCGCCTTCTCGAACCTTTCAAAATCGGCCGCCCGATGGCTGTTGATTTCCGCTTCCATGAAAATGACGGAAACCGAACCGAGTATTTTCAGTGAGACGTTGGCGCTGTATCCTTCGATGATCCCGGACTGTTCCAGCTTTTTCAGCCGCTCCCAGCAGGGAGTCGGCGACAGATTGACATGTTCCGCCAGTTCCGTTTTGGTCATTCGACCATTTTTTTGCAGGACAGCCAGAATTTTCAGGTCCCGCTCATCTAGTCCAAATGCCATGTAAATGCCCAGTTTGTCCGACGTGATTTCCCAAAATTGTCTTGCATATAAAAACGGTAAATCCTTATATTAATGCATGACAATCTGGACCCCGCGTTACGATAATCTAACTCGTCCCCTTCATACAAGTCTAGTTTCCGCGTTTAAGGAGGCCATTACGGACGGCAGGCTTCCCGCCGGCACACAACTGCTCCCTCATCGAACGTTGGCACACAAGCTGGGGATCAGCGTCCATACTGTTGGAAAAGCCTATGAAGAGCTTAAACGGCTCGGACTCATAGACGGCCATGTCGGACGCGGCACATATGTCCTGTCGCCCACCCTGCCATCCCGCCAGCCATATTTGATGGAAAGGGGAACCAACGGAACGATCGATCTGTCGATCTCCCGACCGCTGATAGATCATATCCATGTCGACAGAATGGATGCCGCCCTGAAAGATCTCCCTATAGGACTGGATCACGACACATATCTGGCGTGCCGGCCCAATGTAGGCCTGCGAAACCATCGGGAGGCCGGCGTTGACTGGCTGTCCCGTTGTCAACTCGATATTTCGCCCGAGTCCGTCATCATCACGAATGGCGTTACCCATGGCATGGCAATGGCCCTTTCTGCCGTTACCCGGCCGGGAGACATTGTCGTCACGGAATCAATTGTCCATCACCTCATTATCTCGCAATGCTCATATCTTGGCTTGCGGCTTCAGGGGCTTGAGTTTGACGGGGAGGGTCTCGATCCGGAAGCTTTTGAAATTGCCTGCAAAAACCAAGATGTAAAAGTGTATTTCAGCGTCCCCACGGTTGCCAATCCCATGGTGACCATGATGTCGGAGGAACGCCGTCGCAAGCTTGTCAAAATCGCCCGCCGGTACGATGTCTTCATTATCGAAGATGACGCCTGGGGGCCTTTGGTAGAAGACCGTCCCCTGCCTTTTATGGCGCTTGCACCGGAGCGGACAATTTATCTCACGTCTTTCACGAAATGCACCTTGTCAGGCTTGCGGACAGGATATCTCGTCGCGCCGGATAGCCTGATACCGGCCATAACCGGACGGCTGATTGCGTTCAGCTGGATGGGCACACCGCTCGTTGCCGAACTTGCCAGCCGATGGATCAAAGATGGAACAGCGGACGAACTCGTTAAATGGCAACGGCAAGCGCTTGTAGAACGCCATACAATCATAAAAGAAGAGATGGCCGGCCTGTCCTGGCGCGGACACCCCAATTCCTTGCATTTCTGGCTGGAACTGCCGGAGGGCTGGGACACCACGACCTATGTCAATCATGCCTATTCCCTCGGCATCGCTATTGCCCCGACACAGCCTTTCCTGGCCCCTAATATACGAAAAGCCGACGCCGTCCGTATCGCCGTCGCCGGCACACAGGACACCAAAAGGTTTCGTCGGGGGCTTTCTGCAATACGCAATCTCCTGCGGCGGGCACCGGAGCCTTTCATGCATAGCCTGTAATTGTACTGCTACAATACTTTCATTGACTAGCAGTACAATAATGCCTCATTCTTGCCCCAACAGTGCTTGATTTCGGGGAAGCTTTGTAACGAGGCAGTGCCCCGTGTCGACTTGATTTCCACTTGAAACGGGACCGCTTGCGACCCCGTAGATAAAAAGCAGGCTAAATTTCGAGAACCTTCGAAAAGGGAGCGATCTATAATGAAACTTTTCAAACGTCACTATTTGAGCGGTATCGCCGTTGCAGCCGTATTCGCGGCAGGCATTACCTCTGCGAAAGCAGATACCTGGAAATACGCATTCGAGGAAGCAATCACGGATGTTCAAGGTGTCTATGCAACAAAGTTCAAGGAAGAGATAGAGAAGAACACAGATCATGAAATCCAGCTTTACCCCTACGGTACATTGGGCGAGTCTGCAGATATCATGGAACAGGCGCAGGCCGGCATTCTGCAATTTGTTGACCAGTCACCGGGATTCACCGGCTCACTGATTCCGGAAGCGCAGGTTTTCTTTGTTCCTTACCTGCTCCCCTCTGATCCGGAAGAGCTGAATGCTTTCTTCCGCAACAGTAAAGCCATTAACGAGGACTTCAAGGAACTCTATGCGGAGCAGAACCTTGAACTTCTGACAATGTTCCCGGAAGGCGAAGTGGTCATGACCACGAAGGAAGAAATTCGCAGCCCGGGCGATCTGGATGAAGTGAAGTTTCGGGTCATGACAAACCCGCTTCTGGTGGAATCCTACAAGGCTTTCGGGGCAACGCCAACGCCGCTGCCTTGGGGTGAAGTCTATGGTGCCCTGCAGACAAACATCATTCAGGGCCAGGAAAACCCTCTGTTCTTTGTTGATTCAACGAAGATGTATGAGGTAACGGATGTCATCACCTATGCCGGCCACAACAACTTCACCACCGCTGTCATGGCCAACAAGGAATTCTATGACGGTCTGAGTGACGAGGACAAGCAGGCCATCCAGGCAGCAACCGATGCCGCGTTCGAGTATATTCTTGAATATCAGAAAGGATTGGGCGAAGAGGCAATTGATAATATCAAGAAAGCCAAGCCTGACATGAAGGTCGTCGTTCTCTCTGAAGAAGAACGCGCGCCGTTCAAGGATGCAGCATCGGCCGTGGAAGCAAAATTCATCGAGATGACCGGCGATAGCGGTAAGGCAATTCTCGATCAGATGAAAGCTGATCTGAAAGCCGCGATGAACTAATTATCGACCTGCAAAACAGCTGCCCGCCTTGTCTGGGAAGCCTGGCCGCGGGCAGCTGTTTATTCTTTCTAGGGGGAGAGTGATATGGCGTCATCAGAAGACGGCAAAAGCCAGGAATACAAATCGACGTTACCGGGCTTTCTGGGGACCATCGATACCTTTATCAGCCGGTTTGAAGCCTTGATACTGGCGCTCGGCGTCATCCTGATGGCAGCCAATACCATCATAAACGTCGTTGGTCGCTTCGTTTTTCAGCACAGCATTTTCTTCACTGAAGAACTGAACAGAATACTCATCATCCTTATTACCTTTGCCGGAATCGGATATGCCGCAAGATATGGACGGCATATCCGGATGTCCGCGATATTTGATGCGTTATCAACGAAATTACGCAAGAACCTGATGATCATCATCGCTATCGTCACGGCGCTGACGATGTTCTCGCTCTGTTATTTTTCCATTGGGTATATTGTCAAGGTCGCCAACTCCGGGCGCATCCTCCCTTCTCTTCAAATTCCTGTTTATATTATCTTTCTCTGGGTTCCAGTCGGCTTTTTTGTTACCGGCATCCAATACGCGCTCACAGCCGTTAAAAACCTGACGGCAAAAGATGTTTATCTCTCAACCCACGTTATTGAGGGATATGACGATGACGAACTGGAAATTTGAGGTAAGCGGATCATGGCTATTAAAATTGCGGGGATAATGATCGTTCTGCTGCTGGCTGGGTTTCCAATGATGGTTCCCCTCCTTCTCGGGGCGTTTTACGGCTTTTACGACCTATTCTCAGGCGTGAGCAAGATGGAGTTTATGATCCAGCAGATGCTGGCCGGTATCCGTCCCGCTTCTCTGATTGCGGTCCCAATGTTTATTCTGGCCGCTGATATCATGACCCGCGGGCAATCGGCAAACCGCTTAATTGACCTGGTCATGAAATTTATCGGTCATGTCAAAGGCGGGCTCGCCGTCAGCACGGCAGCAGCCTGCACCTTGTTCGGCGCCGTCTCGGGCTCCACGCAGGCAACGGTTGTCGCTGTCGGCTCTCCCTTGCGCCCCCGCATGCTAAAGGCCGGATATAATGACTCTTTTGTTCTGGCGCTGATTATCAATGCCAGTGATATCGCCTTCCTCATTCCGCCAAGCATCGGCATGATCATTTACGGCGTTATTTCCAGCACCTCGATCTCCGAGCTGTTCATCGCCGGGGTTGGCCCCGGTCTTCTCCTGCTCGTCTGCTTCTCCGCCTACAGCATGATTTATGCAACGATCAAAGGTGTCCCGACGGAGCCGAAAGCAACTTGGGGTGAACGTATGGCTGCCATGAAAAAGGCCATATGGCCGCTTGGCTTTCCGGTTATCATCGTTGGCGGCATTTATGGTGGAATCTTTAGCCCAACCGAAGCTGCGGCAGCCTGCGTTCTATATGCCCTGATCCTTGAGCTGCTGGTTTTCAAATCCCTGAAGTTCAGCGATATTTATCCCATTGCGAAATCTACGGGGCTTATCACGGCCGTTGTTTTTATACTTGTCGGCGCCGGCGCCGCCTTCTCGTGGGTGATTTCATTCGCCAATATCCCCCAGGAAATTCTGGGGGCTGTGGGCGTTGACCAGATGGGGCCAAAAGGCGTTCTGGCCGTTATCTCCATCGCCTTCTTCATCGGCTGTATGTTCGTCGACCCCATCGTCGTGATCCTCGTACTGGTTCCGATTTTCGTCCCGGTCGTAGAGGCGGTAAATCTGGATCCGGTCCTAGTCGGAACCATTATCACCCTGCAAGTCGCGATAGGTTCGGCAACTCCGCCGTTCGGCTGCGACATTTTTACGGCGATTGCTGTATTCCGACGGCCTTACATGGATGTGATACGCGGAATCTTCCCCTTCACCGTGATACTGGCGTTTGTTTCTGCCGCCCTCATATTTTTCCCGCAAATTGCTCTTTTCCTGCGTGATTTGGCGTTTCGTTAAGGCAAAGGAAGAAAGATGTTCAAAACTATTCTTGTCCCCTCAGACGGCTCCAAGGGATCGTTCGAGGCACTGCGCAAAGCAACCGAACTACAGAAGCTGACCGACAGTGAACTTCTAATAATCACCGTCTTCCGGCACCACAGCCTGCTTGAAGCGTCAATGTCCATGGTCCGGCCGGAAACACCGGAGAACATGGATGATGTTATGCGGGACTACGGCAAGGAAGTCGCGGATGCCAGCAAGCAGTTTGCTAAGTCACAGGGCTGCACGAATGTCCGAGCTTTTGTGAAAAGCGGTCAGCCGGCGCGGACCATTGTCAAATTCGCCAAGGAGCGCAATGTCGACCTGATCGTCCTGGGCGGTCGCGGGCACGGGGATCTGGAGGGATTACTGCTCGGCAGTGTATCACATAAAGTAACCAGTCTGGCGCATTGCCCCGTTATGGTCGTCAAATCCTCAGGGACGGAACCGCGTGTCGAAGGTGCAGAAGACGTCACGGCCTGACGCCTCCTGCCCGTCTTGCAATCGGACCTTGCAAATATGTTAAGGCTTCGCTCTTGACGGCAGGCTCGCAATGATAATGCCCGGTGTCAGGATCAACAGACTCATGATCCCCAGCCACGTCAGCTCTTCGCCAAGAAAGATATAGCCAAGCAACGCACCGGAGGCCGGTACGCCGGACATGATCGCCGCGGTCACCGAAGGCCCGACGTTCCGCACCGCGATAGAGACAAGCACCAGCCCGACCATATTGGGGAGAATTCCCTGATACCCCATCTGGAGCAATAGTTGATCCGTCGGAACCTCCGGGATGCCGGTAGGCAGGAAAAGCCACCACACGGGGACAAAAACGAGGGCGTTCAGGATCGATCCGCAGAACCAGATCTGGCTGACCGACAGCCGCCATGCCCGGTTCATCATCAGATAGAGCACAAAGAATGTGGCGGCAGCAACAAACATCAAATCACCGAGCCAGGTACTTCCGATATCGAATCCAGACACCCCGAATGCAGCGCAACTGGCGCCGGTAATAATCAGGATCGCACCGATGATCTGTTGCCGGTTTGGCTTTTCCTTGAACAAAAAATACCCGAATATCATGACCAGGGTAGGCAAAATCCCGTTCATGAAAACTGCCCCATGGGCAGCCGGTGCGTAGTTAAAAGCGGCAAAAAGGACTAGACAGTAGGGCACACCCGTCACAACCGCTGCAAGCGCCATGTTCCTTATGGTCATATGACGCCATGGCTTCGCATATAAAACGTAAGGCAGCGCGAGAAGGCCGGAGATTCCAAAGCGAAACGCCATAATGTCATAGACCGTGAGTTCGGACTGGACCCCGGCACGGCTGGCAACCAGCCAGCCAGACCATATGATCACGATGATCAATGCTGCTGAGATGCCAATGGCGGCATTTGGCGCAGAAGAAAAAGATACTCGCGATGAAGAAGCCATGAAGCGTTGCCAGACCGTATTATTCTTGATTTTAAGCCGTAATGCGCAGAGGAGAGAATTCCTTGAGGCAGGGTATCGAAAGCACCCTTTAGACCACAAGATACGGCAAATCAGGCAGATGGTAAATATTCAAACTGGCAATACTTGGAAGATGTCATGCAGGGTTTGGGATTTTTGTGAGCCCGGTCAAGTGATCCTGCCTTATTTTCTAATGCGCCTAACCTTCTTTCACCCGCTTTGAGTCCGGATCATACATGGGTTTCAGCGAGGCCTCAGCTGCCACAAGACGCCCTGCGACTTCGATCTCATAACGTGAGGCTAGCAGTTCCTCCGGGCTTTCATCTTTGCACGGGACATAGCCAAGCCCGATGGCCCCACCCAACGTATGGCCATAGCTCCCGGAACAAATATAGCCCACGACCTTGCCGTCACGCAGAATGGGTTCATGATGAAAGAGCAACGGTTCAGGATCCTTCAGGCGGAACTGCAGGATACGCGACAAGGGCCCGGTTTCCTTGCGGGCCAGCACGGCATCCCGGCCAATAAAATCCGGCTTACCTGTTTTCACCGCAAAACCCAGTCCGGCATCGATCACATGGTCTCCCGCCGTGATATCGTGACCAAAATGACGGAATGCCTTTTCTATCCGGCAACTATCCATAATATGCATACCGCATAGTTTGAGATCGAGATCGGTGCCCGCCTCTAACAGGGTCTCGAACACATGCCCCGCCATGTCAGTGGACACATAAATCTCCCACCCCAGTTCTCCGACGTAACTGACGCGATGGGCCCGCGCGAGGCCCATTCCAATCTCAATATCCTGCGCCGTTCCAAACGGGTTATGGGCATTCGAAAAATCGTTGGGGCTGACCTTGTTGAGAAGTCGGCGCGCGTTTGGCCCCATAACAGCCATGACCGCTTCACCTGCCGTCACATCGGTGATAACGACGCGATAATCGACTGCATGCTTTTCCAGCCAGCGCTGATCCGCAAGACATGTCGCTGACGGTGTAACCGCCAGATACGCGGTTTCGGACAGTCGCGTCACCGTGACATCCGCCTCGATCCCGCCTTTTTCATTCAGGAATTGGGTGTAGACAATCTTGCCAACGGGAACCGAAAAATCACCGCCAGCAACATAGTTTAAAAACTTTTCTGAATCCGGTCCCTCAACACGCAGCTTGCCAAATGAGGACATATCATAAAGGCCTACATTTTCGCGAATGGCCCGATGTTCCGCCGCCGCGTTTTCAAACCAGTTCTGGCGCTTCCAGCTATATCTGTACTCCCGTTCCTGTCCCGGATTTGCAAACCAGTTTGCCCGCTCCCACCCCGCGTTTTCGCCCATCACCGCGCCCTGCTCCAGCAGATGATGATGCAGCGGTGAACGGCGAATACCACGTGCCGTTGCTTTCTGGCGGAACGGGAAATGATCCGCATATAAAAGGCCCAGCGTTTCTTTCGACCGTTCAAACAGATAATGACGATTCCCCTGAAAGGGCTGCATACGTGCGATGTCCACATCGCCAAGGTCGAAGGGCTTTGCGCCATCCTCCATCCATTGCGCGAGCGCCATTCCGGCGCCGCCGGCAGACTGAATACCGATGGAATTAAAACCAGCGGCCACCCAGAAATTATCAAGCTCTGGCGCCAGACCAAGGTGATAGGCGTCATCCGGTGTAAAACTCTCAGGCCCGTTGAAAAAGGTGTGAATTCCTGCTTCCGCAAGCACCGGCATCCGATTGACGGCATCGCTCAGGATCGGCTCGAAATGGTCAAAATCCTCGGGTAGCTGATCAAACTCGAAATTCTGCGGGATGCCCTTCATCCCCCAGGGTTTTGCCACCGGCTCAAATGCGCCGAGCAGGAACTTCCCCGCATCTTCCTTATAATAGGCGCATTCGTCTGGAACCCGCAGCACAGGCAGTTGCGGAAGGTCCGGAATATTCTCCGTGACGATATAAAAATGCTCGCAGGCCTGCAGGGGCACATTGACGCCCGCCATACGGCCGATCTGATGTCCCCACATTCCGCCGCAATTGACGACCATGTCGGCTTCAATATGACCGGAGGCACCCGTTTCATCCTGCCAGTCAACACCAAGGGCACGGTGTCCCTTAACGGGGATATGGGTAACCGCCACCCGTTCCCTGATCTGAACCCCGAACTGACGCGCCCCTTTTGCCATGGCAAGAGCGATATTGCCGGGATCCCCCTGCCCGTCGAGCGGTAGCCATACCGCCCCCTTCACACCATCGATGTTGAGATACTCATAGCGCGCCTTGACCTCGGCGGGGCTGATTTCCTCGACCTCGACATCGAAAGCCCGGGCCATGGAAGCCTGACGCAAGATTTCCTCTTTACGCTCCTCCGTCAGGGCAACCGTGATCGAGCCGTTCTGCTTGAGGCCCGTCGCAATGCCGGTTTCCGCTTCCAGTTTGCTGTATAGCTCACGGCTGTATTTCGCCAGCCGGGTCATGTTTTTCGAGGCACGAAGCTGCGCGATCAGACCCGCCGCATGCCAGGTGGTTCCGGAGGTGAGCTGTTTCCGCTCCAGCAGAATAACATCTTTCCAGCCAAGCTTGCCCAGATGATAGGCAACCGAGCAGCCAATAACGCCGCCCCCGATAATAACAGCCCGCGCCTTCTTCGGCAGCTCATTCATGCCTTCACCCCCCTGTTTTAAATTCGAAACTCCGATCTTCCCGGACTGCCAAGCGAACGATATCAATGGACATGGCGCAAACATCCGCGATAGTGTTTGCCATATGTACCAGAGATTTTGTTCACTTCTCCTCCTTACCGGTTTGTTCTTGCTCAGTGCCTGCACCTCAGCAGGCATCACGGTCGCAAATGCACCAGTCCCGTTTTTTGAGGGAACCATCGAAAGAGACATCGTCTTTGACGAAGAAAGCAAGCAAACACTCGATATTTATATACCGGATCACGCAACCGAGGAAAGGCTTCCGGTCGTTATCTTCTTCTATGGTGGCCGATGGACAAATGGCGAGAAAGGGGATTTCGCCTTTGTCGGCACTACTCTCGCGGAAGAAGGATTTATCGTCGTCATCCCGGATTATCGTAAATATCCGGATGTCCGGTTTCCGGCATTTGTGGAAGACGGCGCCAATGCTGTAAGCTGGGTTCACAAGAATATCGGAGACTATCGCGGGAAGCCGGAGACGCTCTTTCTGGCCGGGCATTCATCCGGGGCACATATCGCCTCGCTCCTGATCGTTGATGAACGGTATCTAGAGAGCGATACAAATTCCGCCATCAAAGGATTTGCTGGGCTCGCCGGTCCTTATTCTTTTACCCCCAAGGCAGAAGATGTGAAGATAATCTTCGGCCCGCCCTCTCAATATCCGCAGATGCAAGCAACAACCTTCGTCGATGGGAGCGAGCCACCAATGCTGCTCCTGTATGGCCGTGATGATGAACTTGTCGCCCCCTACAATCTGGAGCGGTTACGGCGGAAGATCGAAGAGAAAGGCGGGCAGGTTCAGGCAAAATACTATTCCGACATCGGGCATATAGAGATCATTGGCGCAATGTCATGGATCTGGGAGTATAAAGCACCGGTTATTGACGATCTGACCCTGTTTTTTCGCGAAAACTCAGACGATTAAGCTAGTCGGCAGGATCGGTCGCCTTCCTCTTTCAGGCAAATTCGTCCCGCAGGACCCTTTTCAGGATCTTGCCTGACGGATTGCGCGGCAGGCTGTCCTTTAGGAGTACTCTTTTCGGCACCTTGAACCCGGCAAGATGCTGCCGGCAATGCGACACGAAGGCCTCTTCATCAAAGGTCACGCCCTCTTTGGGCACAATGACGGCTACCGGCACTTCCCCCCATTTATCATCCGGCAGGCCAATGACCGCCGCCTCCAATACGTCCGGCATCTGATAAATCACGCGCTCGAGCTCAGATGAAGCGATATTCTCGCCGCCGGAGATGATCATGTCCTTCTTGCGATCGGTAAGATAGAGGAACCCGTCATCATCCAGCAGCCCGACATCGCCGGTCTTGAACCAATCTCCGATCCGCGTTTCCACCGTTTTCGCCGGATCGTTCCAGTAACCTTCAGTCACTTTCGGGCCGCGCAGGCATATTTCCCCCTCCTCGCCCGGGGAAAGCGGCTCCCCTTCGTCATCAACAATCCGGATAGAGACATGCGGCGTCGCGCGACCGGTGGAGCCGATCTTGTCAATCTCCCATCCGGGTTCCATGAAGGTGTCCCCGCTGCAGGACTCCGTCAGGCCATAGGCATCGATATACCGCCCGTTCGTAAAATACTTCTGGAATTCGAGGATTCGTCCCTCCGGGGTCTTCTCCCCGCCGCCGATACACCATTCCAGACTGCCAACGTCATAGTTTCCCTTGTCCGGATGTTCCAATATTCCTGCGAGCATGATCGGCGCCAGCCAGGCACCGGTAAGCTTTTCAGTCTCGATTGCCGATAGCACCGCAAGCGGATCATATTCCCGATGAATCTTCAGCATGCCGCCAAGCCAGAGCACGGCCATGCCCGGCAGGTCAAACGCGCCAACATGATAAAGCGGACCGGTCACAAGCAGCCGGGTCTGCTGGCTCAATCCGAGTACGACCACATGCTCCATGCTTTTCCAATAGAAATTGTCATAGCTATGCATGACGCCTTTTGGCCGGTCAGTCGTTCCCGAAGTATACATGAGGCGGAAAAGGTCATCGGGCCGGACAAAGCACGGCTCGGGAACCTCACCCTCCACCCCTGAGAATTCAAGGATATTTTCCTGCATTGTCTCGGATAAAATATGCCTTGGAATATTAACTTGCAGGATATCGTCAAACTCCGCATCTCCGATCAGGAGAGAGGCTTTTGCATTCTCGACGATATAGGCCACCTCGTCTGTCGCCAGGCGATAGTTTATAGGGAGAAAAACAGCGCCGAGGTAGCTGGTGGCGCAGGCAATTTCGATAAAGGCCGGACTGTTCTTCATGAAAACAGCGACAACATCCCCCTTGCCAATCCCCTGCTCCGCAAGAAACCGGGCGAGTTGCCCGACACGCTCCCAGAGCGCACCATAGCTGATACGGCTCTCCCCATAAACGATGGCTGTGTTTTCAGGCCAACGTTGCGCGTGGTATTTCAGAAAGCTGCTGAGATTGACCATTTCAAAACCCTCCCCTCAACCTCGCCCGAATGATCAATAGGACCGCGGCATCCCGAGATCATGAATGGCGATGAAGTTCAAAATCATCTCTTCCGAGACGGGTGCGAAGCGGAACAAGCGTGCATCCCGCCAAAGCCGTTCAAGATGAGACTCAGTAGCATACCCCATGCCGCCCATGGCCTGCATCGACCTTTCCGTCGCATTCGCAACCGCCTGCGCCGCAATCAGCTTCGCCGCGTTGGCTTCGCTTCCGAACGGCTCACCGATATCAAACTGGGCGGCGGCTTTGTAGTTCAGCAGACGGGCGGATTCAATTTCTGCCTTTGCCTGGGCCAGTGGAAACTGGATTCCCTGATAGGCGCTCACCGGTTTATCGCCAAAAACTTTTCGGTCATTCGCGTAAGCAACGGCGAGGCGGAGGGCGAGATCCCCGGCCCCGACCAGTCCGGCTGTCGTTACGATACGCTCTGTATTCAGAGTATCAAGTAGCTCCTTCCATCCGCCATGCAATGTTCCGACAAGTTCTTCCGGCTCGATCCGGACTTCATCGAAGAAAACAGAACAGGAAGACAGGGTACGCGTCCCGACCTTGTCAATCGGATGATATGTCAGGCCCTCACGGTCCACATCAATCATGAACATGGATAAGCCGTCCGTGCGCTTTTGAACGTCTTCGACCTTTTTTGTCCTGGCAATGACCAGCATCTTCTGGGCGTGGTCAACCGCCGTAATCCAAAGTTTCTCACCATTCAAACGCCAGCCGTCACCATCCTCATCCGCGAATGTTTTAAGTTCCAGACTGTTGCTTCCCGCCCGCGCCTCAGTCAAGGCCATGCAGAAGTTGATCTCGCCGGAGACCAGCTTCGGCAGAAGCTCCTGCTTCATTTTCTCCGTGCCGTATTTGGAAATCGTCACGCCCCCGAATATCGGATTGATCATGAACAGCTGGCCCAGCGTCGATCCGCCACCACTGGCGGAGAGATTTTCGACAATCAATGCCATTTCCAGCATTCCCTGACCTGCCCCGCCATACTCCTCGGGCAGCGCAACGCCCGCCAGTCCGGCGCCGCAAACTGCCTGCCAAAGCTCTGTCGGAAAGGCCTTTTTCTCATCCTGCTCCCGCCAGTAACTGAGACCGAACTCCTCGCCGATCCGATAGGCGGTCGTAGCAATCATCTTTTGCTCTTCGGATAACCGGAAATCCATTATTCTTCCCTTTTCTAGTTGACCAGCAATCTAAGCGGCTTTTCAAGATATGATTTGATTGAGTTCAGGAAGGCGAGACCGCTCACGCCATCGAAAATCCGATGGTCGCAAGAGAGCACTAATCCCATTTCCTGCTTCAGAACCGGCTTGCCTCTCTTATTGGGCCGGAAAATCTCGCGGATACTTCCAACTCCAAGGATGGAGGACTGCCCGGGGTTGATAATCGAACTCATGTAAGTGACGTCGAACATCCCGGCGTTGGAGACCGTCGTGGCGCCGCCAGTCATATCTTCCGAAGACAACCGGCCATCCCTCGTCTTTTCGACCATGGTTCGGGCAACGGCCGCGATCGACGCGATACCGCGCCCCTTCAGATCCCGAACGAGCGGGGCATAAAGGCCATTTTCCGTGTTGACGGCAACGCCGACATCAATCGATCCGAGCGCGAGAATTTCGCCGTCCTGCCAGACGCAGTTCGCCTTTTCGTTATCCGCAAGCGCCCGGGCGACGGCGGCAATGACAAGGTGGTTTATGCTTATCTTCAGGCCTTCATTCTCGTCATTCAATTGCTTCCTGAGAGTCAGCAATCTTCCGGCGTCGACCTCCGTCGACAGATAGAAATGCGGTGTGTCCCGCTTCGCTTCCGTCAGCCGCCTTGCAACCGTTGCCTCATAGGATGTCGGGCTGCGCCGCTCATTTGCGGCGGAGACAGCCTGCGGTTTTCCCTCTGCAACAGCGCGTCGCACATCCTCCGCCTTGATGCGACCCCGCGGACCGGACCCCGAAACGACGCTGAGATCAATATCATTCTGGCGTGCAATACGCTTTGCGAGCGGCGTCGCAATAATCCTTGCCGAGTTCGTGTTTGTTGAAGTTTTTGGTGCCGGTGCCGCAGTCTTATGAGGCGTGGACGATGGTTCAGCTTTTTCCGCCGGCTTCATATCTGCAGGCTCGACTCTCTGAGGAGACGACACCTGCCCCACATCCCACTTCGCGAGTGCAACGCCTACGGAGACGGTCTTACCCGCCGGAACGAGGATATCATTGAGGATACCATCGGCGGGTGCCTCTATCTCATTGGCGATCTTTTCCGTTTCGACCACCAGAACAACATCATTTTTCTTGAAGCTGTCGCCGGGCGCAATCAGCCATTCAGAGATTGTGCCCTCTGTCATGGTCAATCCCAGCTTTGGCATGATCAACTCGGTGCCGTTGGACATACTTACTTCCCTTTGAAATTCGCAGGCCGCTTTTCCAGAAAGGCGGAGCATCCCTCATGGGCATCCTCGGAATCCAGGACAAGGCCGATCAGGCTCTGCTCATAGGGCAAGGCCGCCGAAAGAGGCATGTCCGCCCCATGGAGCAATCCGCGCTTCAATAGTTTCAGAACAAGCGGTGATTTCTGGGCGATCTTGTTGGCCTCTTCATAGACAACCTTCATCAGGTCCTCTGCGGGTACCACCTGATTGGCAAGACCAAGATCAACCGCCTCCTGCGCGCCGATCTGATCGCCTGTAAACATGAGCTGTTTTGCCCGACATAGAGGAATCTGCCGGATAATCCGCTGAGTGCCGCCAGCGCCCGGGAACAGTCCAAGCGTAATCTCCGGCAGGCCCAGCCTTGATTTATCCGAGAGGATGCGAATATCGAGCGCCAGGATGAGTTCGGTTCCCCCACCCAGCGCCCAGCCGTTTACCGCACCGATAGTCGGCTTTTCACAGCTTTCGATCCGGCGGAAAACCCTGTGAATAACTTCCGCAAACTCCTGATAATGCGCAAGGCCCTGACGCGAGTTCAAATCGCTGATGTCCCCACCTGCGATAAAGGCCCTGTCGCCGGAACCGGTAAAAACGATCACCCGCACGGAATCATCATTTTTAAGGCTTGTGAGGGCTTGCTCCATCTCCAGAAGGGTCGGAACATCAAGTGCGTTCAGCGTTTTCGGGCGATTTATCGTGAGCGTCGCGACAGGCCCGTCTTTCTCGATCAGAATAGCTTTTTCGGCCATAATTTATTCTCCGGGTATTTAGGCAAGAACCTGCTCTACGGCGGCAATGACTTTGTCCGTATTCGGCAGATATTGACTTTCAAGTGACTTGGCGAAAGGAACCGGCATAAAAGGTGCCCCCACGCGGACGATCGGCGCATCTAGCTCATCAAAGCCGATGTCCGCCATCCGGGCCGCAATCTCGGCACCAACGCCGAAGCTGGTCACGGCTTCGTGCAGGATAACCAGCCGGTGCGTCCGGGAGAGCGATTCAAGAACTGCCGCTTCATCCCATGGCTGGATGGAGCGCAGATCGATCACTTCCGCCTCGATGTTGCTTTGGGCAAGTGTTTTCGCCGCTGCAAGCGCCGTATTGACAGCCGCGCCGTAACTGACAATCGTCACATCCGTGCCCGATCGCGCGATGCGCGCTTTGCCAATCGCAACGTCCTCTTCGGTCTCGCTCATCTCCCCTTTCAAGGAATACATCGCCTTGTTCTCGATAAAAATGACGGGATCCGGATCCGCAATCGCGGCCTTTAGAAGTTTGTTGGCATCAGACGGATTGCTTGGCACGACGACTTTCAGTCCCGGAATATGAGCAAACCAGGCTTCAAGACATTGGGAATGCTGCGGACCGGCATTGACGCCTCCACCATGTGGTGTACGCAGCACCATGGGAACCGTGCACTGACCGCCAAACATGAAGCGCGCCTTCGCCGCCTGATTGACCAGTGCATCCATGGAAATCGCCACGAAATCCATGAACATGATTTCAACAACGGGCTTCAACCCGCTCATAGCGGCGCCGACGGCAGCGCCGACAATGGTCGCCTCGGATATCGGCGTATCACGCACCCGCAGTTCGCCATGCTTGTCCAGAAGACCGCGCGTCACGCCGAACGGACCGCCCGCCTGGGCGACATCTTCGCCGAAGAGAACGACAGAGGGATCCTCGCTCAATGCTTCGTCCAGCGCCATATTGATGGCTTTGGCATATCTCACTTCAGCCATCGTCAGAGGCCCTCCCCTGCCGTATAGACATCCGTTCTGGCACGCTCGAAATCCGGATCGCTTCCACCGCGACCGGCATCAACCGCATTTGAAATCTTTTGATTTATCTTGTCGCGAACGGACTGCATTTCTTTTTTTGTTATCCGTTTCGTCGCAACCAGTTTTTCAAATTTGGTAATCGGGTCATGCTCGGAGAGTGACGTCATTTCCTCCTCCGTCCGATACTTCTGCGGATCGCCCTCAAAATGACCCCGCACGCGATGCGTTATGCACTCCAGAAGCTGCGGGCCGTCACCCCGGCGCGCGGCAGCGGTCAGTTCTTCCGCGGCTTTATGAACATCCAGAATCTCGTTTCCGTCAACGCATTGCGACGGAATATCAAATGCCTTTGCGAGGTCCCTGACGTTGGCGACGAACTGGAGATTTGCCGGAGAAAATTCGGACCATCCGTTATTCTCACAAACGAAGAGAACCGGCAGCTTCCACAGCGCGGCCAGATTGAAACTTTCATGAAGAACGCCTTCTGCAAGAGCACCATCCCCGAAAAACACAACGGCAATTGCATCGTTCTTCCTGACCTGATGCGCGAGCGCGCTGCCGATGGCTAGTGGAATACCGGCACCGACAATACCGTTGGCCCCCAGCATCCCGACGGACATGTCTGCCACATGCATGGAGCCGCCGCGACCGCCGCAAATACCCTCTTCCTTGCCCATAATTTCAAGGAAGAAGCTCTCAAGCTCGACACCCTTCGACAAGGCATGACCGTGACCGCGATGATTGGATGCCAATGTGTCCTGCTTTTCCAGAGCGGCGGTAACGCCGACGCAAACGGCTTCCTGTCCGATGCTCAGATGAATAAAGCCGGGAACTTCGCCATCGGCGAAAAGTGATGAAAGTTTGTTCTCGGCCTCCCGGACCAACAGCATCCGTTCGTAAAAATCCAGCAGCTGCGATTTGGAAGCAGGTTTTCCTGCTTTTGTTGATTTCATCCCGCGCCCCTAATTTGACAAGGCAGTACAATTATCTTGATTATATTTCTATATGAGAATAGTTTTCTGTCAAGAGAATATCAGAAGATTATCCCACCCGCAAAGGCAAATTGATTTTGTGAGGGGGAACGCAGGCGATGGTTGGATTTAATTGGCTTTCTTGTTACATTTCAAGCATGCTAGAATTTGCTGTTCGTTGAACAGGGGTTAAGTTCCAAATTGCCGGAATAAGAACATTGCGTTTTAAGTGATAGAAAATACGATGCAAATAATACGAATAGCTTTGTACTATGGATAGTGAAACAATTCCCCAAACCAAGCTAGTTGGTGCACTTGTCGGCGGTATCAGCGTTCTACGTTACTTGAGTGCGAGCAGCTCTCCACTTGGCGTGACGCAAGTTGCCCGCGATCTTAACATCAATCCGAGTACCTGCTTCAACCTACTCCGGACACTTGTTCATGAAGGGCTTGTTGTTTTTAATCCGGATACAAAAACATATCAGATCGGCCTCGGGCTGGTTGAAATTGCGCATTCCGCATTGAATGGTGCTAGCCTTGTGCGGCTGGTGCAGCCGTTGCTCGATAAAATTTCGGTCGAAAATCAGGTGACCCTCACCTTGTGGCAAAAAATGCAGGATGACCGCGTTATGCTGATCGCCAATTCCGGACCGGGCTCCGTTATCAGCATTAATATGAATATCGGCCAGCGCCTGCCCTGTTTTGTCGGCGCTCTCGGCCGCTGCTATGCCGCCTTTTCCGGTCTGTCGAAGCAACAGCTCAAATCCGCTTATTCAAAGATACGTATCGAAAATCCTGCGCCCTTTGAAGAATGGTATGACAGCCTGGCCGACGTCAGGGAGAGCAAATGCGCAATCGACGAGGGCAACTTCTCGCAAGGATTTACCACTGTCTCTGCGCCGATCTTCGATGCCGAGGATCACCCCGCAATGACCATCAGCGCCGTTGCCGTCACAGCTCAGCTCGATAATAAGAAACTGGAGAAAATAGCGGAGGCGGTCAAACAAACGGCCCTAACCGTCACGGCTGCAATTCAGGGAATGCCCCAGAAAAGCTAAGAAAAAAAAATGGGATGAACGAGATATTCCCGTTCACCCCGATATTCCTTACTGACCCAATGTCGCTGGGTCAACTTTCGCGAAAACTTCGTTCCACAGCATATCGGCCATTGCCGCATTGTCCCCCTTGATGGGTTCGAATTTAGCTTCCCATTTTTCGATCAGCTCGACGAACTTGTCCATCAACGGTTCCGGATCCGCAATTTTATATTGCGTTTTGGCCGTTTCAATCACGGTCGCCCGGTCGGTCTTCAGGAACTCGGTCACTGAGTTTTTAAGCCCTTCAGATGGTTCGATCAATTCCACGCCTTTTTCTTCCAGCATCGCCTCGGCTTCAGCGTCCTTCACCATATAGCCTGCAGATGTATCAATCAGACCAATGGCTGCGTTTTTCATCAGGATTTCCCGCTCTGGAACGCTGAGGGTATCCCAATATTTTGCGCTGATGGAGAAAATACCCCATGACCGATATGTACCGAGATTAAGGATTGTCGCTTTCTTCGCGATATCCCAGATACTGTGGCTTTTCATTGCGCCAATCGGCTGCATCACAACGTCAACCTGTCCACGGGAAATAGATTCGTACATTTCACTGGACGGCATGGAAACAGGAATGGCACCCACATAATCCAGCCAGCGGGACCACAGCGCGCCGGCCGCGCGAATCCTCATGCCTTTCAGCGATTCCAGTTCGCTGACGTCTTCCTTGCCGAGCAACTGATATGCGGACGTACTGGCAGACCCGAGAACCACAAGACCATTTCTCTTATAGTCATCCAGGCAGCCCTGGCAATGCAGGAAGTTGAACTCTGTTACCGCCGCGGAAACCGCCGGTGGGTAGGTGCCGTAAATCGCCATATCCGCAATCAGGCTTGCGTAGGGAAATTCAGCCGGATAATAGCCAAAGACAATCTGGCCGATATCGGCCACACCGTCACGCAGCCCCTGAACCATGTTTTTACCGCCAAGCAGAGAACCACCTGCGAAAAGCTTGAAGGTCAGTTCACCGTTTGAGTCTTTCTCTACCCGCTCGATAAACGGCTCCGCACCGAACTCAACAACCGGATTCTTCGGCGACAGGAAGGATGCGAACCGTCCCTGATCTTTCGCGAGCGCCGTCCCGGACAGGGCAACAGAAGCCGCAAGGGCCAGCCCCGTCACGAATGACGTTTTGGATATTCTTTTTATCATAACTACTTATCCTCTCTTTTTTATTTTGGTTGGTTTTACAGGTTGAAGTTTCGATATTACGGATACCGTCAGTTCATCAACTGCGGCAGCCACAGGCTTATTTCCGGGAAAATGATCAGCAGTGACATGGTGATCAGGTCTGCGACGAGGAACCATAAAATTCCCCGGAATATGGTGACCGTTGATATGGCGTCCCCTACAATCCCCTTGATGACGAACACGTTGAGACCGACGGGCGGCGTTATCAATGCGATCTCCAGGAACTTGGCAATCAGGATACCGAACCAGATCAAGTTGATATCGGAAGCTTCCGCGACCGGCAAAAAGATCGGCAGCGTCAACAGCATGATCCCGATGGGATCCAGGAACATACCCAGAAGCAGATAGACCACGGCCATTCCCGCCAGAATCATGAGCGGGCTGACCGCCGAATCCAGAACGAAATCCGACAGAAAGTCCGGAATGCCGGTCAGAGCCAGAAAGCGGGTCAGGATAGCGGCGCCAATGGCGATCACGAAAATAGCCGCCGTGCTTACCAGCGTTTCGGAGACCGACTTCCTGATCAGTTCAAGGTTAAGCTTTCTTCTGATTCCCGCAACGACAAAGGCCAGCAAGGCGCCAACGGCTCCTGCCTCGGTCGGTGTAAACACGCCAATAAACAGCCCGCCGATAACAGCGAATATGATCACCAGCAACGGCCAGGTCTCACCCAGTGAGTAGAACCGCTCATGCCAGGTTGGTAGCAGATCCTTGTCCGGTGCCAGAGCTGGATTGGCCTTCACACGAATTACAACCATCCCCGCAAACATTACCGCGGTGAGCAAGCCCGGTATGATACCAGCGACAAAAAGCTGACCGATCGGCACTTCGGCAAAGACACCATATATCAGCAGCATAATGCTGGGCGGAATCATGGAACCGATCGTACCGGCCGCCGCGACAACGCCGGACGCAAGCCCCTTGTCATATTTATAGCGCAGCATTTCCGGCACGGCGATCCGGCCCATGGCCGCCGCACAGGCCAGGCTCGACCCGGTGACGGCGGAGAAGCCGGCGCTCGCACCGATGGAAGCAATCGCAAGGCCGCCTGGCAAAGCCGACAGCCACAATCGCGCTGTCCTGAACAAGCCATCCGTCATTTGAGCGTGATAGGCGACATATCCCATCAACAGGAACATGGGAACGGAACTCAGTGTCCAGTGCGCTGCAAAGTCATACGGAATCGCCGTAATGATCCCCCACATCGCACCGGAGCCAAGCAGGAAGTAGATACCAACGGCACCCACAAATCCAAGCGCCACGCCCACCGGCACATAGAGCAGCATCAGCAGGACCATGACGGCCAGGCCGACAAAACCAATCTGTAAATCACTCATCGAAATGGTCTCCCGATGCAGCCTGTTCTTCGGTTTCGTGGAAAGTTTTTTCCGTGAGGTAGCGCCAAAGCTTGTAAAGCAACAGCAACACGAGGGCGCCGCAGCCAAAGGGCACAAAGAAACGTCCCGGCCAGACGGTGACCTGGGCCTCGCCCATTACATATTCGCCGATTTCATATTTACCGACTGCATCACCCCAGAGCCGCCATGTCAGTGCCGCGAAATAGATCGCTGAAATAATTGTCGAGAAGATCATAACCAGACGGCGACCCTGACTTGCGAGTCCATTCGTCAGGAGCTCCACACGAATATGGCTGTTCTCTTTCTCCACCTGAGCCAGAGGCAGGAACACAATGGCGACCATCAAATAGGATGCCACCACGTCCATCGTCCATAGAAACGGCGAATTGAACAAATACTTGCTGAAAACATCGAGACTTATCTGTAAAAGCATTATCACCAATGCGGCACCTGCCAGCATGGTGAAGCTTCCCGTGATAAGGTCGAGAAACCGCTTTATCATCCGCACCTCCCAGAGCGCTTTTTCTTTTTTATATCGAGCTTAGAGATGCCGTTGGCATGCCTCTCAAAAATTCTCTTTACAGAATAATGTTTTTTATGAAGAATACAATATCTTTTTAATCTGTGGACAAAACTTTGTATTTTTAGGTATCAAAGTTAGCCATCCCAACAAAAACAGGACAAAATTGATGGACTTCACATTCACAGAAGAACAGTTGCATATCCGCGAAACAATCAAGCGATTTTGCGAAGCGGAGATAAAACCGCTGGTCTTCGATGCGGAAGAATCCGAATCTTTCCCGAAGGAAATGTTCAAGAAATGGGGCGACCTCGGAATACTCGGAACGCGCTATCCTGTCGAAAGCGGCGGGACCGGAATGGATAAAATCACGGACTGCATCATCCGCGAGGAGTTGAGCTATGTCAGTCAGGCATTTGCTTCCAGCATGTCCGCCCACTCCCATCTCGGTATCTGGCCTATCTGGAAAGCCGGAACGGACGATCAGCGAGAGCGCTTTTTCAAACCGGCGCTTGCCGGCGACAAGATTGCGGCCTTCGGATTGAGCGAGCCGGATGTCGGCTCCAATGTCCGGGGATTGAAAACACGGGCGGAAAAGGTTGATGGTGGCTGGGTCCTGAACGGCTCGAAAATGTATATTACTAACGCGCCAATCGCCGATTTTATCCTGCTGGCTGCCAGAACCTCACCAGAGCCAACGGCAGACGCCATCAGCCTGTTTATCGTTGAAATGCCGAACAAGGGATTTGACATTTCAAAACTCAAGAAAGAGGGCATCCGCAGTTCCGAGACGGGGCTGATCTTTATCAATGACGCCTTCATCCCGGACGATTGTCTTTTAGGCGGACAGACCGGCACCTACCCTGTTATTCTGGACTCGTTGACCGAGAACCGCGTCGGCGTTGCAGCCAATTCCCTGGGTATTGCCCGCGCTGCACTGGACGCTTCGATCTCTTACGCGCGTGATCGGAAAATCGGCAGCCGCAAAGTTGGCGACTTTCAGGCCATTGCGCATAAACTGGCCGATATGAGCGCCGAAATAGAAGCGGCGAAATGGATTGTGTATCACGCGGCATGGTGCGTTGATCAGGACAAGCTGACGAATGCGACCGCATCGAAAGCAAAACTGATCTCATCCGAGGTAGCACTCAGAGTAACGGAAAGTGCAATCCGGATTCACGGTGGGGCAGGTATAATGCGGGAATATCCTGTCGGCCGCTTTCATCGGGATGCTTTTGTCTATGTTATCGGCGAAGGGACAAGCGAAATTCAGCGCAACATAATTGCCCGCAGTTTGGAGCTTTAAAATAATGAACAACAATGCAACCGACTTCCAAACCCTGACATTTGAGATCAAGGACAATATCGGCCTTGTGACGCTCAATCGCCCGGAAAGCAAAAACGCGCTGGATCTGCCAATGCGTGCGGACCTGACCAAGGTGATCCTCGACATTCGCCATAACAAGGATATTGCCGCCCTGGTCATTACCGGATCAGGCGGTGCCTTTTGCGCAGGGGGCGATCTTAAATCCTTAAGCGAAGCGCGGCGGCCGACCACGACCAACCGCACCAGAATACAGGATTTGCATCTATGGTTCCGGGAACTCGTCGACCTTGAGCTCCCCGTCATCTCGGCGGTTGATGGCCCGGCATTCGGCGCCGGATTTAACCTCGCCCTTGCCGCGGATTTCGTGTTCGCCTCACCGCGCGCTCGTTTCTGCGCCGTCTTTGGCCGGATCGGCCTGGTGCCCGATCTCGGCGGCTTTTTCCTGCTTCCGCGAATTGTCGGTTTGCAGGCGGCGAAGGATATCGTTTTCACGGCCAGAACCCTGAAACCTGAGGAGGCAAAATCACTCGGGATCGTTCGCGAGATTGTACCGGAAGATGATCTTCTTGCGCATGCCATGGCCTTTGCCGGCCAGTTCAAGAGCGCGTCCCGGGATGCCATTGGAATGGCAAAGACAATCCTCAACAAGTCATCGGAGCTGGATCAACGCGCACTTTCCGAAATGGAGAGCTATGCGCAGGCGATCTGCCTGGATACGGAATATCACTATGATGCCGTTTCCCGGTTCCTTAAAAAAGAACCCCTGAAATTTAACTGGGACACTGAAAAAATAAAATAAAGAGGCCCTTTAAATGAAGAAAGCAATTATCACGGGCGCCTATGACACCGATGTCGGGGAGCTCCATGGCAGCAGTTGCATGGGATTACATGCGGAAGCCGCCCTCGGGGCGATCACCGACGCGGGGCTCAACAAGGCGGATATCGACGGTGTGCTCTGCGCCTATTCCTTTACCGAACCGCATCTCATGCTGAGTTCAGTTTTCTGCGAATATATGAATATCCAGCCGAAATTTAACGCCGCCATTGAAGTCGGCGGCGCGACGGCTTGCGTCATGGTGATGCAGGCCGCGGCCCTTGTCGAAAGCGGGATGTGCCGCAATGTTCTTGTTGTGACCGGCGATAACCGATTAACCGGCATGCCGAAGGGCGGCGCGGTTGCAACCCTCGCAAAAGTCGGTCACGCCCAGTATGAGCACCCCTACGGTATGTCCGTCCCCGCCGCCTACGCCCTCGTCGCCAATCATTACATGAATGAATATGGCACCACGTCTGAGCAGCTGGCCTCAATATCCGTATCCGCGCGCGAGCATGCCATACGCAATACGAAAGCACATAGAAGAACGCCCATCACCATCGAGGACGTGTTGAATAGCCGTATGATCGCCAGCCCACTTCATGTTCTGGACTGCTGTCTCATTTCGGACGGAGGCGCGGCAATTATTGTCAGCGCAGGCGAAACCGGAGCCGACGCGGCAAAGAAGCCGATCGAGATTCTGGGAACCGGTCAGGGACATACGCATGAGCATATCATGGCGGCCCCTTCCCTCAGTGATTTTGGCTGTAAACATGCGGCGCATACGGCGTTCGGACGTGCCGGTATTACGGCGAAAGACGTGGATGTCGCTGAAATATATGACTCCTTCACCATCACCCTTCTGATGGAGCTGGAATCCATCGGCTTTTTTGAGCGCGGAGAAGCGGGTCCTGCCTGTCTTTCCGGCGCGCTAAAACTGGACGGCCAGCTCCCCTGCAACACCCATGGCGGCCTGATGAGCTATGGCCATTCCGGGGCGGCAGGCGGCATGTTCCATGTTGTCGAAGCCGTCCGTCAATTGCGCCATGAGGCGGAAGGACGGCAGGTCAAGGACAGTGAAATCGCCTTTGTCCATGGAGACGGCGGCATTCTATCCGCCCATTGCTCACTCGTTTTCGGGAGGACATGAATATGACCGAAAAACCAATTCCAGTCCCCAATCCCGATTCCGTTGAATTCTGGAAGGCCTGCAATGAGGAGAAATTCCTCATCCAGACCTGTAACTCCTGTGGAAAGAACCAGTTCTATCCGCGCGCGATCTGCAAGCATTGTCATGGCAGTGACCTTGACTGGCAGCCAGCCAGCGGACGGGGAAAGGTCAAGACCTTCACCGTCGTAAACCATGCGCCAAGCCCGGCTTTCAAGGAAGACCTGCCCTATGTTCTGGCATTGATCGATCTGGAGGAAGGCGTCCGCGCCATGATGAATGTTATCGGGTGTGATGTCGTGGATGTTCACATCGGCATGGATATCGAGCTCACGTTCGAGGCACGTGGCGATCAAAAAATTCCTCAGGCAAAAGCAATTTGAAATGAGACCAATGCTGACATTTGAAAAACTAACACCGGGGGACAACCTCGGGACCAACACCCAATATTTCGATGATGACGTCGCTGCAGACTGGCTCGAACTGTTTCCGGAAGATAAAGAAGACCTCCCGGAACTACCACCAGGCATGATTTCCGCAATTACCATGCGCGCCTTTCTCGCGACGGTACAACCGCGCCCGAAAGGCAATATTCATGGTACTCAGGAATTCACGGTGCATAAATTCCCTAAACTCGGAGATGAAATTATCACCACAACCCTCTGTAAGGAAAAAGAAACCCGTAAGAGTAACAACTGGGTCTATTTCGAAACACAATCCCATGATCAGAACGGCGAGCTGTTGTTCACCGGGTCCATGGGCATCATCTGGGGAGGGTGAGATGCAGAACCTTATTGAAAGCAGCCTCACGGTCAATCATTCGGCAATCCAGAAATATGCGAAGATCACGAATGACTATAACCCCATTCATGTTGATCCGGAATTTGCCAAGAATACGCCGTTCGGCGACGTGATCGCCCATGGGACGATGTCACTCTCCCTCATCTGGCAATCCGCTGCCCGCAGTTTTGGCAAAGACGCCGTCGCCGCGGCGAAGCTGAACATTCGCTTCTCAAAGCCCGTGCGGAACGGCGATACGGTTACGGCAGGCGGTCACCAGTCGACCGAAGATCCGAACCGGTATGAGGTTTTTGTAAAAACACAGAATGATGATGTCGTCATCAAGGGCTGGCTTGAGCTGTAATCGGCCCCTGGTTTCTCACATAACGAATAAAGGCACCGAGAAATGATCTGGACGCATGAACATGATGAGCTAAGAAGCGTTACACGCAAAATCATTGACCAACATATCAATCCTTTCGTCGATCAATGGGAGGAAGAAGGAATTTTTCCGGCCCATCAGGTTATGAAAAAGCTTGGCGAGGCAGGCCTGCTCGGAATCGGCAAACCCACTGAATACGGCGGCTCGGATCTCGATTTTTCATTTGAAGTCGCTTTTGCCGAGGAACTTGGCAACCTCAGGACCATGGGGATCTGCTCCGCTATTGGCGTTCAGACCAACATGTGCACCCCCGCTCTTACAAACTATGGCTCTGAAGAGCTGAAAGCCGAGTATCTTGCGCCAACAATCGCTGGCGATCTCGTTGGCTGCATCGGCGTCAGTGAAGCCGGCGCCGGGTCGGATGTTGCCAATATCAAAACCACTGCCGTGAAGGACGGGGACGACTATATCATCAACGGCAGCAAAATGTGGATCACCAACGGTGTTCAGGGCGACTGGATTTGTCTTCTGGTCAACACTTCCGGCGAAAACGGACCGCACCGGAACAAATCGCTGATCGTCGTCCCGCTGAAGTCGAAAGGCGTTTCTGTTGGCAAGAAGCTTGATAAAGTCGGCTATAAATCCTCTGATACCGCCCTTCTCTTCTTCGATGACGTCCGCGTCCCTCAGCGGAACCTGATCGGAGAGGAAGGCAAGGGCTTCATATACCAGATGCAACAGTTTCAGGAGGAACGGTTGTTCGTCGTTGCCCGCTCCATACGCTTTCTGGAAATTGCGATTGAGGAGACCGTCGAATATCTCTCCCAGCGCGTCGCTTTCGGCAAACCATTGCTCGATAATCAGATCATCCACTTCAAGATTGCGGAGTTCCAGTCGAAAATCGAGTCCGTGCGCGCGCTGCTATATCAGGCCACCGAGAAATATGTAGCAGGCGAGAACGTCACCAAACTTGCAAGCATGGCGAAATTCCTCATCGGCCGGCTTTCCATGGAAATTCCGGTGGAACTGACACAGTTCTGGGGTGGTCAGGGCTTCATGAATGAGACCTTCATTTCCCGCGTATATCGGGAAGCCCGGCAAACAGCCGTCGGCGGGGGCGCAAATGAAGTCATGCTTCAGGTCATCTGCAAGGAAATGGGCATCATGCCCTCACAGAAGTAATATTTCACGGGTTCCTTCATGTCTGAATTGCTTCAGGAATATCGCGCTCTTGACCGGTTTGTAAGTAAACTCGGCCAGGACGACTTCAATAAGCTGACGCCCGGAACGACCCGAAGCGTCTATGATCAGCTTAGCCATATCGCCTATTTTGACAAGGTATCGCTTCTTGCCATCGAAAATCCTGCGGCTTTCGCCGACCTTGCCGAGGAGTTTGCGCCAAAATTTACCGAAAAGCCTCTTGCCGAGACTGTCGGTGAATATCTCGCCATTCACGATCCCGAAGAACTGATCGATGTTTGGCGCGGCTGGTACGAGC
This sequence comes from Sneathiella sp., assembly GCA_002706985.1. GTDB lineage: Bacteria > Pseudomonadota > Alphaproteobacteria > Sneathiellales > Sneathiellaceae > Sneathiella. The sequence continues at coordinate 47,224 of PAKP01000077.1, read as the reverse complement.
GGCTTTCAACGCATCTTGATGATCTGCCGGACAAAGGCCGGCTTCCCTGGTTTGGCCCGGACATGAGTGTGAAATCATTCGCGACCGCGCGCTTAGCGCAAACCTGGGCACATGGACAGGACATTTATGATGCCCTCGGTCATCAGCGCGATCACACTGATCGCATAAGGAATATCGCGCATCTTGGCGTTATCACCTTTGACTGGTCCTTCACCAACCGGAACATGACACCGCCGGAGGCAAAAGTGCGCGTCGAGCTTGTTTCTCCATCGGGTGCCAACTGGCTATGGAACGACCAGCCGGACCTTCCGAGCATTGTCGGACGGGCCGAGGAATTCTGCCTTGTGGTAACACAGCGGCGAAATATACGGGACACGGACCTGGAGGTAACGGGTGCAGACGCCATGCTCTGGATGGAGAACTGTCAGTGTTTTGCTGGCCCTCCTCTAACCGGCCCCAAAAAAGGGGTTCGGCTGCAAAATTACTCCGGATAGAAGCGGTTACTTTTTAAGGCTTTTGTTGCCAAAAAAATCTCCTTCCTACACCCTCCTCTCAACTGTAAGCCCATTCCTTGGGACGAACCCACTGTTGATAAACGAGAAAATAAGCATAGGTCATATATAGAAGGCATGTGATCTGTCGGCGCGTGTGTTGCCTGGCAGGCAGAACGGGAGACTTAGTTGCGTGAACATGCAACGCCCTGTTTTGATGTTTGTATTTTGTTTAACAGCTAAGCCCTGAGGAGGTTTTATGTCTACACCTGATAAGGACAATGAAACATATACGGTCCGTGAAGTCGTCGGTCGATTTGACGACACGACCCAATTCGAAGATGCCATTGAAAGTGTAGAAAAATCAGGAACGGATCGCGCCGCGATCAACATGATGGCCAGTCATGATGCGGTAAAGGCCAAACTCGGCCACAGATACGAATCGATTGCAGAATTCAAGGATACCCAGAATATCCCCCGGCAGCTCTTCGCTGACAGACACGAGAGAGCGGAAGGCAGGGCCGCCGCCATGGGCATACCCATGTATATTGGCGGCGCAGGCGCTGGCATGGCCGTGGTCGCCTCCGGTGGAACGCTCGCCTTTGCCGCCCTTATCGCGGCCGCGGGTGCGGCAGCGGGCGCCGGCATAGGGTCTCTCGCAGCGCTCGCCATCTCAAAACAACAGGCGGATAGCCTCTCTGATCATCTGTCGAGTGGCGGCCTGCTCCTATGGGTGGAAGTTCGGGATGAAGAGCACGAGAAGGAAGTCATTTCAATCCTTGAAAAAGCAGGTGGTCAGGACGTCCGGGCTCTTTCAATCACCCGAAGCTGGGGAACCGACGACATCCCGTTGCATGACTTCAACCCCGACCCCTTGCTGCGATAATTCTCACATCAATATGCGGCGGGGACACTCCCAACCCTGCCGCGTCAATGCGTCGTTGTGCTTTGATGATTCGTATAGACTTTCAGATTAACGCCACTCTTGGTGACGGCGCGGGTGAGTGGGATTGTTTGTAAAACGGCTGTCCTTATCGGCACGACAAGGCCCGTTTTCTTGAGTTCATGGGCCCAGCCTGAAATCACGGTATGGGCAATACGGGTGGTCGCCGGCTGAAGAAAATCAGAAATAAGGTCCGAGATATATGACTCGCTCCCTGATTGCGCCAGTGCGAGCGATTGCAGCAAGCGCCATTCATCCTGAGAGATACCATCACAGCATGGGCAGCGAATATCAACCGGGCGGCTGTGACCGGCGACGACCAGTGACAGGAAATTATCCAGTGACAGTAAGCCCTCGGGACATTTTGCGCGCGAATATGCCTCCCTCAGCGTTTCATAGGGAGAGTAGTTCTGTTGCAGCCCATCGGCCCAGAACCTCATGCCCCAGAGCGTGAGCTGTTCCGGATAATATAGATCAGTCAGATTGTTTGGTTTCAGATTTGGAGAGGTCATTTCCTATGCTCGATATTAAAATAGCCCTTTATTAGTAATGATAATCATTAGCATAAACAACCCCCTTTTTTGGAAATCCCGACTATCTTCCTTTGATGAGGGTTCTCGGCAAGCAGGACGCCGCCGATTAACTGCAACAGCGATCCGCAACCGGTGGCGCCGGACTAATTGCCTTGGTACTGGCTAATCGCTATATCGCGCAGTTTCGTTTTCTGGATTTTTACGCCATTCGCACTTTCCGTTGTCGGAAAGGCATCCAGCACAAACACCTTGAGCGGCACCTTGTAATGCGCCAGCAATGACTTTGCATTTTGGATAACTTCTTCCTCGACCGGCGGTATCGCGACGTCCGACGCAATGACAAACGCAACAGGCCGGGTCTTGCCGTCTACCTCTATGCCAACCACCTGACATTTCCCGACAGAGTCATTTTGCTCAACGACTTCCTCAATTACCTTTGGATCCGTCAGGAAGCCGGAGAGACGTAAAAAATCACCGTTTCGCGCAATGTAGACAAATGTGCCGTCCTTGCGGAGAAGGCCGACGTCATTGCTGTGAAAAAATCCTTCCGGATCAATGGCTTTGGCGGTTGCCTCTTCGTTACGATAGTATCCGATAAAGTTTGTCGGTGAGCGAAACTCCAGAACACCGATTTCTTCAGGCTTGCAAAACTCGCCTGTTTCCGTGTTCCGCACCCTGAGCTCCGTTGCCTCTCCCGTGAACTTTCCGCCCCCCTGCAAGCGCTGTTCGACCGGCAATAACAAAGGTTGGGTTGATAAAATGGCATGAAGCTCGCTCGCACCATACAACCCGGTCAGCGGCACACCGGCCGCGGCCATTTCCCGCAGCTTCTCTTCCATTCCCGGGGTGAAAGACGCAAAGCCGCAAATACGGGCATGAGCGAAGGTGTTCTTATCCTTTTGCCAGATCTGCTGATACATCTCGTCACTGCCGAACAGATGCGTAATCGCATTCGCCTTTACTGTCCGGATTAACAAATCCAGATCAAAACGGGTGTTCAGATAAACCGGCGCCCCGCTTGCAACGGCGGCAAGCGTGGGACTTAAGCCAAACACTCCGCAGAATGGCATGACGGCAAGCAATCGTGCCCCCTCTTTATCGAACCCGAGCGCCGCCGCGCAATTGTTAGCATGCAGTCCGACGGCACGCTGGGTATGGACAACGAGTTTCGGAGCATTCGTCGTGCCGGACGTCGTAAACATCAAAATTGGACTATCCGCCGTTCCGCAAGACGAAGCCGTAGGTAATGACTCGTTCATCGAAAAAAAATCAATTTCAATGTTATTGAGGGGCGGAAGCGGAGCGTCGCCCTGATCCGTACAGGCAAGCATTTCCAGCTCCGGCAGGACAGAAAAATCCAGCTCTGCAATTACCGAATGGAAATCCGTATAGCTGTTTTTCCCTTCAAATATGAGTAATTTCGAACCGCTGGATTTGAGGATATGCTGCAGCTCTGCCGCACGATAGCGGGTATTCACGGCACCAACGATCGCCCCGATACGCGCGCAGGCAAACAGCAATGCCATCCATTCAATCCTGTTTGGAAGCCAGATGGACCCCCTGTCGCCCTGCACAATCCCGCGGGAGGCAAGCCAGGCGGCACTGGCGGAAACCATCTGTTCAAACTCTGATGGCATTATGGCGGTGCCGTCTTCGGTGACGAAAGCAGGCCGGGAATCTCCTGCCCCCTCCCCGGCGATCCGGTCGGCCAGAGCACTGTCAAAAGTAAGTTCGGTAAAGGCCATCAGTATGCCCCGCTAACTGACGTCCCGCTCAGGGCAGCTGTCAGCATGCCGGAGGTCCCCGCTTATTGTTCATTCTTGTTGCAAGAAGAATGAGTTCTTTCCCCTGTTATGTCAACTTGGAGAATGAAGAAGAGCGGGCTTTGCGGACTAACGGCCTGTCAGATAGAGTGCAATCGACGGAAAGGCGACCAGCAAGGCAATGATTACCAGTTCCGCGCAGAAGAACGGCAGCACGCCCCTGAAAATACGTCCCGATGACGTATCCGGCGTAATCGAGTTCATGATAAAGACGTTCACACCGATAGGCGGTGTAATCAACGCGAGCTCCGCCATGACAACGACATAAACCCCGAACCAGATCGGATCAAAACCCAGGCTAAGAACAACCGGGTACACAAAGGGAATTGTCAGAAGCATCATCCCGAAAACATCCAGCACACAGCCAAGCAGGATATAAATCAGAGACAGGACAAGGATGAAAACGTAGGGGCTGAGATCCATCGCAGCGACGAGATCGATCGTCATCTCCGTAATACCGGTCAGGGCGAAAAACCGGGCAATCAGATGCCCGCCGATGACGATGGCGAAGATCATGACGGTTGTCAGGACTGTATCTTCCAGTGCATCCCGCAAGGCTGCCCAGCTGATGCGCTTGGTAAGCCATCCATAGAGAAGCACGCCAATAACGCCGATCCCGGACCCTTCTGTGGGCGTGAAGATACCAAGATACAAACCCCCGATGATCAGGACAAAAAGACCTGCGATCGGACCGATGGAGGCCAGCGAACGAAACCGGACGCCCCAACCTGGGCTCGGGATTGGCGGTCCGAGCTTCGGGTTAATCAGACAGCGAACGAAGAGAACACCTGCAAAAACCAGTGCCGTCATGATACCCGGCACAATTCCGGCAATGAAAAGCTGCCCGATCGAATTCTCGGTCATGAACCCATAAAAAATGAAGACAATGCTGGGCGGAATAAGGATGCCCAACGTTCCCGATGCCGCCAGAGCACCCGCCCCGAGCTCCATATCAAATTTATATCGACGCATCTCAGGAACAATAATCCGTCCCATCGTCAAAACCGTCGCTGTGCTTGACCCCGTGACCGCGCCAAAGCCCGCACAGCCGAATACCGAGGCGATTGCCAGACCGCCTGGAAGCCGGCCAAGCCAGTTCGCCGTGCAGGTAAATAGCTCGGATGCAATGCCGGTATGGCGAACAATGTTACCCATTAACACAAACATCGGAATGGCCAGCAGGATGAAATTTGTTCCTTGATGCCAGAAAGTCAACGTCGCCTGTGATAAGGCCGGCGTCAGGCCCGCAATGGACCACAACCCAACCAACCCGACCGCCATAAGTGCGAAGGCAATCGGTACACCCGTTGCAATCAGGAAAAAGAGCGCCGCCGTCCCGATTAAACCAATTTCGGTAAGTTCCATGATGTTTCTACTTTATAAGTCAATCAGAACGCTATTCACTGTGTCGGCCTGTGATCAGGCTCTGGATTGCAGCGAAAAAATAGAGAATGAGTTGCATGCACAAGAGTGTTGAAATCGCTCCCAGCAGAAAGCGGAAAGGCCAGAGCAGAACACCCAGCTCTTCGCTGCTCTCACCGATAGTTAGCATGTAGGGAATATCGTTCCAGGACTGCCAGCCCAACATGGCAAATGTCAGGAGCCCGCAGGATATTGTCAGAATATCCCCGATACTCTTGAACCTCGGCGTCGCCATCTCATAGAGCATTTCCATGCGGACATGGACTTTCTGGATCCAGGCATAGCTGAGACCGAGAACGATAGAGACGAAAAGAAGCAGTCCGCAAACCTCCTGCGCCCAGTAAAGAGGAGCGGAAAATAGATACCGCAATGTCACATCGATACCGATCAATGCGACGATTGCCGGCAGCACGATGAGTGCTGCCAGCAGATGACAAAGAACAGCAAGCCGAACAAGGCCACGTTCCACAATGTTGATGCCTGCAATGGTCGACATACTGCTCTTCCTTTAGTTACTTGCCGGGAAACAAGCCTTCTACAGGTTCCGTCCGCTGAAGTTCAACGAACTCCTCACGGGTCATCGCGCCATATTTCTCTGTTTTCTCGCGCAATGCATCAACCAGCGCCTGTGCCGGACGGCCTTCGGCTTCATTCTCCTCAACGAACTTGTCCCACATGGGTGCAATCGCGTCCCTCACCATCTGCAGCTCTTCTTCAGGCAGTTCGACGAAAGTGATATTCTTTTCCTTCATTGCCTCGATTGCGGCGTCTGTATCTTCCGTCACGTAATCCGCATACAAAATGGAGGCTTCACGACCAGCTTCAAACATGACCTGCTTGAGCTCTGGTGAGAGAGTTTCAAAAGTTTTCGGGCTGTAACCCCAGGCAATACCAACACGCGTGATACCCAGCGGGATGTAATATTTACCGATTTCGTCCAGCCGGAAGGAAAGGATACTTGCAGTGTTAAACAGCAAGCCATCTACAACGCCCTGCTGGAATGCCGCATAAACTTCCGGGCTCTTGATGGTTACCGGCGTTCCCCCCATCCGTTCAATGATTTCATTGAGGGCTGCGCCGCCACCACGAATCTTCATCCCTTTGATATCTTCGATGGAAGAAACAGGTTTTGTCGTAATGAGGTCGTAGGTCGCCGTAACCGGGTAGAACAAGGGATAAACTCCCAGCCGCTCCCACTCGGACGCCAAGTACTCAGGATACAACTCCTCCGTGACACGGACACCGACGTAGGCATTCTGGAAGGCCAACGGCAGGTTGGTGACATGGTTCAGGTTAAAACTCCGAGATTGATAGATCGGATAGGTTGGCGCAATATCCGTAATATCAGTGGCAAGCGCCTTGAACCCCTCCGCGGCGCCATGCAGGGTGCCGTTCGCATAAACGTCAACCTTGATCTTACCGTCGCTCTTGGATTCAATAAACTCGACCAGAGGATCTATAATCCGCTTTTTTTCCGGCGAGTTCGACGCCTGATGCATCGACAAACGAAGAGAGACAGGGTCCTCCGCTGCGGCTGAACTGACAATTCCCGCCCCCAGGCTCAGGCCCAGCAACGACACTGTCAAAGCTTTGGAAAAATTTTTTAACATTTCTACCTCACTCCTATTCTTTTCTATTTCTCGTTTTCTATTGCACAGAGAATACTTATTTCCGGAAATTCAACGTTTGCTTATGAACTTCTGATCAATAATTCATTTCTATGATCTCAAAGCATGTGTAAGAAGTTATGTAAAATCCATAAGCCTTTAAGAATATCGAACTCCCATTATCAAAGACATCCCGTTTCATTTTTATTTTTATGACTGACTATTCATTCATTAACCGGGGGCTTTTGTCAAGAGGATTTTCATGTAACATGGCAGTGCCGAAAAAGTCACAAAAGCGAAGTTCTCGCTATCCGGTCAGGCGGATATCAAGCGTACCGATGGCAGCTGTAGAAAGGTTAAGCCAGACCGGGAGACCCGGTCTGGCTTTCACGTAATTGTTCAGAGAATTTCGATCTGGGAGGATTTCGAAAAACCAGAAACAATTCGTCATTTGGAAGATCTGAGCGGACCCTACTCGCCCAGCATCCGGTCCATCCGTTCTTTTGATTCCAGCAATTCGTTGATAAAGTCATAGACGACTTCCTTCACGCTGGTCTCCTCTTTCATCTCGCCGACAATCTGACCAACGGGATAGGTCAGAAAATCCTTGGCGCGGACCCGCTCCACCCGTGACCGGCCTTCCTGCCACCAGAGATAATTCTGCAGCGGCGCCGGCAGGCATTCCGGGGCGCCCGAAACGGTCCAGGCCTGGGAGAACTTGTTGTTCAATGTCCGGCAGGGCTTGCCGGTCACACTGCGCGTGAGAATAGCATCATTGGCCTCCGCCTCGAACATCTTTGCCTTGATCTCCGGGGGCACTTCACTCTGAACGGTCTTCAACCAGATGGAGCCACACCATACGCCTTCACAGCCGAGGGAAAGCGCCGCAGCAAGCTGACGGCCGCGGCCGACACCGCCGCCGCCCAGAACAGGCATCGGATCGACCGCATCAACAATGCTCGGCCAGAGAACCAGGGACGATACGTCACCGGTATGCCCTCCGGCTTCCGTACCAACCGCAATCACGAAATCACAACCGGCTTCCTTATGCTTGATGGCATGTCGCGGTTTCCCGGCAAGGGCAGCAATCTTGATTCCCTTGCTATGCGCCGTTTCGATAAGATCAGCCGGCGGCGTTCCCAAAGCATTGACGATAAGCTTGATCGGATGGCTCATGGCCTTTTCGATCATTTCAAGGCTCTCGCGGGGGGTGAAGTTCATTCCCTTCACAATATCGCGGCGGATCGCTTCCTCCTCCCCTTCAGGAAGAGGCGGAACTCCCGCATCGTCCAGCATCTTGCGCACGAAATCGACATGCTCCTTCGGCAGCAGTTTTTCCGGTTCATATTTCAGGTTTCCGGAGTCTTCAACATTGCCGGACATCAGAACGTCTATGCCATAGGGCTTGCCCTCAATATGATCATCAATCCAGTTGAGTTCTTCTTCCACTCGGTCCGGATCCATTCGTGCCATACCGAGAACCCCCATGCCTCCGGCCTTGGAGACTTCGACGACCACGTCCCGGCAATGCGAAAATGCAAAGATTGGCACGTCAATACCGAACATTTCGCAGAGTTTGTTTTTCATTGTGATCTTTCCTTCTTACTTTCAGAAAAATTTTGTTTGATAGAACCCATGCCGCGCCCGACCCCCTAGCGAACCGTTTCGGGCAGCCAGGTCACAATTGCCGGGAAAATCGCCAACAGCGCGATGACCAGCAAATGGGCGACAACATGCGGCGAAACACCGATAAAGATGTCTTTGACCTTTACATTGGAATAGGCGGAGACAACGAAGACGTTTAATCCTATGGGCGGCGTTACCAGCCCGATCTCGGCGGTGATGATAACCACGACCCCGAACCAGAACGGATCATACCCAAGCGCCAGAATTATCGGCAATGTAATAGGAACCGTCAGAAAGAGAATTGCAATCTGGTCCATAAAGCAGCCAAGCACGAGATAGAGCAGTATGATCAGCAGCAATATCACCCATGTCTCGACATCAAGGCTGGCGACTAATGCAACCAGATCCTGCGTTACACCCGTCAGCGTAAAATAATAGCTGAAAATATGGGCACAGATGATAATCATGACGATCATGCAACTCGTCGCTGCGGCCTTGCGCAACGCCGTGTAAAAACTCTGGAACGAAAGGCGCTTGCGGGCCAAAGCAATACACATGGCCCCGAAGGCACCGAGGCTTGCGGACTCCGTCGGTGTTGCAATCCCGAGATAAATGCAACCCGTCACCAGCGTGATCAGGATGACCATCGGTCCGATAATCGTAAGGGAGCGGAACTTCTCCGCCATGCTGTAGGCGCGGCCCGCCGGCGCGAAATGCGGGAAAATCATGACCAACAAAAGCGACGTCAGGATGATGACGCAGGTCACCAGCAGCCCCGGGATAATGCCGGCAATCAGCAACTTGCCAATACTGATATCCGCAATCAACCCGTAAAGAATCAGCGCAATACTGGGCGGGATCAACATGGCCAGCGGACCGGATATCGCAACGACACCCGAGGCAAATCGGGGATTATAGTCGTTGCGAAGCATGGCCGGGATTGTCGTTGCCGACAAGGTCGCGGCCGATGCCGTGCTCGATCCGGAAATGGCACCGAAACCGGCCCCTGCCAATGCCGTTGATATGGCAAGGCCTGCGGGCGTCCGTCCTATCCATGTTTTTGCGCAGTCAAAGAGTTCATCGGCGATACGGCTGACAATGATGAATTCCGCCATCAGGATGAACATTGGAATTGTCAAAAGTTCATAGGACGAGGTGGTCGAAAGAGCGACCGTCCGCAAAATTCCTTCCACCATAGACAAGCCGCCTATCGTAAAAAGACCGACCATTCCAGCAATACCAAGCGCGAAAGCGACAGGCATGCCGAAGACAAGCATGATCAACAGGACAAGGGTTCCAAAAAACATCATGGCGCTGCCCCCTATTCCAGATTTTCAACTGCGCGGGTGCTGGCTTGGCCCGTCACAATGGTCTGTATGCGCTCCGCTATGGTGAAGAGGATGCGAATGGCGAGCAGGCCGAAGCCAACGGATGCAATCATATAGGGAATCCAGGTTGGCCAGGCGATTGCGCCGCTTATAACATCGCCGCCGAGCAGGCTCTTCACGGCATCGTCCAGGCTCACCTCGAACATGATGCAGAACATAATGAATGCCGAACTGTAGCCGATGGCCTCAAACGTCGCCCGTACTCGTGTTGAGCCAAGCTTGTCGAACAGTTCGATTTTTACATGGCTGCCACGCCGGAAGGTATCGGAAACAGCCGCAAAAAACAGGAGGGTTGCAAGATAGAGGGAGATGAGATCATAGGACCAGCTAAGGGGTGACGCGAACAGATACCTCATCATGACATCAACTGTCACAATGATCATAATCCCGAACAGACAAACACACGACAGCGTCAGCACCGCCCGCTCAACAAATGTGATCAAACGATCAATTCTCTCCATCATGTTCTATCCCCTCCCATGCGGACAAACATTATTTACCTTGCCACTTTGGCGCGCGTTTCTCACCGAACGCACGTGGCCCTTCCAGCGCATCTTCGCTTCTATATACCGGCTCAAACAGATGATAGGCCGCGCGCAACGCCGCCGATCTCCCCATTTCTGATGACATGTAAACCAGCTCCTTTGCGGCCTTGACCGTAAGGGGAGCATTGGCCGCTATTTTCTTTGCCATCGTAATGGCTTCCGGCAACAATTCGTCGCTCGGCAACACCTTGTTGACGAACCCGATTTCCAGGGCACGTCGCGCCGGAAGGGAATCTCCTGTCAGTAGCAGTTCCATCATAATCCGGGGCGGGATCATATTGCCGAGCGGCGCCGCCCAGGGCATTCCGCGCCCGACTTTCGCCTCCGTAATCCCGAACACCGCATTTTCCGAGGCGATGCAAAGATCGCACATCTGGGCAAACAGCCATCCGCCCGCATAGGCGTAACCGTTTACTGCCGCGATAATCGGCTTTGTCACTGTCACGCTGTCCCCAACGATAGGGATGAAATCGCGGGGCGGAACACCCAGCATTGTATCTGCCGCCTCTTTCAGGTCCATGCCGGCGCAGAATGCCTTCTCACCCGCACCCGTCAGAATGGCGACCTTCAATTCGGGTGTTTGTTCAAAGCGTTCCCATGCCTCCAGCAATCCGCTGCGAACAGCGCCGTTTATTGAATTGAGCTGTTTCGGCCGATTGATTGTGATGATGACGATATCATCCTGAACATCGAACAATATGGTATCCGTCATGGCGGAGTTTCTCCTTCTCTCAGGCTCTGATTTTCAGCAGATCATAGGCTTCGCGCTCCAGCCGTTCCTGATGATCCGGCGGTGCAATGGAAATCATGGCCTTCACCCGGCGAGACAATGGCAGGCCTCGTAAATCGGCGGCGCCAAATTCGGTGACGATGACGCCCACGTCGCTTCGAGGCGTTGTGACTGGTCCTGAAAGCTGGGATACGATCTTGCTGACGGCGCCATCCTTTGTGGAACTCTGAAGGGCGATTAGCGAGCAGCCGCCAGGCGATAAGCCAGCGGCCCGAACATAGTCGACCTGCCCACCAACACCGCCAAAATATTTTGCGCCGATACCTTCCGCATTTACCTGACCGGTGATATCGACCTCCAGCGCGGAATTCATGGAGACAAAATTTGAAAATCGCGAAAGGGCCCGGATATCGTGGGTGATGGACGATGGCTCCATTCTGAGAGCGGGATTATTATCCGCGAAATCAAACAGTTTCTTGGTGCCGATCAGGGCGCCGGTCACTGTGATACCGACATCAACTTCCTTATGCTCATTGGTTACGGCACCGCAATTCACAAGGTCGACCACACTGTCGCCGATCATGCCGGAATGAATCCCCAAGCCCCGCCGGGAACTGAGATCGGCCATGAGTGCTTCCGGCACGCCGCCAATTCCAACCTGAAGCGTGGCCCTTTCCGGGATAAAGTCCTGGCAGAAGCCAGAGATTTTCCGATCTATGTCCGTCACCGGGGCAGACTGCAATTGAACCATCGGGCGGTCGGAATAGATGCAGTAATCTATGTCCGCTGCCGTCACAGGCTCGACGCAAACCGTTCTGGGTGTTTGGCTGTTGATTTCGGCAATGACAAGGCGGGCTTTCTTGATGGCCGTCGTTAAAACATCGCTTGTAGCACCGAGGCTGTATTCACCGCGGTCGTTGGGCGGGCTGAGTTGAATGAAAACCACGTCACAGGGAATTTTCCCCATCTCGATATAGCTGGCGACCTGAGACACATGACAGGGGATGACATCGCAGGCCCCTATTTTTGTGAGCACCCCGGTCGTGCCGACACCTCCCGTCGAGATAAACGTCAGATCTTCGGCATGTTCCGGTGATAACGTATTGGAGAATGCAGACGCCAGAAAGACATTCACATTATTGAGCGACTTTCGCTGACTAACCAGCGCCTCCGTCAGAGTGAGCGGCTCCGCACAGGCGCCCCCCCACATAACCGTTTCCGACTTTCGGATAAGGTTGGATAAATCCAGCTCTTCAATTTTTAGTTCGCGCATCAGGCACTCTCCCGATTTTTGATGATTTTCGAAATGGCCAGCGTTGCTTCTGCGCGTTTGAGAAGCGGGCCATCAATCATCTTGCCCTTGAAATCAATGGTTCCGATCCCCTTGGACATCGCATCACGGTAGACGGTGACAACTTCCCCTGCCTCCGCAACCTCTTCTTCCGTCGGGGCATAGACAGCATTGCATATGTCGATCTGACGGGGAATAACGCAGATTTTACCTTCATACCCAAGGTCTCGCCCCTTGCTGGCATCGCGGCGGCACAGCTCATCATTCCGGACATCGATCACCGCCTGATCAATCGCCACAATTCCCGCAATCTTTGCGGCCAGCACAACGCGGGAACGGGCGTAGAGAACCTCGTCTCCATCTTCCGTGCGACGCGCGCCCATATCGGCAGCGAAATCCTCCGCGCCGAAGAAAACCGAACTCATCATGTTATTCGCACCGCACAGTTCATTAACGTTCAGCACGCCGAGCATTGATTCAATGCCACCCATGATCTTGATCGGCCGGTCCGCGGCATCGGCCTTGTCGGCTTTCCTGATTGCAGAAATGATGGGCTCACATTGATCCGGGGTTTCCAGTTTCGGGATAACAATCCCGTCGATGTCGCATTTAACGGCAGCGGCAATATCCTCCAGGTAAAACGGTGATCCCGGTTCATTCACCCGAACATACACCAGCCCCTTCACTTCGGCTTTTCGCAGCATTTCAATATTGTCTGCGAGAGCCTCGCGCGCTTTTATCTTGTCATCGGGCGGCGTGCCATCTTCCAGATCAACGACATAACAATCCGCCGAAAACCGCGGAAACTTGGCCAGCAAGTCTGACCTGTTAGCCGGAGCGAAGAATAAACTGCGAAACAACATGCGCAAATCTCCCACGTTTTATCTCCTGTTCAGAAAAATCGATCCTTTACTGCAATAAGGCCCAAGCTTGAGAAATGTCTCGCGAGAGGATGTTATATATACAATAAAATCGACATTTTGTTCTGATAACAGAATTTTGTTCTTATTTAAGACCAAAATATCGAGCAAGCGCACGACTGTCAAGCCGCATTTTCGCATTCGAAGATTTCTCGCAGCGCCTTAATCTGGTGCCTTCTCCATGCACCTCAATAGGGGCTAGAAATGGCGGATAATTTCAAATCTGGGCGATATGAATACAGGGAGGAAAAGCCGAAATATCTTCAGAGAGAAAACAGATCAGCGTCGAGATTAAGTTAATATGAAGCAGCGAAGATCTATTTTGAGCCAGGGTACGGCATGGACGATCCCATAAACTGAGAGGCACGTTCCCCGGCGGAATGAGCCAGTTCACTGTATTTCTTCAAATTCTCTTTCAGGCGATCGATTGGCGCCGCCAGAGTAATACATCCCACTATCTCGCCATCCGATCCGAAGACCGGTGCCGCAACACCGCCCGCGCCTTCAACCGAGTCCCCCATGGTCACGCTGATACCGGTTCTACGGATTGTGCTAAGGTCCTCGAGTATCTCGTCCTTCGAATATCTCTCACCGGTAAGGGGCGACACCGGATCAACGTCTGCCATATAATTGTGGATGAAGTTAATGCTTTGAAAAGCAAGCAGGGCTTTTCCGAAAGACGTACAGTATAACGGGCGCCGCGCACCGATAACCGAGGCAAGATAGATAGTGCCATTGCCTTCAATCATATCGATGAAGACACCATGGTCTTTTTCCTCTCCCATAACCCCGGATAGTGCCGTTTCGCCACTCTCCCGCGACAAGGCCAGCAGAAACGGACGCACCGCAGCCGGAAAAGAAGACCAAGCTTTCATCTTGGCGCTAATAAGATTGCCGAGGCGGATTGACTTTGCCCCCAGACGATAGGCCTTGTTATGCACCTCTATATAGTTCTCCGCCTCAAGCGACCGTAACAAGCTTAGCAAACTGGTTTTCGGCGTATCAAGGCGCGCACTCAATTTAGCCAGCGTCAAATCCTCGGTGTCACTTGCGAGTTCTTCCAAGAGTTGCATAACGCGCGCAGGTGAGCGCGGCCCCTTCACGATATTTTTGCTCAAGACCTTCCCCTTTATCTTGATTTGTTCCTAATATGGCATATTATACCAATAACGGAACAATCAAAATCCGTATTCGACTAAAATATGCGCCACTATACAGCGGTGTCAGTAATTTGACACATCCAATAAAAAATAGGGCGCCTCAGAAAGGGAGAGAAATGAAAAAAATCATTCCACAATTGGCATTTACAGTCGCGGCCGTCTTCGCCGCGGGGTTCTCGGCAACCTCGACGGCAGCAGCGGATGAAATCAAACTCCGGTTTGCTCATTCCTTCCCGACATCACATTTTATCCAGAAGCAGGCTATTGAGCCCTGGATGGAAAATGTGACGAAACTGACAGACGGACAGGTGACATTCGATCATTTCCCGGCCCAGCAACTTGGCAAATCCAAAGATATGCTGGCGCTCACCCAGAATGGCGTGACGGATATCGGCTATGTCGGCGTCTCCTATGTATCGGATAAAATGCCACTTTCAGGTGTAGCCCAGCTACCGGGCAGCTTCGCCACATCCTGCCAAGGGACAAACGCTTACTGGGAGATCGCCAACAAGGACCCGATTGCCAAGCAGGATTTCGCGGATAATAAAGTGCGCCTCCTCTTCTCCTTCGTGCTGGAGCCCTATCAGATCTACACTGCTAACAAGAAAGTCATGACGGCTGCGGATGCGGAAGGCCTGAAACTTCGCAGTACGGGCGGGGCCATGGACATTTTCACCCGCAAGATCGGCGCAATTCCAGTCCGCATGACAGCAACGGAAACACGGGAATCGCTCTCACGCGGAACGCTGGACGGCATCATCTTCCCGAACCAGAGCGTGATCTCCTATGACCTGGTGCCGTTGGTAAAATACGGCACACGGGGCGGCAACTTCGGAAGCTTCGTCGTCACCTTTGTCATGAATGAAGACGCCTGGGGCAAACTTCCGGAAGATGCACAAAAGGCACTCACCACGGCCAGTGAAGAAATGGTCACAGAGATGTGCAAGAACGTCGACGAAGGGGTTGAAAACGCCATCGCGGAGATGCAGAAGGCAGGGGTTGAGTATCATGAGCTCAGCACCTCCGATCTCGAAACCTTCACGAAATATTCCGATGAAGTTGCGGAGGAATGGGCCAAGGACCTTGATGATCGCGGCAAGCCCGGCAACGAGGTGCTGACGCAATTCCAGAGTGCTCTGTCCAAGTAGAATAACAAAATACTACTCTGGAAAACTAACCGCTGGCGCATCAGGTGCCAGCGGTATTTTTATGCACAAAAATATGTGCTTGCTAAATTCCCCGAGGGAAAAAGGTTAGCCAGCGGCATTAGGCGCTGATTCGAAGGCCCGCTCTCATATTCTCCGGTGTCTTGTGGAATTTGCCGTCCTTCATAATGGCGACGAGCCGTTTTTTGTCCTGGAGAACCTTCACATCCCGTGACGGATCTCCGTCCACCAACAGCAGATCGGCCAGATACCCCTCCCGGATCATACCAAGCTCATTTCCCATCTTCATCATCTCGCCGCCGATTTTGGTCCCCGCAAGAATGGCTTCCATCGGCGTGAAACCCAGCATATCGACGAAATATTCAAGATCCTTTGCGTTGGTTCCCATGGGGGTCCAGGCAAAGCCATAGTCACCGCCGATCGCCACGCGAATACCCCGTTTATGCATCTTCTTCATGCTTTCAATGGCATTCTCCAGCTCCCGCTCATAAGCAATGGTGAGCGGACTGCCCGGCTTTATTCCATATTCGCCAGCGTTACGCGCCGTATTGATCAGCCAGGCGAGACCCGGGGCGACGATATGTTTATCTTTTGCTGCCTCCAGCATATCCAGCGATTCTTCATCGGTGAACGACGCGTGATAAATGGTCTCAATTCCAAATCTGACGCAAAGTTTAATCGATTCAGCCGAGCGGGCATGCGCCGCAAGTGACCGGCCACGTCGACGTGTTTCGGAAACCGCCATGGCAATTTCCTCATCCGACATCTGGTTCTCTTCCGCCCCCATACCGGCAACTTCCTCGCCTGAGAGATTAAGCTTGATTGTATCATTGCCCCATTTAATCATTTCCCGCACTTTCCTGCGGACTTCCTCCGGTCCGGACACAACAATGCCAAGGTTCAACCCTTCATGCTGAATATGCGGTGGGGACGCGTCACCCAGTCCCCCCGTTGTCGTAATCTCAGGACTGGCGGCGGTATAGCGCGGGCCCGGAAACCGTCCGGCGTTGATCGCATCCCGAATGACAACATCCAGCCTCGGCTTTGCCGCCGCCGCACCGCGTCCCGCCGTAAATCCGGCATCCAGAACAATTTTTGCCATTTCAACGCATACCAGCACATGCTCTTCCAGCGGCATCATCTGGATCGGGTCTACCCCCGGTGCGTTGTTCCAGCTCAGATGCAAATGGGAATCGATCAGGCCTGGCATCAATGTCATGCCGCGCCCCTCAATACGCTGACCACCGTTGTTGTTCCAGCTGCCTCCCATGCCGGAGCGGCTTATGGACTTAATCCGGTTTCCTGAAACCGTGACATCCCCGGAGTAAGGCGCCTCCCCTGTACCATCCAGAATACGGACATTACTGAAAGTGATATCAGAGTTGCCATTGCCTCCATTACTTGTCCCACTCCAGTTGGTAAAGATATTGTCAGCCATTTCATAGCCTCCCTAACTATCGTTATTGGCGTCTATATGCGCACGTAATAATTGGGCGGAGCGTTCCGGCACTTCCACCATCATCCAATGGGCCACGGCAGGTATAATCTCTAGCCTGGCCTTGGGTAAGTTTTTGACCATCTCTTGCGCCATCGCAACCGGCGCCACCGGGTCCGCCTCCCCGGCAATGAGCAGTGTGGGACAGCCTATTTTCTCCGGTGCCACTGCCCTCACCTCACTGAGGGCAAGACAATGTGTCGCATATCCCGCGGGATCCTGCCGCAGCAGGCTCTCGCGTACAAAGGCCGACGCGACCGGCTTGCCTTTCGATACACTTGCGTTCTGTATAGCTTCCGCGATTCCGGCCATTCCTTCTTTTCGCGCAGCAGCCGCGCGTTCACCCAGTGCCGTCCGAGCCGCCGCTGGTGGTTCGGAAATGGCGCCAAACAAGGTGAGGCTTTCAACCATATCCGGAAAGTTTGCAGCCAGATACTGACAGACAATTGTTCCCATGGAATGGCCGACGAAATGCGCCCGCTCAATACCTGCGGCCTTCAAAATATCCCGGACAGACGCCGCCAATCCTTTTATGCCTGGCTGACCCGGACGCAGGGGCGACCGACCCGCCCCCGGCAGATCAGGCCGCAGCACCCGATAACCCTCCATCGCCGAAATCAGGGTCTGGAAGCTGTTGGAGGTTCCGCCCAGACCATGGATCATAACCACGGCAGATCCGCGCCCATGATCTTCCACTTTCATGCTACCGACAGAAATATCCGTCATGATTAATAAGCCTCCACTGGGTTTTCGAGTGTCCCGATCCCACCGATCTCGATACGAACCGAATCTCCGGGTTGCAGATACTTCGGCGGTTTGAAGCCGATACCTACCCCTGCCGGAGTCCCAGTCGCGATAACATCTCCGGCCTGAAGCGTAATACCGTTGGAAATCGCAGCGATGATCGTTGGAACATCGAAGATCAATAATCCGGTATTGGAGTCCTGACGTAATTCACCATTAATCCAGCATTTAACCGGTATATCAGAAAGATCGACTTCATCCGCCGTCACAGCCCAGGGACCCATCGGGCAGAAGCTGTCCTGCGATTTGCCGATCAGCCACTGGCTGTGATGTCCCTGCAGATCGCGTGCTGTCACATCATTGACGATGGTATAGCCCCAGACATGCGAGAGGGCGTCGTCCTTCGAGATATTCCGGCCCGGCTTGCCGATAATGACGGCGAGTTCCGCCTCATAGTCAATCGCTGTCGAGACAGACTTGTCCAGTCGGATCGGTGCGCCGTTGGTGACAACCGTTTCCGGCAGTTTCGAAAAAACAATGGGCGCCTCCGGCACGGTCCCTTTGGCGGCAGAGCTGTCAAATCCGGATGCGGAAAATTCCTTGGCATGTTCATGGTAGTTTTTCCCCACACAGAATATATTGCGGGACGGACGCGGGACCGGTGCAAGCAACTCGACCTCAGAAAGCGCCACTTTTTCAAGAACCTTCGGAAGAGGCTTACCGATAAGTGACACAACCCCCGTGGAGGCGATGGAGTCCACCGGCATATCCAGACATTCAACAGTCTTACCGTCATCACTGACGCGACCGATTTGGGCCCTGCCCTTCCAGTTAAAAACGGCGAGTTTCATTATATACCTTTCTGAATATCATCTGGGATAAGCACCGTTGACCCGGTTGTCTCCCGTGCTTCCAGTGCACGATGAGCCTCTGCTGCCTGCGACAATGGATATTGCTGGTCAACTTCAATGGAAATAATATGCCGTAGAATCGCATCGAACAGCCGTGTCGTAATCGCCGCGAGCTTCTCAGGCGTATCCGTATAATGACCGAAGTTCGGCCGGGAAATCGTTGCAGACTTTGATGCAAGCGAACTGATATCACGCATACCAATGTCGCCGGAGGCCTGACCAAAGCTGACCAGATGTCCGCAAGTGGCAAGCGCGGCAACGGAATGATCAAAGCTGTCCTTGCCGACGGCATCATAAATGACATCTGCGCCATGTCCGCGTGTAATTTCCATAACCTGTCCTTCGAGGCTGCGGGCGCCGGGCAAAATAACATGATGGACACCTGAAGACCGCGCGATGCGCGCCTTCTCCTCATTAGAGGTTGCCCCGATCACGACTGCCCCCAGATGATTTGCCCATTGACAAAGGATTCTCCCAACACCGCCTGCCGGTGCATAGACAAGGACAAAGTCCCCTTTCTTTACCTGATGTACCCGATGCAAAAGGAATTCCGCCGTCATGCCCTTCAGCAAACCCGCAGCAGCCGTCCGATCATCTATATTTTCCGGTATGGGAATGACCAGTTCCGCGGGCATTGTTCGCACGGACGCATAAGCGCCAACCGGCGGGCAGGCATAGCCGACCCGCTGCCCGACAGACAGATGCCTGACCTCAGCGCCAATGGCTTCAACAACGCCGACGCCCTCCATCCCCGGTACGGCGGGTGGTTTCAGAAGATCGAAATATCCTGACCGGCAATAGACATCGATATAATTGACGCCGATAGCTGTTTGCCGCAACCGCACTTCCTTTGGGCACGGCGCTTTCGCGATGATATTAACAATATGAAGTTCCTCCGGCCCGCCATAACGATCTATTTGTATTGCCTTGCCCGGCAATTCGGGGGCGGATGATTTAGATGTCTCATATGCTGAGGTCATGAATGAACGGGACGATGACTTCGGATCCCCAAGCCGCCCACGCACAGCCTCAAACCCGGCTGTATAAACCCCTTCGGCAACGAGCTCCGCCAGTTCCGCCTCTTGCCCTTTTGGCGTATCGAATTGTGACTTCCAAGACCAGAAGGTTCTGTTTCCGTCGGTCACAGGTTTGAGTGATACCTCTGCAACATAGTTAAGCAGCGGTATTTCGCTGTCTACAATGGCATATCGAAAACTGTATTCCTCATCCGACATCGATAGTAACTGTTCGCGCAGTCTTTGTCCTTCGACCAGCTCAAAATTCCGAATAGCACTCACCTGATCCGTTCGTTTGCCCCCGTCCAGGGCACTGCGCCGGACCGCCGGATGCCAGCGGTCATGGCCATTGAAATCCCGAAGGATGTCCCAGACCGCATTGATCGGCGCGTCAATGATGGTGCTGCGTTGGACGGAAACCACCCTAACTAGCCTCCCATCTTGCTCTTGAGTGACATCAGGCCACCAAGAAAGACATTTCTGCCGATGTGCTCGACCAGTTCGTCTTCCCGTCCCGGTGCGCACTCAAATTCCGCGGACCATTCCGCAAAGGTTTTATCGCCGTCGGTGATCGGGATGAGCTTGAGCGTAGAAACATAGTTGTCCACACCCATGGGGCTTTCCAGAATGGCGTAGGAGAAACTGTAATCATAGTCCGAAAGTGCCAGCAATCGCTCACGTATAAAGCCGCCATCCGTCAAGCGAAACGCGCGGACGCAACCAATTTTATCCGAGGGTAATCCCTCTTCAATACGGCTGTCTGCAACAAAAGGTGTCCAGTCCGGCAAGGCATTGAAATCGCGAATGACGGACCAGACCCGATCGGCCGGCGCCGAGATGACAGTGGAAATATAGACCCGCGCCATCCTTAATCATCCTCGCTCTTGTCTGATTTGGCACCTTTGGCCAGGCTTTGCGCATCCTTGGCGGAACGGAAAATATCTCCCATTTTTGTGATGCCGGGATTTTCGACACCGATCTCCCGCATCATTTCATCAATCAGAGGTGCCTGCGCCCGATAACGTAGGGCGCTCTCTATCACCTCGTCCGTCGGGGAGCGGTGTCCCCCACTGCTGGAACCATTCATCCCATCGACATGCAGGATCTTGATGCCTTCGATATTTTCCATCGGCTTGACACTCTCGCGCACAATACCCTCGAGACGGTCAAGCATCTTCTCGCGCAGGCGGCCCGCTCGTGCATCGTCGCTCAGGATATTCTCGGCCTCGTTCTGCAAGCGTTGTGCCTCGGCATTCACCGCCGCGGTGATCTTGTCTGTCTCAGCCGCAATCTTCGCCGTATCAGCATCCTTCTCTGCAAGCAACCTGTCGACGGACGCAATACGTTCCGCAATCACCATTTCCCGTATTGTGGAGACCTTCTCGGCCGCCTCGACGGCTTTTGCTTCCGCTTCTTCCGTTGTGACCCGGGCGTCCGCGACCGAAATCTGTTCTTTAAGAACAAGGAGTTGCCGCTCGATATCGGCAAGCTCCAGCGCCTGATCCCGTTCAATCTCCAATCGTCTCAGATCACGCTCCTTGAGTATCCGGGCTTCATCAAGGCCACGGTCGGACGCAATACGCGCCCGTTCAAGTTCTTCCTGGGCAGAGATCTCATTCTCCTCAATCTGCTGACGGAATGAAATCTGCTGCGCCCGGAGAACTCGGTCCCGTTCGATCCGGGCTTTATCCAGAACCTGCTCCTGCGCAATTCTCGACGTTTCGATGGCTTTCTGTGCAGCTATTCTTGCTGTTTCGATCTGCTGGTTCCGGCTGATATCGCGGTTTTCGGTTTCTTCTTCCGCCATAATCCGGGCTTCCTTCAACAGCCGTTCGGAAACAATCCGGGCCCGCTCGACATCCTCATTTGCCGAGATTTCAGCGGAGTCTATTTCATGGCGCTGCTGTATCTGCTTTTCACGGATCATCCGGTCACGATCAATTCGGACAGCTTCCAGTTCCATCTCCTGCGCAACACGCTTCTTCTCGATTTCCTCCTGAGCCGCAATTTCCGCCGCCTGTAAAGCTTTCTGCCGGGCGATTTCAACTTCACGGGTTTTCTGCTCGTTCAGAATGCGCGATTTTTCGCCCTCGGCCTCTCTTTCAGAACGTGTATGCATGATTTCCGCCCGTTGTCCGGCCCGAAGCGCCTCCAGTTCCCGCTCCTGATTTAGACGGGAGCTTTCACTTTCCTGCTCCAGCTTCAGAGTTTCCTTTTCCGCTTCCAGGTTACGGGCGCGGATCGCCACAACCGACGACTGCTCGATATCGTTGCGCGCCTTGCGCCGTGTCTCGATCGCTTCGATCAATTGTGTCAGACCTTCGGCGTCAAAGCGGTTAGCGGGATTGAAGAATTCAAGCTCCGTCTGATCCAGATCGGTAATGGCGACCGTCTCAAGTTCCAAACCATTGCGGGCCAATACATCTGCCGCCCGCTCATTGACGCGTGAGACAAAATCACCGCGCTTCTCATGCATCTCGTCAAGGGTCATTTCTGCAGCGACGGATCGCAATGCACCCACGAATTTACCAGAAAGCAAGTCCGCCAGTGCCTCCGGGGACATGGTTTTCCGGCCTAAAGTAGAGGCCGCTGCGGCCACCGCCTTCTTCTCCTGAATAACGCGGACGAAAAATTCCGCCTCAATATCCACGCGCATGCGATCCCTGGTAATGACCGCCTCCCCTTTCGTTCTGGTAACCGGAATGCGTACGACATTGAGATTGACGGGCGTTACCTCATGAATGATGGGCAGGACAAGGGCGCCACCGTTTATGACAACGGTCTCTCCCCTGAAGCCGGTCCGTACAAAGGCTACTTCCTTCGTGGATCGATGGTAGAGCCAGTGCAGAAGATAGGCGACCACCGCGATAACTATGATCGCAATGATAAGCCAAAGAATTGTCGAGCCAATCACGCTGGTTGTCATTCGTTCAACCTCCCTTACCCTAAACTCAAAGCTTTGAAAGCTTCTGTCTGTTTTGTCAGTGCGACTTCCGTCGGCAGCCGTTCCATCGAGGATGCGCCGTAGAAACCGTGGCATGTCTTTGTGTTATCGAGAACATATTGCGCATCTTCCGGCATCGATACCGGGCCGCCATGGACCAGTACGATTACCTCCGGATTTACATCAAGCGCCGCCGCGGCCCAACTATCCACAAGGGCCGGGCAGTCCTCCAGCTTAAGGGCGGTATCCGCTCCGATCGAACCACCTGTTGTCAGTCCAAGATGGCACACGATAATATCGGCGCCCGCCTCAGCCATGGCCCTTGCATCCGCTTCACAGAACACATACGGCGTCGTGAACATATCCTTCTCCCGGGCGAGGCGGATCAAATCCACCTCCTGGGAATAAGACATTCCTGTTTCTTCCAGATTTGCACGGAAAGTTCCGTCAATCAGTCCGACCGTCGGAAAATTCTGGATGCCGGAAAACCCGATGGCCTTCACTTGATCGAGATAGTTATCAAACTGGCAGAACGGGTCCGTTCCGTTTACCCCTGCCAGAATCGGTGTCTTCTTGACAACGGGCAACACCTCCTGCGCCATTTCCATAACGATGTCATTGGCATTGCCATAGGCGAGAAGGCCCGACAGAGATCCCCGTCCTGCCATACGGTAGCGGCCGGAATTGTATATTACGATGAGGTCAATGCCTCCTGCTTCCTCGCATTTCGCGGACAGGCCGGTTCCTGCACCCCCGCCGACAATGGGGATGCGTTGCCGTTTCATTTGCTGGAACTTTTCAACCAATTCCATTCGTTCAATACGCGGCATTACGCTTGCTCCTTGCGGTTGGATGAATTTCCTCCAGCGCGTCGACGACCGCCTGGGTGAAACCCGGATCATTAATATGGTGAGATGTTGTGATCAAACGGCGCTGGGGCGTTTCCTTTACTTTGGATTTCAAGGCCTCAAACAGTGCTCTGTCTGCTTCCGGATCATGGAATGGTTGTCCCGGCGCATCCAGCGCGGAAACCCCGCCTTCAGGAATCAGGAACCTGACCGGACCTGCCATTCGGTTCAGTTTTTCGGCAATCCATTCACCTATGCGGGCGTTCTCTTCAGGAGTTGTCCGCATGAGCGTGATTTGCGGATTATGCTCGACGAAGGTTCGGTTGCTGTACCGATCCGGCACCGTATTCCGCGCCCCGAAATTGACCATATCCAGCGCGCCCACTGATCCGACGTAGGGAATGCGCGTGCGGATGAAGGCATCGAAGCGTTCCTCCGTTGCAGCAAAAGTCCCGCCCATCATCATATCGCATATTTCTGTCGTGGTAAGATCAATAGCTGCCTCCAAAAGACCGCTATCTACCAACTTTTCCATCGATCTGCCGCCGGTGCCGGTTGCATGAAAAACCATGCATTCATAATCATTTTCCAGCGCCGCAGTCAGTTGCTGGACAGCCTGCGTCGTAACGCCGAACATCGTCAGCCCCAGCCCCGGTTTGTCGGCACCTGCCAGAATTTGCGCTGTGTGTTTCCGGGCATCCTTCACCATCCCGGAAATCGCACTGGCGCCATTTGCCAGGACACGACGGGAAATCTTGTTGAGGCCCTGCACGTCCGTGACCGAATACATCATCATCATATCTGTCGGGCCGACATATTGCCCGACGTTCCCCGACGCAACGGTGGAAATCATGATCTTTGGGATACCTACAGGCAGCTGACGCATAGCCGGTGTCGCCAGCGCTGTCCCGCCGGACCCGCCGGCAGAAATGATGCCCCCGATATTTCGTTGACTTAGGATCCAGCTCTCAAACGCCTCACCCATCGCCCGGACAGAGGCACCGCGATCGCCTGTAAAGACCGCATTGGCACCACGGCGATGATATGCCGCGACCATGTGCGGCGGCACGTCAGCCGAAGACGGCTTCTGCGTTGTCGAAAGATCAACCGTTCTTACCCTTAGCCCATGGCTGACGATCTGATCACGAATAAAGTTGAGTTCGACACCTTTTGTATCAAATGTTCCAACCACATAAACATCATCCCCCATCAGAGACTCGAAGGTCGCGCGCGGCTCCTTGAAGAGGGGCTCGGGCACGGTATCAAACGGCCGCATCGGTTTGGCGCGATCTTCTGGCTCCGCAACTCTCTCTTCCCAGCTTTTTCGTGACCAGCGTGTCGGGGCTTTGTAGGCGGTTGTCCTGCGCGCCGGCTCCGGGAGTTCGACTACCGCATCAGGCGTATCTTCAGGTTCGGGCGCTTTCCCGGTGGGTTCTTCAACCGGCGGTGTTGTTTCCTCCGGTGCAACCATCTCGGTTTCATCATGGGAATGTCGGCCCACGCCCAGCAATCGTTCCTGCAATGCCCGGTCCGACGCCAGTTCGCGCGCCGGCATAACACGGCTTATGCGGCCGTTCGACATAATCGCCACGTCTTCGGAGATAGCCGTCGCAACCGAAATATTCTGCTCAATCAGCAGGACCGAGACATCCGCCTCTGACGCAAGTTCGGCCAGCAGCTTTTCAACCTGATCAACAATGACAGGCGCCAATCCTTCCGTTGGTTCATCCAAGATCAGTAACTGGGGGTCCTGCAAGAGGGCCCGGGAAATGGCCAGCATCTGCTGCTCACCGCCCGACAGCTGGCCCGCGCCATTCCGCCGCCTTTCAAAAAGCCGCGGGAAAGTTTCATAGATGCGGTCAATGGTCCAGGAACCGCCGCCTTCACATAGCTTCAAATGTTCATGTACCGTAAGTGACGGCCAGAGACGCCGCCCTTGCGGCGTATATCCGATCCCCATCGCAGCAATTTTATAAGGCGGTACACCAGTGATGTCATCGCCACGAAACCGGACCGAACCGCGCCGTACCGGCAGTAACCCCATTATGGCGTTACAGAGCGTCGTCTTTCCCATGCCGTTGCGACCAACAACAGCGTGAACCCCATGGTCGAGCGTCAGATTTACGCCCTGAAGGGCATGTGATTGTCCATAATAAACATGCAGGTCCTTTACCTGCAGAATGGCCGACGATGCCTGACGCCTTGAATTTCGATCAGTCATGACCGCCTCCATGGCCGAGATACAACTCCTGTACCTCGTCGTCGTTTTCAATCTCTTCCGGCGTGCCTTCCTTGAAAATCCGTCCGTTATGCATCATCGTAACCCGATCGGAAACCCTCAGTGCCACGTCCATATCATGTTCGATAATGATAAATCCGATATGGGTTGGCAGGCTTTGCAGAATGTTCACGAGCAAGGTTCGCTCTGTTGGCGACAGCCCTGCGGCGGGCTCATCGAACAGAATTAATCTGGGGGCTCCGGAAAGGGCCAGTGCAATCTCAAGCTGACGCTGTTGCCCGTAGCTGAGCTCAGAAACCAGCTTGTCCTTGACGTCGTCAAGATGCACGGCTTCGAGCAGGGATTGAGCAAGCTCCATCGAGCTGTCGTCTCGCTTCGGGCGCCGCAATGAAAAACGCCCGCGTGTCACGCCACGGCAGGCGAGAAATGTATTGTCCAGGACACTGAGGCCGTTGAACAGTAAAGAAATCTGATAAGTACGGCGCAGGCCGCGACGGATCCGTTCCTGAGTGGGCAGATCCGTCACATCCTCGCCAAACAACCGAACGCGGCCGGTTGTCGTCGGGAAATCACCAGTAATCGCATTAAACAAGGTGGTTTTCCCGGCTCCGTTCGACCCCAGAACCGCGCGCCTCTCCCCCGCCTTTACGGACATATTGACATCCGCAAGTGCGACCAGCGCACCAAAATGGCGGCTGACAGCTTCCAGCTCCAGCGCATACTGGCCGGTATTCTGAAGACGGGAAAGTGCGTCGGTTCCGGGCATTCAGGCTAGTTTCCCTTAGCTGCAGGATGGGTTTTCACGCCCAACCTGCCCATATTCCAGGAACTTCTCATAGGAAACACCCAGGGTCTGGTTTACCTGCGGAATGACCTTGATGGTTTTATTCAGCAGATTGCCATCCGGACCCTCGATCACTTCCGTCAGGAAGATATCCGCGATTGCATTCCGCCGCTCATCCACGCTGACCATGCCGGTCGGTGTTTCAAAGGAGAGGTTGGAAAGCGCTTCACGATATTTCTTCTGACCGTCCGAAAGATCACCATTGACTTCATTAAGGGCCAACAAAGCCGCCTTTGTGTTGATGTAATAGGCGTGGGCGAACAGTGACGGCGACGGGAAACCATCGGGGAATGCCGCTTTATAAGCCGCGACAAACTCTTTCCAGCGCGGATCATCCCAAGTGTCAGATACCGGGCCCGCGGACGGAGTTCCGACAACGAAGCTCCGAGCCTTGCCTTTGGAACCAAGCACCGACTGATCAACCGTGATGGAGCCGCCGATCAAGGGCAGATCACCACCGGATTGCTCATACTGGGTCAGGAAGTTGACCGCATCCGCACCGCCGAGAGCCACGTAAATGGCATCCACGTCATCAGGTAATGCCGCGATAACGGAGGAATAGTCCTTGTTTCCGATTGGCACCCAGAAGCGGGCATCAATTGGCGATTTACCGCCAAGACGGCAGAAAGGCTCCAGGAAACCGAAGACCTGTGTGTAGGGGAACGAATAGTCTTCCGCGAGGACGGCGACGCTGCGGTAGCCTTTCTCATTATACGCATACTCGCCAAGACCGGCCATCCATTGCGCCCCTTCCGTGTTAAAGCGGAAGAAGTTTTCCGCCGGGCTGCGCAATGTTGTGTCCTGTGCTGCGGAGGAGCCGTTCAGGAAGGTAACATCCGGCTGGGTCTTGGCATAATCCTTCACGGCCAGCCCTTCCGATCCGGACAAAGGGCCCACAACAATCTGGACGCCATCCTGTTCAACCAGCTTGCGGACAGCGCGGACAGCACTGTCCGGCGAGGCATCGGAAGACCCTGTGATAAGCTTGATCTTCTTTCCGCCGGCTGTATAGTCAAATTCCTCAAGGGCCAGCTTAACACCGCGCATACCATCTTCGCCAAGCACGGTGAAGGCGCCTTCAAGCGTCGCCAGCGCCCCCATTTTGATATCTTCCGCAGATGCAACTGCGGTACCGGTAAATGACAGCGCGATTGCTGCCGCCATTAAATGTCTTATTTTTGCCATAGCCGTAACTACCTCCTGTTATTCAGCTTTTCTCTAACGATCCGGTACTGGCCGGATCATCCTTGTTGACGCGTTCAGCTCCCAGCAACGCGTTTCCTCTGAACCGAAACCTGTCTCGGAAACGATTCCAAAGTCCCAATAAGCCATCCGGTGAGAAAAGAACGACAAGAAGAAAAGCGGTGCCAATAACCATATTGAACCGTTCTCTGTCGATCAGATCGATGGCGAAATTTTCAAGTAAAACAAATGCGATAGCCCCGATAAAAGGTCCAATTGGATGCCGCATTCCCCCGACAACCGCAATGACGAGGATATCAATGGCAACGTCCACACCAATCGTGCCGGGCGACACACGCCCATTAAACCAGACCAGCAGGACACCTGCAAAACCGGCGATGACCCCGGCAAAGAAATAGGCCACAATCCGGTGAAGCGTTATATTGAACCCGAGGGCACGCATACGGCGGGGATTGTCCCTGATTGCCTGTAGCCCAAGGCCGAATGTCGAGCGGGCACAATAGTAGACGGCAAAAAAGAAACCTGCGGCCACCGTCAGCGTCAGGTAATAAAACGGAACCGGATCACGCCAATAAACCCCGAACAACGTCGGCGGTTCAACCCCGGCAAAACCGGTAAACCCATTGAACAGCACATAATTCTGCCGAACGAAATAGAAAAAGGCGACCGCAACCGCGAGGGTGATCATGATGGTGTAGATCCCCTCGGTTCGAACAGAGACCGCGCCGATAAATGTGCTGAAAAGGGCCGCACCCAAAACCGAGACGATGACGGTGAGCCACCAGGGCCAGCCAAGGCCCATCACGCCCATACTGTTGTCACCGAGGATCGCCATCAGGTACGCCGCAAGCCCGGCAACCGTCAATTGCGCGAGGCTGACCATCCCGCCGTACCCCGCGAGCATCATCAGAGACAGGGCAATGGTCCCAAGTATGAGGGAGTAGGCGCCGATCTGAAGGATGAAAAAGTTTGAGGCAAAGCTTGGATAGGCGATCAGGAAAACCACCGTCACAATAGTGGCCGGATGAAGTTCACGGAGTGAGAAAGAACCTGAGAAAAGACGGCTAGAATTCATTCTCTATCGCCCTCCCATCAATCCCTGCGGCCGCACCGCAAGCACAACAACCATGATCAGGAAGGTTAGAACGACACCATATGTCGGAAAATATGCAAGACCGAACTGTTCTGCGAGGCCGATGATCAGGGCGCCAATGGCCGCCCCTGTAATCGATCCGAGACCACCAACGATAACGACGACAAGAGACGCCAGCAGATATCGAATATCTTCACCGGGCGCCACGGAAAGGGCTGTCCCACCAATAACTCCGGCAAATCCGGCAAGACCGGCGCCGATCGCGAAAACCAGCACGAACACCATCTGGACATTGACGCCGGACGCCGCGAGCATGTCCCGATCATTGACGCCGGCACGTATCATCATACCGATGCGCGTCCGGTTGAGGAAAACCCAGAGGGCCACGCCGACAGCAACGGCAACCAGCAACACGGCAAGCCGGTAGATCGGATATTTGATATAGACAGCATCTCCGGAGGATCTGATCACGGAAATAATCGGCAGATCTGCTGCCCCGAACAACCAATCCGGCGGGGAAAACTGATAGGTCGTTCCGGTCCAGATGGCCAGCATTGCATCCGCGGCGATGATTGAAATTCCGATGGTAACGAGGGTCTGCCTGAGGTCATCCCCCGCCATGCGGCGGAAAACCAGATACTGAAGCAGGATACCGCTAATCGCCACGGCGATGAACGCTATGGCAAGACCAAAAAACCAGCTGCCTGTCCGGTCGGCAACTTCATAGCCTATGTAGGCGCCCAGCAGATACATCGACCCATGTGCCAGATTGACATTGCGCATCAACCCGAAAATCAACGTAAATCCGCTGGCGACAAGGAAGTAGAGCCCGCCCAGCGTAACACCATTCAGTAGCGTGTTGACAAACGTCTTCTTCCTGCCGAGCGTATCAATTAGCCATTCTGGCCAGACCGCAAAAATCATCCAGAGGAAGAGGACAGCGGCCAGCAAGATGACGATCGCCCAAAATGTATGACGTTCGACGAAGCTTCTCATGGCAACCGCCACAGAGACGTCGATCGCTGCTTACAAAGCAATCTTTGAAACTGGCTCATCAAATTTTATTCCATAAAATGCCCGCTCTTCGTCGGGCGTGACTCCCGTTTATTCTTTTTTGGCCGAACCCTTCACTTAGGTCCCTGTGGCCCCGCAGCGTTTTCGCCATCGGTTTACTTAGCCTGCCTTAGAAGGCATAAATAACGCAATATAGCTGTTTTCAGAAATTGGGTAATTTTGGGTAATTTTAAACTCAAAAATACGAATCACGGATTTCTCATATTCCTGAAACCAGATTGCCAAGAGGCATACCCTGCTCGCAGTTCAATATTTCATCCAATTCTACAGCTTATTTTTCCGGCATCATTTAACTTACTGACCGAAATTGAACCAATCCTGTCATGAATTTTATAATTCTACTAAAAATATAAACGATGAAGATAATTTTTATAAAAATATCAATTAGTTATAAATTTAACTTTTCCATACCAATTTTAGAATTGGTATGGTACCTTTGCAATATAGTAAAGAGAATCGTAGAATCGAATACCCATGCCATCTCAAAGTTCAACAGTAACGGAGTTGCGAAAACTTATTCATACGTCGCAATTCCCACCGCAAACCAGACTCCCATCAGAGAGAGAACTGGCAGTGCAGCTAAAAGTATCCCGATCAACATTACGCTCGGCAATGGGAACCTTGGAAGCCGAAGGGGAAATATGGCGGCATGTCGGTAAGGGAACTTTTGTCGGCAAGCGGCCGCCAGACAGCAAGGAGGTTTTTCCCCTTCCAGCTGATCTCACAAATCCGACGGAAGTCATGGAAGTCCGGATAATTCTGGAGCCGCAAATTGCCGAACTCGCGGCACGGCGGGCAACGATAAGCGATATTTCCTTTATGAAGCAATGCCTCGAAAAAGGGGAAGCCGCAAAAGACACAGCGACCTATGAAATTTGGGATGGGGCGCTCCACAGAGCTATCGCCGAGGCCGCTCGGAATACACTGCTCTTTGCGCTGTTCAACGCAGTCAATGCGATCAGGGAGCATGCGGTTTGGGGAGAGTTGAAGGAAGCAACTCTCAATGACCAGAGGCGCAGGCGCTACTCCATGCAGCATAAGAACCTCGTTCGTGCCATTGAACGCCGCGATGCCGTCGATTGCCAGCGTCTGATGAGAGAGCATCTCAAGGCCGTTCACGACGACATGTTGAATGTGCAGTTTTAGAGTGATGGCTCCCGGATTTAACGTTCGACACACTTATTGTTTGAGCATGCGGAGCTGACATTGATCGAGAAAATGCTATGGCGTATCAAATTAAGATCCGATCGCACAAACGTCATAAGCGCGTTTCCCGATTCAATCATCACCATTTCCCCAAGATTTCAGCATGACAACATGCCACATGAAGTCAGCCTGCTGTTACCAACGAATAATGGCGCCAGGCATCTGATAGATGCTGCCGTCAAGACACCGAAGGAATTTGCAGATGCAATGCTGGGATTGTTCCTTGCGGACCCATTTCTCAACATGGCAATAGAATGTGAACGGCTTGCGCAAGCGAATATTTCTTGGATCGTCAACCTTCCAAGCGTTGAGCAGCAGGATGTCGATTTTGAACAACAGCTCGCGGACGTGGGCCTGGGTTTCCACCGGGAGCATAATAACCTTGAAATTTTTAAGGCCGCCGGTTTCAGAATTGCGACAGTAGTGGCGGATGCATCAAGTGCAAAAGCCTCTGCCCTGCTCCATCCCGACGCAATTATCATATTACCACGAATAACTGACTTTGCTGCCGGCTTTCCTTCTCTCAGGCAACGTCGCTCGACGGCCCAGGAAATCTCACTGTCCCTCGACGGCACCGGATGGAAAGGCATGTTGCTGGGGTTGGGGGAACTCTCCGAGATGGATCACGAGCGACAATGGCCGGAAGCCCTGGACGGGGTGATCTGCCGTCCGCAAATTCTATCCTGAAAGCTCATATTTTATTATCTTGTTGTAAAGCGTCTTGCGGGAAATTCCCAATGCCATTGCCGTCTTCGTCCGGCTAAACCCATTCCGCCATAATGTATCCACAATCAGATCCTTCTCAGACCGGCCCTCAGTTGCCTTTACGTCCGGCTGTCCGGAGTTAAGGAATGGCGTCAACTCCTCAGGCTTTATCGGAGCGGCAGAAGCCCGACCGGCCAGCCTCCCTAAAAGAGAATGAAGTTCCGCCTCGTTCCCGGGCCATTTATATGCCTGTAACTCCAATAAAGCGGCAGGTGAAAAATCGAGATTTTTGCGCCCTTCCCTTTCAAGGCCGCTTACATGCTTCTCAATCAATTTTGAGAGATCTCCTGTCCTCTCACGCAAGGGGGGTATACGCAATGTCCACCCGGCCATCAAGGAAACCAGTTCCGGTTCAAGTCCTGCACTAATCAAATCGTCCCGTAAGCGGCGCTCATCGACGATCAGGTCAGATTGCAACACGACACGCGGCTTGATTTCGAGGGAACGGCGCCCCCCCGCCACCCGGAAAATGCCATCGCGCATGGCTCTGGCCAGACGCCTTTGCAATGCTTGGGTCAGGCGCTCGGGAGCATGAATAATGACCAGGTCGACGGATGAATCCGCCAACAATGGCGAACGTGACTGCGTCGTGTCCCGGTGCCCGAACAGAACATTCCTCGCCCGCGCCGGAAAATCCTGTTCTGCTACATCGATACGCACTAGGTTGATTGCGCGTCCGTTTCGGCCTGGCGCGCCTCCCAACGCCCGCAAGGCCGGCATAAAGTTTTGTCCAGGTTCTGTCACGACCAAAGCCGGTTCACGCGCCGCACCAAGCGCACGAAGTCGCCGCAGCATCGCGAGATGAGCGTCGGATTCCCCCACATATCCGAACTGCTCCGACCATCGGATCAACTCAAGATTATCACTATCCAGTCGGTTGGGACGCAGGCTCGCCTGCCGGAAGCCATCTATCAGACTGGCCACAGACGTCTCGAGGGGTAACCTATCAATCGTTGAGCCACCGACATATCCATCCAGAGGTGCAAGCCGCAGAACGCGCGATAAGTCCTCAGGGGCCGCAATCGGTCCTCCTTCGAGTAGAAATCTCGTTTTTGGACTGATGCGTTTGACAAGGCGGCCTGTCTCTCTGGCGCCCGTGGCGACTTCTTCGATGGAAGATCGGGTCCGATGTCCCAGAACACCCCCGACATTCCACCCAATATTCAGACAAACAAGGTTTATTCCTGCATCCGCCGCGAGCCGTGCCTGAGTTCTTGTCGCACAGTAAAACATTGACATCATCCCTGCGTCCTGAACGGCTTTGAGCAGGGCGACTTCCTGTTCAATTCCCCGGCCAGCGCGAGAGAGTATCTGTTGCATTGAGCGAGAATAATGCATTCCGCTCGGAAAATTCACCGCGCCGGCAAAGCCGGATCGGGCGATTTCCTCAGCCGTTGCTGCCGGATCATAATCACGCCCCCAGACATTCACGCCTAGCAGAACAGGTATATGGCAGAGGGGAAGCAGTTCTTCCCGCGCAAACCCGAGGGTTAGAGACTTCGCGTCCAGAACGGGCAACATGCTGGCGATCGAGGGAACGCCCATATTCCGCATGCGACCGGCATTTATCGCCAGAAGAAAATCCGCGCCGCCCTGCTCCGCAGCAACGGCATTGCTACCCGAACCAATCGCCGCGCCAATCAGAAATCCCGCGCTCAATCTGTTATCTGTGCCCGACAATTATCCAAACCTCTCTGACCTGACATTAATGTATCACACGAATGTTGTCATCCAGGGTTCCGCCATACGGTCAGCCGTCGAACGCAATCCCCTGTACTTGAAATCCAGGAGGCGATAAAATGATCCGTAAAAGGATCTGGCAATGGACAATACATACACACTTCCTCCGTCGACGATCGATACGCCAAGCGCATGGTACGGCCATGAAATGGCGAAGAATGTAGATACATGGCTGACATATCTGTCAGCAGAGGAAGTGTCCGAGCTTGAAAATGCGGCCAACAACTTTCAATCCGGCAACCTAGATCTCGGGCTGATTTCAAAAGAAAATTTTCCACTCCCGCTGTTGGAGCCAAGGCTGCGAGACCTTCGGGAAAAATTGATGCATGGTATCGGTTTTGAACTGATAAGGGGCCTGCCGGTATCAGACTACAGCCAGAGAATGGCCGCCACAATATTCTGTGGCATCGGCGCCCATCTTGGACGTCCCCGCTCGCAGAACGCCGCGGGCCATATTCTTGGGCATGTGCGGGACCTGGGCCTGAATGCAAATGATGCGGGAACGCGGATCTATCAGACATCTGAGCGCCAGACTTTTCATACAGACTCCACCGATGTCGTCGGCCTGATGTGCCTCCGTCCGGCAAAAGAAGGCGGCCAGTCCCTGCTAGCCAGTACCGTAACTATCTATAACGAGATGCAGAGGCGACGGCCGGAACTGGTGCCGGAAATGTTCAAATCTGTTGCGACGGACCGCCGGGGTGAAGTGCCGCCAAGGCAAAAAGCTTATTTCGAGATACCAGTGTTGAATTGGCATCGCGGCCTCTTGACCGGGATCTACCAGCGGCAATACGTCAACAGTGCCCAACGGTTTCCTGACGCACCACGACTCAGCGAGGCACAGGTAGAAGCCCTAGATTTCTTCGACTCCCTCGCAAATGACCCTCAGCTGCATCTCTCTATGGAGTTACAACCGGGTGATATGCAGTTTGTCTATAATCATACACTGCTGCATGACCGGACGGCCTTTGTCGACTGGCCGGAGCCGAACAAAAAACGTCATTTACTGAGGTTGTGGCTATCACTGCCGGATGATCGCCCATTGCCGGAATGTTTCCGGCAACGCTATGGCTCCATCGAGATTGGCAATCGGGGCGGCATCATTGTTGAAGGCACGAAGCTGAATGTTCCCCTTGACGTGGAGGGGTGACAGAGCTGCATCAAGTCAGCCGATCATCCGTGTCGCTCCTGATATACGGACTGAGCTTCCCGGCTTGCCTCCAAATTCGGCCGTTATAATCGAACGGGATCCCATGTCTTCACCCTGAATGATCTTTATCTTTCCGCCCTGCGGCCGGTTAATGGTTCGCAGATAACCTGAGAATGCGGCCGCCGCCGCCCCGGTTGCCGGATCTTCCAATACACCACCGGACGCAAATGCATTGCGCGCGTGATAGATATTCTCACTTTCCTGCCATACAAACATTATGGTTACAAGCTCCCGACTTCGCATAAATTGACGGCCGGCATCGAGGTCATAAGTCATTGAACGGAGATCATCCCGGCTTCTTAGCGCGATGATATAATGATCGGCGCCAGCATGAATGCGCGCCGGTGGAATATGGTCATCCAGTTGGGAGCGATTATAGCCGAAAAGCAATAAAGTCGCATTTATCTCCGCTTTGTTTAAAGCCTCATTCCATGTCGGTGGAGACTGCAATGCGGCAGCGTACTTGCCTTCTATCAATTCTCCTTCGACACTGATTTCAGCATCATTGAGCCGGAGCATATAT
The DNA here is from genome assembly GCA_002706985.1 of Sneathiella sp. Lineage (GTDB taxonomy): Bacteria > Pseudomonadota > Alphaproteobacteria > Sneathiellales > Sneathiellaceae > Sneathiella. The sequence continues at coordinate 11,724 of PAKP01000077.1, read as the reverse complement.
TTGCCGGATCCAAATTTTTCCGCCAGTGCCGCACCAAGTGCAATGGTTGCATGTCCACAGAACGGCACTTCTGATTCCGGCGAAAAGTAACGGACCCGCCATGACTGCCCTCTTCCTTCCGGTGCCGCAAACGCCGTTTCGGAAAATCCGACTTCCGCGGCAACCGTTTGCATTTCCTGAAGAGTTGAAAGCTGCTCACCCAGAACCACTCCCGCCGGATTACCTCCTGTGTCACCATCCGAGAACGCCGAAATTTTTAGAACAGTCATTTTTATCTCCAAATTTATAAGATTGATGCCTTGAATATGGAGACAAATGCATCTGGCATTAATATATTTAATAAGGTATTTTTACCTATTATTTTCATTTTATAAGGATTTTTATAAAATAGCTGTTGTTTCTGAAAATGCGATCGATGAAACGGACCGTCATATTCTCATGCACCTTCGGACCAACGGCCGCCTGAGCATGAGTGAGCTTGCAAAGCTCGTCGGCATGTCAGCGCCGAGCGTCAAGGACAGAGTTCGCAGACTTGAAGATCGCGGAATCATTCGAAAATTTACTGTTGATATTGACACGAAGGCGCTCGGCTACAGCCTCGAAGCGATCGTCAGAATAAAGCCACGGCCAGGGAACTTGCATCGTGTGGAGAAGATGATAATCGACGAACCGCGTTTTACCTCCTGCGACAAGGTGACTGGAGATGACTGCTTCATTTCCCGCCTTGCACTGAAATCTATCGACGAGTTGGACAAGCTACTGGATCCGTTTCATGAAAAGGCAGAGACCAATACGTCCATTGTAAAGTCCTCCCCCGTCCGGAATAGGCCCCCGGCGAGCTAGACAAGCCGCGACCTGACCGCCTTTTGCATCAGGTTGTAATTGATTGGGTAAAGGAAAAGCCGAGCCTTAGGTCGGTTCAAAAATATTTTTTCCGTCAATATTCGCGACTTTACCCTTAACCCCCATGAAATCCTGTTCAACCATATTTTTGAGAAGGGTTGGATCGTCCGGCGTGTTCGCGATAAACCGGCGCCCATCCGCTAACCGGCCGAACAGGATCGCATAAGACGGGCCCTGCCTGTCATGCATCACCGTATATGTTTCTATGGCAGATGGTCCATTCGCGATTTCTACAACCTCTGGCCCTTTGTCAGCGTCAATATCCTTCTGGTAGATTGCAGGATCCTTTGGCTTGAAAGGTTTGCTCAGGGGCTCGGTAGAATAGATTCCAACAGATTGCTTTGTCACATAGTTTCCGTTAGCCGTTATCATTCCCCGGCTGCCCGGCTTTTTCCTCACCTCATCCATCATTTGCGCGATGGCGTGTGTAACATAGTTATTTCCGGGGCCTCCGAAATAGGGAAGTCCGCCGGTTACAGTCAATCCGCGGGGATCATCCTCGGGAATACCCATTTCTTTGCATGCTATCTCGACGGCCGAGGGAAAGCAGCTATACAGATCAAATTTGCCAATTCCGGAAATATCGGTTTCCGCCATTTCCAGTGCTTCCTTCGCAACAATACGCATTGCTGGCGACGAGTAGTAGTTGTGTCGGTCGGAGATGAACCAGTGGTCATGGGCGTCCGCACATCCATGAAGGTAAACCCATTGTTCTTTAGGAATACCGAGTTCCCTGGCTTTCGCGACGGATGTCAGGATAATGGCCGCCGCCTGATCAATATAGGCATTGGCATTCATCAGTTTTGTATAGGGAAATCCGATGTAGGGATTGTCCGGACCGACTGTGGAAATCTGTTCCGCTGAATAGCCATCCCTCCGGTCAGCGAGCGGATTGTTGCTGGCAATCTTGGAGAACCGGGCAAACAATGTCCCCATGGCCGCCATATGTTCCGGTATCGACCGCTTCAGATGATGACGAATACCATTTTCAAAAAGCGGATAGGAAAAAATGGCCCCTGCCATACGATGCAGGTCCTCATTGTCGTTCCAGCCCCGCGTGGCAATTCCCCAGTGTTCGGGCAGCTTGCTCGCCTTTTCTGACCAGTCCAGCTCCAGCTTCGCTTTCACTGCATTCCGCTGGGTGGCGAGCGCTTCTCCTCCACATATGAGAGCTGCATCGACTGTACCGGCGGTCACCATCTCAAACAGCCTGTTAACACACCATTGGGACATATTGCCGCCTGGATATGTGTAAATGAGCCTCTTCGCGGCAGTGTTCCCAACTCTGTCGGCAATTGACTTCGGCGCATTCTCGGGGGCGCCAAACGGGCTTTTGAACCGCCAACTCGTATCCGAAAAGGAACGAATGACAATGATGGTATCAAGGGCTTTCAGCAGAGACTCTCCCGCACCTGCATTTTCGGCCGCCATTCTTACAGCGGAAGCTGTTAGGTCTGTAGGCCCCAGCGCCACCGCCGGATCAGGCTGCCGCTGGGTTATCTGACCGCAGCCGACAAGAATCGGAGTGTTACTATCATCCATGGTCGGAACTCTTTTTTTATTGTTATCCAGTACCGGAGGTCACTCCCGATTATGGAGCGGGCGATAGAACCATGTCAATTGACGATAGAATTATAAAACTCTCAGATTAAAGAAAGGCATATCCCGCCATCCTCGGATCGTGGCAGACTATCGTCGCTCGTCAACAGGCTCCTCAACGGCTATTGATCGCTTCTTTCGAAAGAATGGAATAAAAGCCGGGACATTCTTCCGATATTCCCGGTATCTAGCTCCCAACTCATCAATCAGATCCTTTTCTTCAAACGGCGTCGCAATCAAAATGTAGCTCGTTACACCTAACGCAAAAACAACATGTCCGACTGATAGATGCGGCGTGACCCAAGGCATCAGCATCCAGCCCAGACTAATCGGATGACGCACCAAGCCATAAAGCCATCTAGCGCTAAACCCGGGAGCAGATGCTCTTTTGTTCCGGAATTCTTCCCATGCCTGCCTGAGACCGAAAAAGCCGAAATGGCCAAACTGAAAGGTCGCAAGCAACATCAGGCACCAAACCAGCACATAGACAACATAAATAATGCCCGACAGAGTTTCGTTCTCGACCTGCCAGATGGTTATCGGTATGGGTCGCCAGAACAGAACCAAAATTGCCGTCATGATCGCCGTCATATACAGATATGTCGCCCGCTCGATAGGAGGCGGAATGACCCTGGTCCAGATCTGCTTGAACCATGTTCGGGCAGTAATCGAATGATGCAGCCCAAAGAGCCACAGGAGGCCTATGTCGAAAAATATAGCCGTCCATAGGTTGCCCTGAACGCCATCCGTAACATTCTTTGGAACATAAATTTCCGCAAGAAAGCCCATGATATATAGAAGATTGAAGGAGGCCACGATATAGCCCCCCAAGCCATATATAAGAATTGAATATCGTTTAATCATGTCGATTCTCCACTGCCGCTGAAGTCAGAGCAGCACAGCAATTATATTACTATTCTCTAATTATATGATTATCGGGCGGCATACTCCAAGATTGATGCATGCCGCCCGAATTCCCCTTATTGGATCACGCCCAGTTTTCCTGATGCTCGGCATGGGTCCTTAGATAAGCACCGGGGGTGAAATGCGTATCGTAGAACTCGGTATCGAGCTGATGCGCCTGCAAATACATCAGAGTGAAGATTGAGGGCACGGTCGCCGGAAAACGGCCGAATGTGTCATGGACATATTGCGCCATCGCAGTTACGCACTCTATGAACTCCTCACCGATCGGCGCCGCACTGCCCCGTATCTTTGCGTTTTGCTTGTATGGCCCGTCCGTTTGCTGATTAAAGGGTCCGCCAGCGCCAAACTTCCGCACCACAACAGACTCAACCGCAGCCCGCATGTCCTTGAAATGCGGTGGGCAATGACCCTCAAATATGCCTTCCAGACCCGTCACATTGGGCAACGGACGTCCTTCATGCATATCAAAGCGAAAGCCCAGGCCCGGCACATCCGGATCACCGCTTGCGCCCAGAATGCTGAAAGGATTGATGCCTTCATACATCCATCCACCGAGGCCAAGCGCCTGCAGCATCAACGCGCCCGCATAGCATGATGTAGACAGCTCAACCGTCACTTCGGTCAGCCCCAACTGCTCCACATAGGTAAGCGGGTATGGGTTTTCGACATCGACCAGGTTCTTGAATTTTTCAAGCCCCGGGATTGGCTGATTGTTGATGTCGTCATAGATGCAGGCGCCATTCTGAACCAGGTAGCACATGACAAGAATCATATGCTGAGCCAGATCCGCCACCGGAATAACCAGCGTGCTTCCCGGCACATTTGCACACCATGCGTTGTGCATCTCCATGTGCAGAGGGGAAGCAGGCGTATTCAGGCGACCATCGGAAAGCTTTACAATGCGTGACTTATGTTCATCGAGATAGCTGCTGAGATCAGTCGCGCCGTCAATGGTCTTCGCAGTTGTCGCCGCCATATCCCGTGTCGGAAAGAAGTATGATCCATTATCGTCCGTGTAAAAAATTTCAGTCGTGTGAAATCCTGCCGCCGAGGGGAACGTTCGTCCGCCTGCAGCGCCGGCATAGTTCGGAATGTTCGGCAGATAGAACCGGTTGTTGGGGATCAGGTTCGACCATCCCGTATTTCCGCCAATTGTCGTCAACAGTAACAGCTGCTCCATCTCGCTCAACGGTTCAGGAGCATGCTTTGACGTGTAAGCCAACGGCCCGTCGACAATGGATGCACCGCGCGCGAAACGCCGGGACCGTCGTCCGTGGATTGCCTCAATCAAGGGAAACTCGGTCGCTTCGATCAATCCCTTCGGCAGATCAGGCAGGTTGTTCAACATTACTTTTCCTTTTCTATTCAATTTACTGGCCGACGCAGAAAAACCTGCACCGCCCAACACCGTGCTGGCACCGACTATCGAAGCACCCAGCAATTTACGTCTTGTCGTTTCAAACATCTTCTTCTCCATCCAGCGAGCGGGTGGGTATCAATCAGATTGCGGCTCGCTCTTGCCGGGGGTTTTCGCAGATATCGCCAAAAGCAGTTAGACGCATTATTGACAATAACGGGTCATTTATGACATTTTCTGCTATGCCCTTATCAATTCATTCAAAAAATATTTCGGTTAGTCTGGTTGCGGTTCCTGAGATGTCTGCTGCCATCGTCTACAGCATGCATGAGGTTTTCGCATGCGTTGGCCGCGCGTGGGAGGCCCTGACAGGAGTGGAGGCGACATGCGGTCGTATGACACCAAGAATTGTGGGATCATCGACGGCAGCAATTCGCACGACGATGGGCGCCACAATCGTGCCGGACCATACCTTTGAGGAAGCACATAAGTCCGACATTGTCATTATTGGGGACCTTGATGTGCTCTCCGGTCTGGATCCGGTCGGCAACTGGCAGGAAGCCACCGCCTGGATCAGGGATCAGCATCAGAAAGGTGCGATAATCTGTTCTGTTTGTACGGGCGCATTAATGTTGGCGGAAGCAGGGCTGCTGGATGATCTCGAAGCGACTTCACATTGGAGCGCCGGCTACTTTTTTGAGCGCTGCTATCCGAACGTTCTGTTAAAACCGGATCGGGTCCTCGTGACTTCGGGCAATGAACACCAGCTTGTAACTGCCGGAGGCTCCGCCTCCTGGCATGAGCTCTCGTTGTATCTGATCGCAAGGTTTTGCGGAGAGGATGAAGCAAGACATATCGCGAAAGTCTTCCTTTTCGGAGACCGGGGCGACGGACAATTGCCATTTGCGGCGATGGTGCGACCAAAACAGCATGACGATGCCATTATCGCGCAGAGCCAGACCTGGATCGCTGAAAATTATGAAGAAGCAAATCCGGTTGCGAAAATGACCCTGCTGTCCGGCCTGAATTCACGGACTTTCAAACGGCGCTTTAAATCTGCAACAGGCTACACGCCACTCGAATATGTGCAGACCTTGCGCATTGAAGAAGCAAAGCAAATGCTGGAGACTTCGGACGACGCCATCGACGATATCGCTGAAATTGTCGGGTATGACGACCCCAACTCGTTTCGGCGGCTGTTCAAACGGACAACAGGTGTAAGCCCCAATAGGTACCGGCTGCGTTTCAAGGATATCTCCTCTTTTTGACAGATTGACACCAGCTCAATTGAAATGTATCAATATGCGTATGAAGTACGAATATTGATACTTCCGGATGACATATAGACAATCTGAACCGCGGGCATTCCAACAGGGATTTCAATAGCTGGAGAATAACTAAAATGAAAAATCCAATGTCACTTGAAAATCAGAACATTATCGTAACCGGCGCAGGACAAGGGATTGGGGAGGCCGTCGCGAGGCTTGTCGTTGATCTTGGCGGTAAGGCTATTCTGGTCGACCTCCAGGAAGACAAGGTAAATGCTGTTGCCGACGATCTGGGATCTGAGAATGCGGAAGTTTATATCGGCTCGGTCGCAGAGCCGGGCTTCGTACAGGACATGGTGGACAAAGCCGTCGCACGGAACGGCGCAATTCACGGGCTGGTCAACAATGCCGGGATCGTCCGGGCCGCCATGGCGATAAAGATGCCCATCGAGACCTGGCAGCAGGTGATCGATGTCAATCTGTCGGGGGTATTCTATTGCCTGCAGGCCGTCGGACGGCATATGTATCAACGTGCCGAGGACGGCGATACAAGCCCGGCGTCCATCGTCAATATTTCATCCGATGCCGGTCGCCGCGGCACAATCGGACAGATTAATTACGGCGCGGCAAAATCTGGGGTTATGGGCCTAACCATGAGTGCCGCGCGTGAGTGGTCGGCGAAACAAATTCGGGTCAATACAATTTGCTTCGGTGTTGTCGAGACCGAAATGACCGAGACAATTCGCTCTGACAAGTTCCGCGATGGCGTAATGGCTCAGGTCCCGATGAAACGTTTTTCCACGCCGGAAGAAGTCTCTCAACCTGTGTGCTTCCTCCTCTCGCCTGCCGCCAGCTACATCACTGGGCAGCATTTGTCCGTGAATGGCGGATATACGATTGGCGTTTAGGCCGGAAATGGTATCGGAAACCCGAGATATAAAGCCCGATACGGCGTCATCGCGCAGCGGCCCGCAGTCAGTTGGACGCATTTTTTCCATTCTGGAATTTCTTGCGTCAACAGAAGCCGGTGCCACCCTGTCGCAGCTCGCCATATCGGCGTCCGCGCCGAAAACAAGCCTCGTCGGGTTGCTGGCCGGTTTGACCGAAGAAGAATGCCTGACACGGGATGAGAGCGGCCGGTATTATCTCGGTCCACGTTTTATGACGCTTGCGATGCGAGCTGTATCGGGACGGGATTTTCTGAAACTGGCACGCCCCGCCCTTACAGACCTGTCGCGAAAGACCGGCGAAACGGCCGTAATCGCCGCGCTGAGCCATGAAGACAATATGGTGACATACCTTGACAAGGTGGAAAGCGCCAATTCCATACGCTACTCCGTCACCGTCGGGGAAGTTCGCGAACTATATTGCACCGTTGGCGGCAAGCTTCTTCTTGCCTTCTTTGAGCCCGAGCGACTGGAGACTTATCTGCGCTCCCATCGTCGTAAGCGGTATACGGATAGTACCCTTACCGGCAAGGCCGAGATTATAGCGGAACTTGAAAGAATCCGTCGGGAAGGCATTGCCAGAACGTCGGATGAACAAGTCCAGGGATCAAGCGGACTGGCCGGGCCAATCTATTCAAATACAGGGGAAGTCATCGCGGCGCTTCTGATCGCAGGGCCATCGGAACGCATGCGCGCCAATGCCGCCAGAAATGAACAGCTTGTCATAGAGGCCGCGGAAGCATGCACGAAGGCAACCGGCGGCATCACACTCGATTCATCGTTAAAGGCGCAAGGGAGAACCGCCTAAAAAGGGCATTCCTTTCGCACCGGAACAACTAAGAAAACAAATAACAAGGATATAAAATGAGCTTCGCACTTACCGCCGAACAACAGCAAATCAGGGATAGCGTTTCAAGAATATGCAAGTCATTCGGAGATGACTATTGGCTGCAAAGAGATACGGATGGAAAATTTCCCGAAGAATTCTGTCAGGCAATCGTCGATGAAGGATTTATGGGAATTGCCATGCCAGAGAAATACGGCGGCAGCGGACTGGGAATTGCCGATGCCGCGGTCATGGCGCAGGCGATCACGGAATCCGGTGCCGCCAATGCTGGTTTTGCAGCCCTTATCATCGGCATCTTCGGCCTTAACCCCGTTGTGGTGTTCGGTACAGAGGAACAGAAACAAAAATGGCTCCCACCCATTATCAAGCGCGAAGATGTTGCCTGTTTTGCAGTCACCGAGCCCAATACCGGGCTTGATACGACAAGACTGAAGACCCGCGCCGTCTGGGATGGGAAGGATTATGTCGTCAAGGGCGAGAAAATATGGACATCCACGGCACTCCGGGCGAACAAAATGCTGCTCATTGCCCGGACCAAAAGGGAAGAAGAGACAAAACGCCCCATCGACGGGCTTTCCCTGTTCTATACCGATCTTGACCGCGACTATGTTGAAATTCGTCCCATCGACAAGATGGGCCGGAAATGCGTCGATTCCAACCAGCTCTTCATCGATGGGCTGCGTATTCCGAAAGAGCATCTGGTCGGCGAGGAAGGTAAGGGATTTCGCTATCTTCTGCATGGATTGAACGCGGAAAGGATTCTGATTGCGGCCTCTATGGTCGGCCTTGGGCGGGCAGCACTTTGGAAAGCAAGCAAGTATGCCCGTGACCGCGTGGTTTTCGGACGCCCGATCGGAATGAACCAGTCCATTCAGCATCCGCTGGCAGAGTCCTGGGCAGAACTGGAGGCGGCAAACCTCATGGCCTTTCAGGCCGCCAATATGTATGACGCCGGTGAGGATTGCGGCTTGCAGGCTAACGCGGCAAAATACCTCGCTGCGGAAGCCGCCTTCAAATCCTGTACGAACGCCGTCATGACCCATGGCGGAATGGGATATGCCAAGGAATTTCATGTCGAGCGGTACTTGCGTGAATGCCTGATACATCGGCTTGCGCCGGTCAGCCCGCAGCTAATCCTGAGTTACCTTGCAGAAAATGCTCTGGATCTTCCAAAATCATATTAAACTGCAGGCGTGACCTACAACAAAACAATAACAGAGGTTAAAACATGAGCCGAACGAGTAAGGCCTATATTGCGGGTATCTATGAACACCCCACCCGCAAGGCCACAGACAAAACAATCCCCCAACTCCATGCTGAGGTTGCTATTGGCGCATTGAAAGATGCAGGCCTGACCAAAGATGATGTCGACGGATATTTCTGTGATGGGGAGGCGCCGGGCCTCGGCGGTATGTCAATGGCCGAGTATATGGGCCTCAACATAACCTATACCGACACTACGGAAACCGGAGGCTCCTCCTATGTTGTGCATGTCGGCCATGCCGTCGAGGCCATTGCTGCCGGAAAATGCACTGTTGCGCTGATCACACTTGCCGGACGTCCCCGGGCAGAGGGGGTGTCCTCGCTCGCGGCACGGGCCCGAGGCGATGACCTGCCGGAGCGTGGCTTCGAGATTCCTTATGCCCCGGTCATAACCAACATGTACGGCATGGCGGCAATGCGGCATATGTATGAGTATGGAACAACCAGTGAGCAGCTTGCCTGGATCAAGGTCGCCGCGTCACATCATGCGCAGCACAACGAACATGCCCTGCTCCGCGACGTCGTGACAGTGGAGGATGTCGTGAATTCACCGATGATTTCCGATCCGCTTCATCGGCTGGACTGCTGCGTTATCAGTGACGGCGGTGGCGCCCTGATTGTTGTCAGCCCGGAGATTGCCAAATCGCTTGGCGACCGCTGCGTAAAGGTTTTGGGGCATGGCGAAGCGGTGAAGCATTTGAATGGCGGCCGTTTCGACCTCACCTATACTGGCGCGGCCAAATCCGGTCCGATTGCCTTTGCCGAAGCGAATTTAAAACCCGCGGACATCGATTATGCCTCCATATATGACAGCTTCACGATAACGGTTCTGGAAACCATCGAGGACCTTGGCTTCTGTGAAAAGGGCCAGGGTGGGAAATTTGTCTCCGAGGGCAATCTGGTTTCCGGCGTCGGCAAACTTCCCTTCAACACGGACGGCGGCGGGCTTTGCAACAACCACCCAAGTAACCGCGGCGGCATGACAAAAGTAATCGAGGCTGTCCGCCAATTGCGCGGCGAAGCCCATCCAAAAGTCCAAGTCCCGGATTGCACGCTCGCCCTTGCCCACGGCACAGGAGGACAGATTTCAGCACGCACGGGGGCGGGAACCGTAATTCTCGGGAGGAACGACGCATGAGCCAACAGGAACGAACATATAAAGAGCCGGGCATCAACATGGAGACCGAACCCTACTGGGAGGGAACAAAAAACGGTCAGCTTCTGATGAAGAGATGCAAATCCTGCGGTGAGACCCATTTTTACCCGCGCGCAATTTGCCCACTCTGCTTCAGCCCGGATACCGAATGGTATGAAGCCAGCGGCAAAGGCAAGATCTACAGCTATTCCATCATGCGCAGGGCGGAAATACCGTATGTCATGGCCTATGTAACCCTTGATGAAGGGGTCACCATGATGACAAACATCGTTGAGAGCGATTTTGACGATATCGCGATTGGCAAGGCCGTCGAAGTTACCTTTCGCAAAACCGAGGGGGACCAGTCTTTACCGGTTTTCCGGCTGTGCAAATGAGGCGTGAAGGAGAATTCCGATGACGAGGCCTCTTGATGGCGTCCGGATTATAGACCTGTCTAATATGCTGATGGCGCCCTACACAACCCAGATTTTGGGGGATATGGGAGCTGATGTCATAAAGATCGAGGCACCGGGCGGGGATCCTGTCCGAGGCATCGGCCCCTCCCGAAACCCCGGAATGGGCGCTATTTATCTGAATTGCAACCGCAGCAAACGCAGCATTCTTCTGGACCTCAAGCAGCCTGAAGGCCTGACCGCCGCGCTTGATCTCATGAAAGATGCGGATGTTCTGGTGTATAATCGCCGCCCACAGGTTATGGCCCGACTTGGCCTGTCATATGAGACAGTCTCAAAGGTCAATCCGCGGATAATATACGCCGGCCTCTTCGGGTATGCTCAGGGCGGCCCCTATGAGAAAAAACCTGCCTTCGATGACCTGATCCAGGGAGCGGTCTCCATTCCCTCCCTCTCCCACATGGCGGACGGCAGGGAACCTACTTACGCTCCGACGGCATTGGTTGATCGGGGAGTCGGTTTATGGGCGGTCGGTCAGATCAATGCCGCCCTTTACTACCAATGCCGCACAGGCAAGGGCCAAAAGATTGATCTGCCGATGTTTGAAATGATGACGAGTTTTGTTCTTGCGGACCATCTGGCGGGATATACGTTCGAGCCGAAAATCGGGCCCATCGGTTACGACAGAATGCTTAATCCGGATCGGCGTCCCTACCGAACGAAAGACAGTTATGTCTGTGTTATGGTCTATACGGACCGGCACTGGCGATCTTTCTATCAGGCGCTCGGGCGCGAAGCCGAGCTTGATGCAGATCCGCGCTATAAAAGCATGACCACCCGGACAGAGAATATCAAACAGATATATGCTGAGCTGTCCGCCTTGATGCTGACCCGGACAACGGAGGAATGGCTAAAGCTCTTCGATGATGCCGATATTCCGGCAATGCCGATGCATACACCCGAGACATTGCTGGAAGATCCGCACCTGAAGGCAACGAACTTCTTCAGCACAATAGATCATCCAAGTGAAGGCAAGCTATTGGAAATGGCGGTTCCCAGCCAATG
>PAKP01000076.1 GCA_002706985.1 Sneathiella sp. | reverse complement strand
GAGCCGTGCCTTTCTCTACACCCGCAGTGCCGATCTTGGTCTGTACATCGCGATATTCACCCTCATGGGGGCGGCGGGCACCAGCGAGATCGCCGCCACCCTGAATGTCGACGGAGACACCGCCGTGGCGGCCGGGCTTTTGTTGCTGCTCGCTATCATGGGCAAGTCTGCCCAGATCCCCCTCCAGGACTGGCTTATGCGTGCCATGGCGGGGCCCACACCGGTGTCGGCGTTGTTGCACTCGGCGACACTGGTGGCAGCAGGTGCCATTTTACTGATCCGTGTAGCGCCGCTGCTGACGCCGGAAGTTTTGCTCGCTATTGGGCTGGTGGGCGGTATTACTACCGTGGCGGCAGGTCTGATTGCGCTTGCCGAACGTGACCTCAAGCGCCTGCTGGCGGCCTCAACCGCCAGTCAGTATGGTCTGATGCTGATTGCGGTCGGCTTCGCGCTAGTTCAGGCGGATGTGCTGAAACCCCTGCTCGCCACCCTCGGCAGCTGATACTGCGTTCCAGTTCGCCTCGGTCATACGCATGGTGCGCTCCGGCGGGAAATGCAGGGTGCAGACGGTCCCGACATCCACTTCGCTTTCCAGTGTAAAGGTCGCGCCGTGCACGTCAGCAAGCATCTGGACAAGCGTCAGGCCAAGGCCGGTGCCCTCGTTATTGCGGGCGTAGGAGGTCTGCACCTGACCGAAGCGGTCAAGAACGCGCGGAATATCTTCTTCTGCGATGCCTATTCCCGTATCTGTCACCCGGATATCAAGGCCGTTATCCTCCCGAACTAAAACCGCAACCGTTATGGAACCGCCCTTATTGGTGAATTTCACCGCATTGGAGACGAGGTTAACGATGACCTGCTTGATCCGGGTCTCATCCCCGATAAAGACCGGCAGCTTGTCCGGCACCTCAGAGACCAGCGCGACCCCGGCCTCCAGCGCGCGCACGGACAGCATCCGGAAACAGGACTGGATGACCGCAGAGAGATCGATTTTCCGCTCGGAAAGCTGGAGTTGTCCGGCCTCGATCTTGGCGACATCGAGCACGTCATTGATCAGGCCCAGGAGATGCCGCCCGGCGCCGTGAATATCCGATGAATATTCCTTGTAGTTCGGATGGCCGAGACTGCCGAACGCCTCGGAGGTCAGCAGTTCGGAAAAGCCGATAATGGCGTTGAGCGGCGTGCGGAGTTCATGGCTCATATTGGCGAGGAACTCGGACTTGGCGCGGTTGGCAAGCTCCGCCATTTCCTTCGCCTTGCGCAAATTGACCTCGCCGCGCACACGATCGTTCATGTCCGTCAAAGTGCCTTCAAGATAGAGCAGTTTTCCACCGTCATCGAAAACGCCGTGAGCATTGATCGCGCCCCAGGTCATGGAGCCGTCTTTGCGCTTCCACTGATAGATTTCGTCGATCAGATACTGCTTCTTGCAGAGCAGCATGAAATGCTTGAGCGCCACATCAGGGTTGTCATAGACATCCGCCGTCAGCGTCGAGACCGAATTCTTCATATCGTCCGGCGAGGAGTAGCCGAGAAAGGCGGCAAGCGCCGGATTGACATCCATCAAGCTGCCGTCGGCATAGACCTGGAAAATGCCTTCCGTCGCATTTTCATAGATCCGGCGATGCTTGAGCTCGCTTTGTTCCAGCGCAATCTCGGACGCGCGGCGGTTATAGATATAATAGATCAGGATGGCGGCAAGCCCAGCGAGGCCCAGCAAGACCAGCAGCACGGCATCGCGAAAGACATCAACCTGGGTCGCCTGTTCCCGCAACAGGGAGGTGGCAGTGTCATTTGACAGGGCGTTCAGCTCCTCGGCCTTCAACAACGCGTCCTCTGCGCGCTGATGTGTCGTCGCGAGCACGACATCATTCGTTGGTGGCAGCCCGCCGATACCCTCTTCAAGCCACTGGCTGATATCATGAAGCGCCGGGCCCAGAACCCCGTATATGGCCGCTGTCCCGATCAGATTGTCAAAACCGTACTGCACACGCTTCTCGTTCAGAAGGACATCGACATCTTCCATATTCTCCCGGGCGACATTGATAGACTCCTCCCGCTCTGCTCCGGATTGCAGCCGGGCAATGGCGATGGCATGCGACACCTCGTGAATGTCATAGAGGATGGAGGCCATGGCCTGAGAATCCTCCACCACCTTTAGCGGAATAGATTCCTCAATCGTGGAGATTGTCACCTGCACGTAGCGGACTGTGCCGATTACGAACAGGGTGAGCAGCAGAATGGCAAAAATATAGTTATTCTGCCGCTTCAGCAGATTGCGGGGATTGCATTTCCGGACGAGACTGGACAGTTTGTCGGCTATCATCTAAGCGCGCTCAATTCGGGTTTTGTGTGGCGTTCAGTGTGGCGGCGACCGCAGGCAGAACCTCATCATAATAACGCCGGGCCCCGGGATGCAACGGGACGCTCATCGAGGCGAAGGCGGATTTCAGATTGATCGTATTGAGCTTCGGATGGATGCCGAGTTTGCGGACACTGGGCAGGTTTTCCCAGAATTTCCGGGTGATCTCATACACCATTTCTTCGCTCTGGTTCTTGTGGACCACCCAGAGCGCGGCAACGCCGAGGGTGCGAACCTGGTCGATGCCGTCATAGCTGTCCGCGGGAATGGCCGTTCTTGAAAAGAAGGCATTGTCCTTGGTCAGCCGCGCGGCCACGGGCCCGTCAATCGGGATCAGCGTCACCAGCCCGTCGGCGTTCAGTTCCGAAATGGCTTTAGACGGAGTACCCGCAACGACGAAGAAGGCGTCCAGCTCCCCGGCCCGCATCTTCTTGATGGCATCCGCCGGCTTGATATATTGCGCCTTCAGTTCGCCTTCCTGCAGGCCATAGGCTTTCAGGATAATACGGGCGGCAACGATGGTACCGGAGCCGGGATCGTCCAGCGAGACATGGCGGCCGCGAAGGTCGTTGATATTCTCAATGCCCGAGCCCTTGCGCGCGACAAGATGAATATCCTCTCGATAAAGGCTGGCGATGGCGCGGATATCCGCGAACGGCTCGGCGTCCTTGTAAATGCCGGAGGCCATATGCGCCCAGTAGGCAACATCGGACTGTGAAAAGCCACTTTCGATGCGGCCTTCGCGGATATCCTCAAGGTTGGAAACAGAACCGTTGGCAGTCTGGGCCACCGCCAGAAGATGGGCGACGCCGCAGGGCATCGGCGCACAGTTTTCCTTGCCCGTCGGGTTGGTGATGGCATGGGCGACGCCCTGCCCGACCGGATAATAGGTGCCGCCGACGCCGCCGGTGCCGATACGGAACAGGCGGGTTTCCTCGGCTGCGGCGCCTGCGCCACCTAAAGGCGAAAGGGCCAGCGCGAGAAATCCGGCGAGGATGAGCGAAAAGCGGATACGCATGTTACTTTCCTTCTAGATCGGCAAGAATTGTCCTTTTCCCAAGCCGGGTCAGCCGATAATATGGTCATTCAGGCAAAGACCCTAACATGGCCGCGTTAATGAGCCGTAAACGACCCCCGGGACAAACCGGGCCAAAAACCGAATGGATATCATGCAAGACATCACCCCGAAATCCCCGGAAGAGATCGAGCTTCTGAACACCGAATATCTGCCGCGCCGGACGGTGCCCCATATGCAGGATTATTTCGATGCCGCCGCCGCCAGGAGCGCCGAGGCACGGACACGTCTTGCGGGCAATCTCGACATCCCCTATGGCGACACGGCGCTGCAACGGCTGGATATCTTTCCCGCTGGCCAGCCCGGCGCCCCGGTCTTCGTCTTTATCCATGGCGGCTACTGGCGCGCGCTCGACAAGAGCTTTTATAGCGACATCGCCGAGACTTTTGTTGCCGCCGGGGCCACCGTTGTCCTGCCGAACTATGATCTCTGTCCGGCGGTGTCAATCCCCGATATCATGGCCGAGATGCGGACGGCGCTTGCCTGGGTGCATGCCAATATCGCGGCCTATAACGGCGATGCGGGGAAGATATACCTCTGCGGCCATTCGGCGGGCGGGCATCTCACCGGCATGATGATGGCGACGGACTGGGCGGCAATGGGACTGCCGCGCGATCTTTTGAAAGGCGCCGCGCCCTTGAGCGGTCTCTTCGATATCGAGCCGCACCGCCATACGGAGCTGCAGGCCGATATCCGCCTCACCGCGGAGGATGCGGCGGCGAACAGTCCGCAGAACCTCACGCTTTACGCGGACTGCCCGGTGATCTGCGCCGTCGGCGGCGGGGAGAGCGCGTCTTTCCACCGCCAGTCAAAGGAGTTTGCCGAGAAATGCCGCGCCGCCGGGCTGCCCGCCGATTATCTGGAAACCGGCAATGACAATCATTTCGAGATTACCGAGCGATTGCTGAAGCCCGACGATCCGCTAACGCTTGCCCTTTTGAAATTAATGGGGCTCTAATAGAAGAAACAACCCGGGAGACCTGCCATGACAACGACCCTGACCGACAGCCGTGAAACCCTCTCCGCCCTGACCGACCGATTTGTCGACGCCTTCAACCGGCAGGATATCGACGCGGTGATGTCCTTCTTCGCGGAGGACGCGGTGTATCGCGATCCCTATGGCAAGTCGCATGAGGGACTTGCCGCCATCCGCAAGGCGTTCGAGCCTGTGCTCAACGGTGCGCTCGGCAAGATCAACTTCGCGGGCGAGGATCGCTTCATTGATGCGGAGGCCGGCAAGGTGATGGACAGCTGGACCTTGCATATGCATATGGGCGAAGGGCCAGAGAAGGAGGCGAGCATGACCGGCCTCGACCTTCTCACCTTCAAGAATGACAAGCTGGTCCGCAAAACCACCTACCGGAGGGGATGAATATGGATGTCACACTGATTTTGCTGTCCGTTTTCGGGATCTTCATTCCGGCACTGATGCTGCCGGGGCCGGATTTCATCGGCGTCGTCCGCTCCTCCATGACCGGCGGCACGAAGAGCGGGTTGCTCACCACCCTCGGCGTCTCGCTCGGCCTCCTGATGTATGCGAGCCTCAGCCTGCTCGGCCTTTCGGCCATCTTGGTGCAGTATGAATGGCTCGCCTGGACGGTACGGGTCGCGGGCGCATGCTACCTCATCTATCTTGGCATCCGGCTGCTGTTTGTGAAGCCGGACGCGATGGAGATTGACCCGGCGGCGCGCAAGCCCGCGCGCAACGCCTTCCTGTTCGGCTTTCTGGTGACGCTCACCAACCCCAAGGCGGTCGTGCTGTTTACCAGCGTCTTTGCGACGGCGGTAACGGCGGAGACGCCCGTCTGGCTCCTCGTCCTGATGATCGCGCTGGTCTTCGCAAGCTCCCTCCTCTGGTACACGATCGTCAGCCTGTTCATGTCGAGCCGGCCGGTGATGAGCCGCTTCGCGAAAGCCCGCCACTGGATCGAGCGGACGGCCGGGGCCTGCTTTATCGCCATCGGCGGCAAGCTGCTGAGCGACGCCCGCAATCCCTTGAGCCCGTGAGCCTCTCCCTGCGCGCGGAACGCCCGGCGGATGCGGCAAAAATCCGCGAGATTATCACTGCCGCCTTCGGGCAGGCGGACGAGGCCGGGCTTGTCGATGCGCTTCGCGTCGCGGGCGACCTCACCCTCTCCTATGTCGCTGAGGTGGACGGGGAGATCGTCGGTCATATCGCGCTCTCACGCCTTAAATCGCCGAAAGACGCCCTCGCCCTCGCGCCCGTTTCCGTCGCGCCGGACCGGCAGGGAGAAGGTATCGGCGGCGCGCTGATCCGCCACTCGATCGAGGAGGCCCGCCGGAGCGGTGAGGCGCTTATCTTCGTCCTCGGCGAGCCCGCCTACTACACCCGCTTCGGCTTCTCCGTTGAGACCGCCGCGCCGTTCGACTGCATTTATGCGGGGGAGTATTTTATGGCCCTGCAACTGAACGCCGAAAAAACGTCACCCGCCGAGGTGATCTATGCCGACGCGTTTGGGGGATTGGATTGATTATGTGGAGTAAGTATCCCTTGAAGACATAAACCCTAGCTATTTTTTTTATCTTTTTTGTCTCGGTGTTCTATCGCAGCAAGCTTTGCTGGCGGCAAAGAATCATAGATCTCACTAATCTGCTTCGGATGGGAGATCATTTGATCAATAATAAGATTAACCAATTTAAAAAGCTTGTAAGCAATAGATCGATCATCATTCAAATTAATAACGCCAGGGTGAACAGCTTCATTTCCGACTACCCTCACTACGTCCAAGGCTTGCTGAGTTGCGGGTCGCAACCCCTTTTTAACAAGAGAGGCGATATCAGTATCTAAATTTTTTCCTTTTTCACCCAACTCTATACATAATTGCTGAATGCAAAGTCTTAACAAGGCTGCCGCCCCTTTTGGTGAGTTATTCACTATCATTTGTGCTTCTACAAAATGATCTTTTATATGATCGGGCATATCTTCATTTGGAAGAATTTCAATTCGGTGACTTGGATAAATTATTTTGTCACTCACCCAAACAGATACCTCCCGACAAGAATAGCATTCAGACAGCCAAACTTTACGAACAATCTTGTTGCTGTACCTATCTTCTTTTTCCAATAATGGCTTTCCATTGCACAGCTTTTTTAAATATTCCGTAACTCTCTCCCTAGTATCGGCATCAATATTGAAATCATTTTTTATATCTTCAATCGCTTCATAGTTTGGTAGTGTTGGGGTTCTTTGATTACCAGTGATGCGGCTCGCAAATACATCATAATATGTCTGTCCGCTATAAGCGCCACAATGGGGGCAAGCGAAAGAAAGCTTGTCTATTGTTGGAATCGTATCAAATTTTTCATTCATGGCATCTTTTCCGAAAGCAGCGATATTTAGTAAGCAGTCTAAGCTAATATAAATAGCTTTTCTACAGTACCTATTTCTCCCCCTTCTCTAACGACTCTTAAATACGTACAACATCCCCTCCCCGGTGCATTTTCCTGCACTCGCAGACTCAGTTTGAGAAAAGCGTGGAGAGTGGATATTCTGGGGCGGGTTTATGTGGAGTGGGGTGATGTTCGTGGGGTATTCTATTCGGTCTCTGGTCCTGGGTTTGCTGGTCGCGCTGCTGATCAGCCCGACCGCCTTCGCGCAATCGACGGAGGGCGGGACGGAGCGCGGCGCGGAGGGCAATGCGGCGGCGATTGAAAAGCTGATCGATCAGGCCCGCAGCGACGGCTCCACCATTGTCGTGATCGGCGGGCCGCAATCGGCGGAGGCCGCGCCCGCCGCGCCGGGTATGGAGGAACGCGCGCTCGAGACCCGGCAGAACCTTCTTGAGGTTGTGGAGGAGAGTCCGGCATTCCCAGAGCGCTTCGTCGAGACGATCCTCGCGCTCGATCCCCATAGCGGCGGCGATATTGCCTTCTACTGGCCCTTTGCGGCGGTCGCGACGACGGTGCTGTTCCTGATCGCGGGCTATATTGCCGAGCGGCTTTTCCGCCGCTGGGCGCAGCCGCATTTCGACTATTTCTGCACGGAAACGCCCGAGAACCGCGAAGAAAAGATCACCTATCTGCTATTTCGCGGGCTGTTGCAGACCCTTGGCCTCGCGCTGCAGGGGGTGCTGGCGATCCTGCTGGTCATCGCCTTCGACCGCGGGAACGAGACCTATCGCCTGTTGCAGGGGATTACCGTCATCGGCTTCGTCTCCTTCCGCCTTGCGCTTATTTTCGCGCGCAGCTTCCTCGCGCCGCACTCGCCGCGCCACCGGCTGGTCGCGCTCGACACCACGGCGGCGCAGCGGCTCTATCGCTCCGGTCTGGTGATGAGCGCGCTGCTGACGATCCTGATCACCCTCAATATCTGGTCGGAGAGCCTCGGCCTCGATCCGCAGTCGGCGCAGCTCTGTTCCATCGTGCTAACGCTGGCGACGCTGCTGGTGAAATCCGTCTTCGTGTTCGTGCGCCGGCGGGAGGTGGCGGAGATCATCCTCGGGCATAACGATCCCGCGGCGGTCTGGAAGCCACGGCTGCTGCTCGCGCGGCTCTGGCACGGCATCGCGATCCTCTATTTCCTGATCACCGCGTTTCTTACCATCGGCTGGATCGCGCAAGGACAGCCGAACGCGCTCGGCCTCACCAACCTGCCGATCATCGCCGTGTTCAGCGGCCTTGCCGCCTATGGCGCGGCACTGCTCATCATCGATTATTTCTTCGTCCGCCGGGTCCAGCCGCCCACCCTCGCGACAGCGGCCCCCGCCCCGGCTGATGCCGATCCGGACGCGGTGTTCGAGATGCCGATGAAACCGCGCAAGACCTTCAAGGGGCTGGCCGAGAAGACGGCGGCGATTTCAATTTCGGCGGCGGTCATCTGGTGGATCTACCGGCTCTGGGGGATCGACCTCACGGTGGACGGCAGCCTCGTCAACCGCTTCTGGGAGGTGCTGCTGATCACCTTCTTCAGCTATCTCGCCTATGAGGCGGTGAAGATCGCCATCGACCGCAAGCTCGAGGATGAGGGCGCGCTGGACGCGGCGGAGCCCGAACGCGGCGAGGAAGGCGGCGCCAACGCAGCCTCCCGTCTGGCAACGCTGCTGCCGCTCTTTCGCAATTTCCTGCTGGTTGTCATCATCGTCATCGGCGGCATGATCATCCTCTCCGAGCTTGGCGTCGATATCGCGCCGCTCTTCGCCGGGGCCGGGGTTATCGGCCTCGCCATCGGCTTCGGCGCCCAGACGCTGATCCGCGATATTTTCTCGGGCGCCTTCTTCCTGCTCGACGATGCCTTCCGCAAGGGTGAATATATCAGCCTCGGCTCGGTCAAGGGGACGGTCGAGAAAATCTCCATCCGCTCGATGCAGCTGCGCCACCATCTCGGGCCGCTCAACACGGTGCCCTTCGGCGAAATCCAGCAGGTCACCAACTATTCGCGCGACTGGGTGATGATGAAGCTGCCGCTCCGCCTCACCTATGACACGGATGTGGAGAAGGTGCGCAAGCTGATCAAGAAGCTCGGGCAGGAACTGCTGGAGCATCCCGAGGTCGGCGACAAGTTCATGGAACCGCTCAAATCCCAGGGCGTTTTCATGATGGAAGACAGCGCCATGATCATCCGGGTGAAGTTCATGACCCGGCCGGGAGACCAGTTCGTCATCCGCAAGCTCGTCTATGCGCGCATCCGCGAGCTGTTCGAGGAGAACGGCATCAAGTTCGCCCATCGCGAGGTGACCGTCCGCGTCGCCGACGAGGAGGGCAACGATCATCCGATGTCGGAGGCACGGAAAAAAGCCATCGCCGGCGCCGTGCAGCCCGCCATCGAAGACGCCGCCGGGGCGACGAATACCCCTGACAAGGGATCGGAGGACCGCTAGCCGCGACGGTTATCGCCGTGAGGTGAGTTTTTCTAGCTGCCGGTCATGCCAGCGCGAAAGCAGCAGAAGAGCGAGGATGGCGCCGGTGAGGGCGAGGGCCATATCGCTCTGGGTGTCCCAGATATCGCCCTGCGTCGCGAGAAAATCATCGGCGGCGGAACCGGTGAGGACGGCGACCCACCATTCGATCAGCTCGTAAAAGGCGCTGAAGGCGAGGCAGATGGAGACGATGATGAAATTCCGCCAGTTCGCCCCGCTGATAACGTCTAGCCGGATCAGGATTTCCCGGGCGATAATCGCGGGCACGAAACCCTGCGCGAGATGGCCGACGCGGTCATAATGGTTCCGCTCGAAGCCGAACCAGGGCTTGATGGTATCGAACAGCGGCACCTCGGCATAGGTATAATGCCCGCCCACCATCAAGATGATGCAATGGATGAGGATGAGGGTGTAAAGCAACGGCGTTAAAGGGAATTTTTTATAGGTCAGCACAAGGATGGTAAGGCAGATCAGGGCCGGGCCGACCTCCAGTATCCAGATAAAATAGCCCTTGGGCTCGATCGCCGACCAGATCAGCACGGCGAAATAGATGCCCAGCCAGATCACTTTCCACATGCCTGTTTCCCCCAAATAGCCTGATACTGCGATCCCCGCGCCCGGCCCGGTGCTAGTTGATGCCGTTGGCGCGCTGGAGTTCGCGGATATAGAGGACGATAGCAGCGAGGTCCTCATCTGTCACCGCTTCCACCGGCGGCATGTCGCCGAAGGGCCAGTGATGCGCCCGCACGCCCGTTTTCGCGGCGCGCCAGAAACTCACATCGCCATGATGATTGGGTTCGTAGATTTTATGAACCAGCGGCGGGGCGATGCCGTCCTGCCCGGCGGCATTGACTCCGTGGCAGGAGGCACAGTTGGTATCGAACGCGCCCTTGCCGAACCGGGCCGCCGCGGTCAGTTCCGGCACGGTGACGGAGACCATCGGCGCACCACTGCCGCCCTCCCCGCCTGTTCCGGCCGTCAGCAGGTAATATCCGCCGCCGATCAGTACCAGCAGCGCCAGTGCCGCCCATATCCGTTTCCTGCTCATGCTGCGGGCGGGCCTTTCAGCTCCACCACATTACCTTCGGGATCATTGATATAGAAGGACGGTCCCTGCCCCTCCGCGCCGTAGCGGCTCTTGAGCTCGCCCGCATCGATGCCGTGGCCCGTGAGGTGGCTGCGGATCGCGTCCTCATCGAACGGCTCCACCCGAAGGCAGAAATGATCGAGATTGCGCCCCTCCTTGCCCGGTGCCGCGCCGCCCATCTGGCCAAGCGTGCCGTCAACGGGCACGATGTCGATCAGGGCCGTCCCGGCGCGCAGCTGATAAAGGCCGATGCCTTCCTGCACCTTCTCGACAGGGCAGCCAAGCACCTCCTGATAAAAGCTCATCATCTTCTCAAGATCCTTAACCCGCAGCACGATATGGTCGATATTGCTGATTTTAAACATATTTCCCTTCCCTGGTCCGATCCTTGATTTTACAGCTTTTAGCGGCCGCGCCAAGCTGCTACCTTGCAAATTACATAAGAACAAGAAAAGGAAAAATCCAATGATTACCCGCGACGACCTGATCGGCACCTGGCGCCTGAAAAGCTGGACAAGCCTCAAAAACGGGGAGCCGGTCGGCTATCCCATGGGCGAGGACGCGAAGGGCCAGATCATCTATTCGCCGGAAGGACGGATGAGCGGCTTCCTGATGCGCCGCGACTTCGCCGAGCAGCCGCGTGACAAGGCGGCAAGCCCGGATATCTGCCTCGCCTATGGCGGTGATTTCCGCGTCGAGGGGGATGAGGTTATCCATGACGTCGATGTCGCGACCGTGCCCTACTGGATCGGCAACCCTTTGATCCGGACCGTGGTTATGCAGGGAGAAAATGTTCTCCTGAAGACCAAGCCGGAGACCACCTCATCGGGCAATACCTACGAGCATCACCTGCTGTGGGAACGCATCGGCGGCTAGCGCCTAGCGGCCCTTCCAGACGGGTTTGCGCTTCTCAGCAAAGGCGCGCGGCCCCTCGATACGGTCTTCTGACTTCATCAACGTCTCGAACGCGGGATAGCTTTTCTGATTGGTGATCGCCTCGGCAAGCGACGGCTCGTCGAGGCTGCGCATCACCGTCTCCTTGGAGGCGCGGATGGCGAGCGGGCTCGCGCGCAGGATCATCTGGCACCAGCGGTCAATCGCCTCGTCCATCGCGTAGGGGGCGACGACCTCATTGACGAAGCCCAGCCGCTCCCCCTCTTCCGCATCGACATTGTCGGAACTCAGGATCAGCCCCATCGCCTTCTTGAGGCCGATCTGGCGGGCGAGCCGGTGCAATCCGCCACCGAGCGCGACGGCGCCGACCAGCGGTTCGGGCAGGCCGAAGCGGGAATTCTCCGTGGCGATGATGATGTCGCAGGCGAGCGCAATCTCGAACCCGCCGCCATAGGCAATGCCTTCAACCGCTGCAATCACCGGCTTGGCGAGGTCATAACGCTCGATCAGGCCCGCATAGCCGTTTTTGGGATATTCCCGCGCCTTGGGGTCCTTGCTGGCGGCAATGGCCTTGAGGTCGCTGCCCGCGCAGAAGGCCCGCCCGCCGCTCCCGCGTAGCACGCAGATATACTGATCCGCATCCTCGGCAAAGGCATCGAGGGCGCGCTGCATCTCCGCATGCATCTCGGGATTGATGGCGTTTAGCACTTCCGGCCGCTGAAAGGTGATCCGGGTGACATGGTCATGCGTGGTGACCGAGATAAATTCGTAGCTCATGCGGGGTTCCTTTTCCGACGGGGGATTCTTCGTTTTGCGCCATCATAGCAAGCAAAGATAAGAAGCCTACCAGAAAAAAGCTCCGCCACCCGAAAGCCGGTCGGCCACGGCGGGTCAGTTCATCAGTTTCCAGCTACCGTCAACCTGGCGACAGGCGGTGCCGTAGCTTTTCTGGATCTCGCCGTTGATGTCCGCCTCGGCGGTATATTCACGGCAATATTCACCGTTTTGCTGCTGATAAGTGCGTTCCGGGCTGATTTCATATTCGGCGCCGTTTTGCGGGTTGTTCCAGACAATTTGCTGACCGTCTTCGGCATGTTCCATAGTCTGGCCGATGCAGTTCTGGTCAACTTCGTCCATGCTGCGGCCGATTGCTCCGCCAAGCAGATAGCCGATGATCGTGCCCCCGGCGACGGCGATAATCTTGCCATCGCCCTTGCCGATCTGCGATCCGGCGACACCGCCGACCGTCGCGCCGAGCACGCTGCCCAGCATTTCGCGGTTACACTCGCCGACATCAATGCCAAAGGGCACCGTGGCCACCGGCGCAGCGTAATAGCCCTTGTTTTTCTTGCCTTTACCTTTTTTCATCTGCTTGTCGCGATAGCCATGGGCGGGCGCCCAGGGTGGCGGATCGGCCTTGACCGGCGCGATATCGGCCGCGGCAAACCCAAGCGCTAGCATCGGCACCATCGCGGTCCGGAGCAGGCTGCTCTTCGCTGCAGATGCGTTAAAAATCATCATTTTATCCCCCTTTATGACACAAGAGATCATTCGATTGTCGAAGGTAAGGATGAATTATGTCTTAATCCGGGCAGGCGAATTCCGACGGTTCAGTAGTCCCATTTCCAGAAAATGCCGACGCTGCTGTCCGTGGACTGGCCAACCTCGCTCTCGACCGAGATATTCGGCGTCAGCTCGATCTGCACCTTGGCGCGGGTGCTGTTGGCCCCGGCCCCCTGGTCGACGCCGACATAGACGTTGTCGGTGACGTATTTTCCAACGCTGAGCTCCGCCGCGCCGGTTTCCGCATTGGTGCTGGCGCTGATCACATCGACGCCGAGGGTTTCACGCGCAAAACCCGTGATGCCGCCCCCGCCGCCGAGCTTGCCCGACAGGGTCGCAACGGTTTCCGCGAGCTGCACCGCCTCCAGCGCCGAGAGCTTGCCCGATGCCTTGCCGAACAGCACATAGGAGAGAACCTCGTCCTGCGGTAGCCCGTCGGGGGAGGTGAAGCTGATTTTCGGGTTCGATGCGGTGCCCGAAATAGTCACGATGGCCGTCACATTCGGCCCGTTGTAGCGCGCCTTCAGCGACAGTTCCGGGTTGATCGTCTCACCGCCGACCAGCGCGATCTCCCCTTCCTGTAACTGAAAACTCTTGCCGGCAAAGGTGAACTGGCCGCGCACCGGGCTGATCTGCCCTTCGATCCGGGGCTGAGCCGCCGTGCCGCGCACAACGAAATTCCCCTTCCATTCGGAATCCAGCCCGCGCCCGCGAATGAACACCCGGCCCGGCAGATGCAGATCGAAATCCAGATTAACCGTGGATGGCAGTGCGGAAGCCTCTTCCTCCTCCTTCGGGGCGCCGGGGCGGTTGACCTCCTGATATTGCAGATCGACGATATTCGGCGCGACGGAGCCGCCGATATTGATTTCTACTTCCCGTGTCGTCACACTGCCCTCCACAAAGAGGTTGCTCGTCTCGCCCTTGACGATGATATCACCGTCGGTGATGACCATGATGTCATCGCGGTTGACGGCCAGCAGCCCGGCCATGGTGGTGGTCACATCCACCCGCGGATCCGTCAGAGTCTCGAAATTGACGGTGCCTGATGATTTGACCGTGCCGCCCTGATCATCGACAGCGCTGGTCTCGATCGTCAGCACCTCGCTATTGGCGATATCCGCCTTGATGGAAATGTTGCGCAGCAGAGTGCCCTGCTCGATCTCCTCGAAATAGCCGTCAGCAAGACGCAGGTTGCCGTTAATCTCCGGCGCGTTGATGGTGCCCGCGACCGTGGCGTCGGCGGTGAGCTGACCCTTCATCCTTTGAGTGTCCATCGCAAGAAGCGGCCATATCTTACTGAGTTCGCTATCAATATCCAGTTTGGCATTAACCGGTTTATCTTCATCGATCCGGACGTTGAACGGATCGAGGGAAAGCTCTAACGGCAAACGGCCCGTAATGTCGATGCTGGTCGCCTCAAGCCCCGTGATATCGCCGGTGACAGCCAGTTCCCCGTCTTTCAGATCGGCGGTGACGGTGCTCGCGAAGGCGGGCAGCTCGGCATATTCCTCCTCCGTCAGCCGCACATCCGTCGCTTTCAGGTTCAGCGTGCCGCGGGCCGGGGTGCCCTTCTCGACGGAGAGCGTCGCGCCGCCGTCCAGCCCGCCTGCGAGCGCATAACTCGGATCGACAAGCGCCACCATATCGACGGGCAGGTTACTGAAATCAAGCGTCGCCTTCGCTGCGGCGGGCGTCAGGCTGGCCTCGGCCTGCATTTCCCCCTCCCCGAAGGCCAGGGTAAAGCGATCGAGCGTGATATTCTCCCCCTCCAGCGTCAGGGCGAGCGGCTGTTTAAGCGCGATCTTGCGTCCGGCAAAGGCCCCATCGAGGGTGGCGAGCCGGATAACGGTCGCCGGATCATCGAGCGCGAGATTACCGCTGCCGGTAAGTTCCAGTTCAGGTTCCGCCCCGCGCGTGAGCGCAATGCGGTAGTCAAGATCGGTGAAACCACCCTCAACCTCAGCGGTGAGCAATTTAAGCTCCTGCGCCGCGAGGCGGATATTGGCGATCTCGGCGGAGGCGGTGAGCGCCGGGGCATCGAAGGCCCCGGTCATCGACGCCTTCGCCGTCAGCGTTTCAAGGGCAATATCGGCAGAGTCAAGCTGTAGCGCCTTGCCGTTCACGGTGGCGTTGATCGCCTGCTCCCCACCCTGATCGGCGAGGGTCGCGGCAAGATCAAGGCTGCCTGCCGCGCTTTCGCCAGCCAGTGCCGCGACCGTTGCAAGGTCCGGGATTGCCGCCTTGACCTCCCCGGTCATCGGGCTGCCGTCAAAAGGCACGGTGAGATCGCCGGTAATCCTGTTGTCCTGCTCCGTGATACGCAGATCAGTGAGCTCCAGACGGCCATAGTCCGGCAGGGCAAACCCGGCATCGGCGAGCGCCGTCAGCTTGTCATGACGCAGACGGAGGGAAATCTTTCCGTCCGGCGAGGTCGCGAGCGACTGCATCGTCACCTCCGCATCGAGCGCGCCCAGCGCCATGCCGTCAACATCGAGATTGGCAATATCGAGCCGCCCGTCAATGGCCGGATCCTCAAGCGCGCCGGTGAGATTGGCCTGCAATACCGCATTTCCTTTAAGCGGCACGGCCGCAAGGTCGCTGAGCGGGGTCAGCGCGGGCAGTTTAGCGGTGAGGTCCGCCGTAATCGTCTCGAACGTCATCGGCAATTGCGCCTCCCCCGTCACCTCACCGGAGGCAAAGGCGAGCAGGATATCGGAGAAGGTCAGTTTTTCCTCCGCCATGTCGATCTTCACATCCAGCGTCGGCGACGAACCGATCAGCGGTTGCAGGCTCGCGTCCTGAAGATCGAACTGTTCAGTGCGGGCTTTCAGGCTGCCGGTCAGGGTCTGGCGGATATCGGAGCTGGTCAGGCTGAGATCGGCGATCAGCCGCCCGCCCATCGGCGCCGCACGGGAAAGATCGTCAAGGGTGAGCGCGACACCCGCCTCGGCGCTCAAATCCCCGGTATTGAGCGCCCCCGCCCCCTCGGCCATGACATGCGCGCCCAAGAGGCGCAGCGAGGTGAGGTCCAGCTTCTCCGTCTCGAGCGCATAAGTCAGCTCGAAATCGACATCGAGATTTTCGCCGACAAGGTTTACGGCCTCCGGCGGCAGTTTCGAGAGCTCGACCAGCGCGGCGGAGCCTTTAAGCGGGATGACTTCCAGCGCGGCAAGATCGAGATTGGAGGTAAAGGTGCCCGTCACCTCCCGCGCGGCGAGGCTGTCCTCGACATCCAGTTCCGTCGCCTTCACCAGCGCATTGGCGGTCAGGGCATCGAAGGTGCCGTCAAGGTCAAGGGTGACCGTACCGCCGGAAATCGCCGCCGGGGCCATCAGCTTGTTGACCTCGGCGGTATCGCGCAAGGTCGTGGTGAGGGAGAGCTTGACAGCTTCGTCCTCGGGCGCGGCGCTGCCGCTCGCACTCACCTGAAGCACCGCATTCGCAAGATCGGCGGAGGTGAGCGTCACTTCCGTCGTCTCTGTGTCATAGATAAGTGCGGCGGCGATGGAGATACGCGAGTCATCAACCAGCGGAATATCCGCCGCCAGCGATTTATCGAGCGCCGCGCCGCCGTCAAGATCAATGCTGATTTTCTCCGCGCCCTTCGTGCGGATCGCGAAATCCGCCTCGAATATGCGGCCCGCGCTTGCCTCCAGCTGCCCGGCCCAGCCATTGAGTGGCCCGTCGCCAACCACGGTCGCGCGGATCGCCGGATAACCCGGCAGAGCGAGCAGACGGGAAATCAGCCCGCCCTCGGGTTCCTCAAGCCGGACATCCACCGCCAGTGTTTCCGCCGCCGGGTCAAAATCGATTGTCCCGTCAAGGCCGTTGTCGCTGCCCTGTTCGGACAGCCTGATCTCGCTATGGATGACGTCATCGATTTTTGCATTGAGATTGACCAACAGGCTCAACTCCGCCGCCTGACCGGCGACCGGCGCGGCGATTTGTATGGTCTCAATCTCGAAGCGGCCGAGGCGGATATTGACCGGCAGCTTCGGGAGGCCGGGGGCGCCCTCCGTCTCCTCCTCCGCCGATGGCGGCAGGACGGGCTGACGGTCGAGCTCCAGCCGCGCCGCCGTGATCGCCGTAATATCCAGGGTGCCGCCCAGCAACTCGAGCGGCGACCAGGCGCCGCGGATATCCTCAATCCGCAACCATTCCCCTTCCGGGTCCTTGAGGCGGACACTTGCAATCGAGAACTCGCCGAAGATATTCCCTTCCAGCGGGCCAAGCTCGATCATCAGGCCGTCCGGGTCATTGACCGCGTCTTCAATCTGAAAAACCAGCAGCGCCCGCCCGCTATCGGTCTGCAGGAAGACATAGGCCCCGCCGAGCAGCAGCAGGACAATCAGGATCGGCGCCAGAATGAGGGTGGCGATAAGCGTCTTGCGTGTCATTAGAAGGCCTGACCGATGCTGATATATATCTGATAGGAATCATCGACATTGGGCCGCTTGTTGAGCGGCACCGCGACATCGAGGCGGATCGGTCCGATCGCCGTGTAATAGCGAAAGCCGAGGCCCGCACCCCAGAGAAACTCGCCGGAAAAATCGGGGGCCATGCTCTCATAGACATTGCCGCCCTCGATAAAGGGGACTATACCGATGCTGTCGGTGATCCTGACGCGCGCCTCGAACCCGACCTCGAGCAGCGAGCGTCCGCCGATGGGATCGTTATTGGCGTCCAGCGGACCGACGGTCTGGTATTGATAGCCGCGCACGGAGCCGCCGCCGCCGGCATAGAAGCGTTTGGTCGCCGGGATCGCGCTGGCGCTGTCCCCGGCCATTAGCCCCATCTTGGCACGGGCCGCGAGGATCAGGCGGTCTTCATCGATGACAGAGTAATAGGTCGAACCATCGAGTTCCAGCCGCAGGAAATCCGGCGAGACATCGTTCAGCCCGAGATAGGGCACCAGCTCCGCATTGAAGCGCCGCCCCTTCGTCGGATCGAGCAGGTCGTCGGTGGAATCATAGCGCGCCGTCAGCGGCAGCCCCGCCAGCGCGTAGCTCTCCTCGACGCCGCTATCGTCAATGACGGCATATTCCAGCGAGACCCCGGCACCCACCACCCATTTCTTGCGCCAACGCCGGTCAATCCCGACAAAGGCGGTCGCGGAGTCCTCGTCATAGGCCTCGGTATTTTCCTGCTTGAGGTCGAAGCTGGCGTTGAGGTTGTGATCGAGCTTGATGAAGTTCGGCTTCACATAGGTGACTTTCAGCTCGCGGCGGATTTCCGCGATGGTGAGATCGGTCCGGAGCTTCTCCCCGGAGCCGAACATGTTGCGGTTCTCCCAGTAATACTGCGTGCCGAAGCCCTCGCTGGTCGAGAAGCTGGCGCCTAGGCCGATGGAGCGATGGTCCCGTTCCTCAAACTGAAGCGTGATCGGCACGGTGCTGTCGTTCGGCGCCGCCTGTCGCGGTTTCAACCGGACGGTATCGAACAGCCCGGTACGAAGGTATCGTCGGCGCAGTTCATCGAGAATACGCACATCATAGAGCTTGCCCGGCTCCCATGCCGCGAGCCGCCGGACATACTCCGCCTCAACCGTTTTCAGCCCTTCGAGATTCAATTCCCCCATATAGAGGCGCGGTCCGGGATCGAGGGTGATCGTCACCTCCATGGCGTCGGTCGCGAAATCGACAACCGCGTCCTGCTTTTCCACCCGCGCATCGGGATAGCCGCGGTTGGTAAGCTCGACCACCGCTTGCGACTGGGCACTGACCACCGGTTCGGAGCGTGCGGGCATGCCGATTTCGATCCCGAGATCCTCAAGCGTTGGCACCGGCGGATTGTCCGCCCGCTCGGTAAAGCCGATCTCGAACTTCGTGATCCGGAACAGCGGCCCGGGGGCGATATTGAAGGTGATCGCAACAGGCGACTGTTTATCGTCGATCTTGAAGGCGACCTCGTTCGCGTAATAACCTTCCGAGCGCAGAACCTTCTTAAAGCCCTCCACATCCTCATCGGCCCGGCGACGGAGCGCGGCGAGGCTGGCGGGCGTCTTGTCGGCAAGCTGTTCAAGGCGGGAGGATTGCTCCAGCAGGTCGTCAATCTCATCACTCGGCGCGCCGTTGATGGTCACGTCATAGCTGAAATCCGGCGCCGCCGTCGTCGAGACATCGGATTCAGCCGCGTGGGCCGCAGGCGGGACCGCAAGCGGCATCACGACCGCCAGCAGCAGCGTCCACAGCACATAATTTTTAAAACGGCAGAGATACAAGATGTCAATTTCTCGGATAAGGCCCGGAAATACACCCCGGACAATTACTGAGGCCAAATTTTTACAGTATTTTCTATAGTCCATAAACTAATGTCCCTCCCCCCCAGAGTCTAGGTCACCGGCGAATAAAAGCCGGAACACCGGGGAAAGGTCACATAAATCAATTACGAGTATTTTTCAATATTCAACAACCTGTGGTATATATATCGGTAACATCATTTTTACACAAATCGCCGCCAAAGGCTGTATAATGAAACTTCCCACTCAGGAGAAGACTTAAAATGCTGCGCACCCTGCTCGCCCCGCTCATGATCATCGGCCTGTTCACCGGAACCGCCCTTGCCGACAGCTCGCAACGGAACATGTTCGCCTCGGTCTATCTCAAGAAGGACAAGATCGGCCAGGTTCATCTGACCACCATCCGCAATGAAAAAGGCGAGATCGAGAAGTTGAGCGCCAATGCCTCGGTTTCGTTCCTCGGCATGGAAGTCTACGGTTTTACCCAGAATCTGAAGGAAAGCTGGAATAGCGGGGAGTTGCAGGATATGAACGGCAAGACCGATGACAACGGCACCGCCCATGAGATCTCCCTCGCCCGCACCTCGGAGGATTATCAGGCAACCTATAACGGCAAGGATCTGACCCTGCCGCTCAATGCCTTCCCGACGTCCCCCTGGCATTATGCGATCACGGAAAACACCCTGCTGTTCAATATCGTCGATTTCGAGCTGCTGAACGTCAAGATCGCCAAGGACGCGGAAACCGTCGATATCGGCGGTAAAAGCGTGGATACGGAAAAATTCACCTTCACCGGCGACTGGCAGGCCAAGCTCTGGTTCGACAAGAACAAGGACTTCGTGAAAGGCGAATATGACGTCTCCGGCCGACAGGTCACCGTAATTCTGGATTGAAACTGCCGAGGACCAGATATTTTTTATCCGGCAATCTGGCCTTTGGTCTGTTTTCTCTTGCAAATGCGTGTATTGAAGTAATATTAATACTCCCATAAATTACTTCAACAAGTTGGGTTTTCATGATTCGTCTATCCGTCGTAGCGGTGATTCTCTCGTTTTTGTCAGCTTGCGGGCCCACAAAGCTGGAAAATAGTTTTAACTTTGATTCTACAAACGAAAACAGTCTTCTAGTTGTTTATGACTCAGGTGAAAACAAGGCGAATAAAATTATATTCGTACAAACGGATCTGGCAAATTCCCAGTTTAAAGACGAGACAGAAACATTTCTGCTTTGCCCCGCCAGTTGTGGAGGAATGACCAACTACAACACCTTCAAGCTGCAACAGGGACCCGCCAGTTACTTTGCGAAAGTCATTCCACCCGGCCAGTATTCACCGCTAGCGAAATGGTGGCGGAATATGATCGCAAGGGTAAGAACCTGCTATAGCAAAGGAAGCTACGTCTTCGACTTCAAACCCGGCACGATCAATCTCGTCAACCTGAACAGGCTGACCGGCTCAACAGCAATGGCGAGGCAGAATTTGGCGTTGATTTTAAATACATACCCAAACATCAACGGCGACATCGTCACCACCAAGCCTGTTGCCAAAATCGCATTCGAAGAAGCCGAAGAAAAGAGCTTTGGAGAGCCGTGCTTTCCCGAAACCGGAGGGCAGCCTATCGAAATACTGAAGCGATTTGACATATATCAGATCGAGGCACGTGACAGCCGCAGCCCCGATAATATCAACTAGAAAAAATTCTGCCAAAATTTGATGGAAGTTTAGTGTTTATTCGCACGAGTTTTTTAATCCATATTAAACTCTTTTCGATTTAATGGCTTCTCGGTATAGTGGCCGGGACAGGTAACAGTAGGATTGGGTAAGACAATTTCGGAACAGAATGACGATAACGCTTCCGGGATCGACAAGCGGAAGTATCAACGCAAGACAGTCATGTGGAACGGCAAGCTGTCCCTGCTCTGGGGGGCTCGCCTGGTGGGGAATGAACAGACGGTTCCCGGCGTGGTGCGCGACCTTTCGGTGACCGGCGCCCGGTTCCAGACGAAGATCGATTT
The DNA here is from genome assembly GCA_002706985.1 of Sneathiella sp. Taxonomy (GTDB): domain Bacteria; phylum Pseudomonadota; class Alphaproteobacteria; order Sneathiellales; family Sneathiellaceae; genus Sneathiella. The sequence continues at coordinate 40,187 of PAKP01000076.1, read as the reverse complement.
CCGCCCGACCAACGAGGTTATCCTGGAAGTGCCGCGCTTCGGTGCCTTCAATTGTCATCTCGTCTGGCAGAACGGTCGGGTTGTCGGCCTCAATTTCGTCGATCCGCCGGAATTTATCTATAACGCGGTTAATGCCGCCCTGCCCGGCATCTCCCTCGACGCCAACCCGGTTGCATAACGTCAGCCGTCCGACGGATTCCGGAAAATCAGTGAGCTGTTGATGCCGCCGAAAGCGAAGTTATTACTCATCAGATGGCGGACGGCAACGTTGCGCCCCTCTCCCATCACATAGTCAATTTCGGCGCAAGCCGGATCGACATTCTCCAGATTGGCCGTCGGCGCGAACCAGCCCTCGCGCATCATCTCGATGCCGAGCCAGGCCTCGATCGAGCCGCAGGCGCCGAGGCTGTGCCCGAAATAGCTTTTGAGGGAGTGGATCGGAATATCGGCCCCGAGGACAGCGAGCGTCGCGTGGCTTTCCGCAATGTCGCCCTGCTCCGTCGCCGTGCCATGGCCGCTGATGAAATCGATATCGGCAGCGGTCAGCCCGGCATTATCGAGCGCTGCCTGCATCGCCACTTCCATGGTTGCCTGCGTCGGGTTGGTGATGTGGCGGCCGTCGGAATTGGTGGCGAAGCCGACAATCTCGGCGAGGATGGGCGCGCCGCGCGCCTTTGCATGGTCGTATGATTCCAGCACCAGCGTTGCCGCCCCCTCACCGATCACCAGCCCGTCGCGGTCCTTGTCGAACGGGCGCGGGGAGCGATGGGGCTCGTCATTGCGGATACTGGTCGCATAGAGAGTGTCGAACACCGCCGCCATGGTCGGGCATAGTTCCTCCGCCCCGCCCGCGACCATCATGTCCTGCATGCCGTATTTGATCGCCTCATAGGCATAGCCGATGCCCTGACTGCCGGAGGTGCAGGCGCTGGAGGTCGGAATGACCCGGCCCGCAAGGCCGAAAAAAACGCCGATATTGACCGCCGTTGTATGGCTCATCATCTTGACATAGCTGGTCGCGGAAAGATCGCGGGAATGACCGTCACGCATCAGGTCGGTGAAGGCGAGCACCGGCTTCGTACTGCCGAAGGAGGAACCGTAGGCAACACCGATACGCCCGGATTTCAGCACCGGATCATTCAGCAGCCCCGCCATGTCGAGCGCCCGTTCCGTCGCGTAGACCGACATTTTGGCGACCGGCCCCATGCTGCGCAGTGCCTTGCGGGAATAGCGGCCGTCGATATTGAACCCCTCGACCGGACCGGCGAGACGGGTGTTGAGACCGTCATAGAAATCCCAGCTTTCCATGCGGCGGATGCCGGTCTCCCCGGCGCGCATGCGCGCCGAGATCGTGCCCCAGTCCTCTCCGAGCGAGGTGACCCCGCCCATTCCCGTTACAACCACACGCGTCGTCATGCCATTCCCCCGTTTACCGAGATCACCTGCCGGGTGATATAGCCCGCCCCGTCCGAACAGAGGAAGGCAACGGTCGCCGCCACCTCATCGACATCGCCAAGACGGCGGAGCGGTATGAGTTTCATCATCTCCTCAAGCGGCAGATCGTCGCTCATCGCGGTTTCGATCAGGCCGGGGGCGACGCAATTGACCGTAATCTTGCGCTTCGCCAGCTCCAGCGCCAGCGCCTTTGCCGCGCCTATCAGGCCGGCTTTGGAGGCGCTGTAATTCACCTGGCCGCGGTTGCCCATCTCCCCGGAGACCGAGGAGATCACGACGATCCGCCCGCCCTTGCGGGCCGACACCATCGGCATGGTGATCGGTTTCAGCACATTGTAGAAACCGTCAAGATTGGTATGGATGACCGCGTCCCATTCCTCGTCGGTCATGGCGGGAAAGGCGGTATCGCGGGTAATGCCCGCATTCAGCACCGCGCCATAAAAAGCGCCGAACTCCTCGACTTCCGGGATCAGGATATCGCGGCATTCATCGCGATCGGAGATATCGAACTGCACAAGCCGCGCGGTGCCGCCCGCCGCCTCGATCAGATCGACCGTCTGCTGGCCGGCATCGCGGTTGCGCCCGCAATGGGCGACAATCTCAAACCCGTCCTTCGCGAGCCGCAAGGCGATGGCCCTGCCGATGCCGCCGCTTGCCCCTGTGACCAAGATTCTTTTCTGCATACACTCTCAACTTTCAGGGTTGATATACATTAAGCCGGGCTTCGGCCACAAGCTTTTCCGCCCGGTGAATGGTACAATCGAAGACCGCCATCGGCGCTTCGTCATAGACCAGATGGACCGTGATGCTGAGCCGGTCGCCGATCTCATAGACCGGACAGCCGAGCGCGAGGTTGCGGCTGCCGATCAGATAGCCGATGCGGGGGTTTTCGCCCGCTTTGCGCGCCTTGATCCCGCTATAGGCGGCGATGGACTGCGCCATATATTCGATGCCGACATAGGCGGGCACCCCGTCCCCGTCCATGAACGGGCTATCCGCCGTGATCTCGACCGTGGCGGTCACTGTTTCCTCATCATAGCTCTCCACCCCGTCGATCAGGATCATCGGCGGCGCATGATAGAGAATGTCGGTTATGTCATAGGGGCAGGGCTGCATCATGTTTCCTCCCGACTGAGGATAACACTGATATTGTTGCCGCCAAAGGCAAAGGAATTCGTCATCATGGCGCGGGCCTCCGGTGCACATGTCCCGGCCGCCACCAGATTGACCGGCGGCAGCTCCGGGTCCGCCTCCCCGTCCCAGACATGCGGCGGCAGCGCACCGCTCTCCTCCTTCAGGGCGAGCCAGAGGAAGGCAAGCTCCGTGCTGCCCGCCGCGCCGAGCGTATGCCCCGTCAGCGGCTTGGTGGAGGAACAGGGCACCTTGCCGAGCAGCTCGAACGCGGCCTTCGCCTCCATGCTGTCGTTGAGTTCCGTCGCCGTGCCATGGAGGTTGAGATAGCCGATATCCTCAGGCGCAAGCCCGCTTGCCTCCAGCGCCCGGCGCATGGCGTTGAAGGCGCCCGTTCCCTCCGGGTCCGGCGTGCTCATATGATGGGCGTCCGATGTTTCGCCGATCCCGGCGACGCGGACCGTGGCCTTCTCCCGGCTCATCAGGAAAACCGCCGCCCCCTCGCCGATATTGATGCCGTTCCGGTTGCGGCTGAACGGATTGCAGAGCGTCGGTGACAACAGATCGAGGGAGCCAAAACCGTTCAGCGTCAGGCGGCAAAGCGTGTCCGCCCCACCGACAATCGCCGCATCGCAAAGTCCCGCCGCGATCATCCGCCGCGCCGAGGTCAGGGTCTTGGCGCTTGAAGTGCAGGCGGTCGAGATACTCATCGCCAGCCCTTCGAGGCCGAAATAGCTGCGGGCGAACAGCGCGAGGGAGGCATTGTCCTGACGGTCATAGTCGAAACCGTCCGGAAACGCCCCTGTCTTCACCTTCTCGGCGATGCCGGGTTCGTTATCGCTGATCCCCGAGGTGCTGGTCCCGAGGACGACCGCCACCCGCTTTGCGCCGTAAGTCTCGATGGCGGCGCGGATATCGGGCTCGATCTCCTGCAGCGCGGCCAGCAGCATGCGGTTGTTGCGGCTGTCATACTTTTCGAGGCTTTTTGGAATCTCGGGGAGCGGCGCCGTGACCTTGCCGACCATCACCTCCTGCTCCGTGAGGAAGCCCGCCGCCGGTTTCATGCCGGAACTGTCGCCCGCGAACAGGGCCCTGGCAACGGCGGCCTTGCCCGCACCGAGCGGATTGATCAGCCCGAGGGCATTGAGATACACCGCCGTCATTCAGTCAACTCATAGGAAATGATCGTCATGTCATAGTCGTTCGCCGGATCGCGAATCTGCACCGTCTCGTTCCACGCATTCTCCCGGCTGCCCTGATAGGTGATGTCCAACTCCTCCGCCCGGTCCGCAACCTTTTCCTGCATCGGGTCATCTTCCGGCCAGTAGGTCGCGACAATGACTTTCAGGATATCCGCCGCGTCGAGATTGCCGGTTATCCAGTCCGCCTTGCCCGATCGCACGCCCGTCTCGTCCCAGAGAATATCAAAGGCGCGCCGCCCGAGCGAGTCCAGCCCGACAAGCAGCAGTTTCTCCTCGGTCAGGCTCAGCCGGATCTGCAGGGCGAAGGGCTGATCACCATAATTGCCGTTCAGGATCTGTACGACCTCACGCGGCTGTGATTCTGGCAATTTCCAGGGTGTCTCGGCGATATCCTGTGAGCGGCCGGTCGCACAGGCGGCCAGCAGGAATATCAGCAGAAAGGCGATTGATCTTATGAACATTGCAGGGCCACCAGATCCAGATACCGCCGCCCCTGCCGGACAAAGGGGTTGTCGTCATCCCAGGCATAGCCCGCGAGGATGGAGACGATCATCGCCTTGATCGGATTGCCGTCCGCAGGCGGATTGAAGATGATTTCCTGAAGATCGCCCCGATACCAGGCCTCGACAAAGACGCGGAAACAATCGACCCCCTTTTGCAGGGGAAGCGCGAAATCCTGATCCCAGTCGACTTCCTCCCCCGCAAGCTGCCGCATCAGCGGATCGACCAGCAGTTCGGCGGATTTGAAGGCGACGGTGACGCCAGAGGAAAACACCGGATCGAGAAACTCCCCGGCATTGCCGAGCAGCGCATATTGCGGCCCGGCGAGCTTGCTGACCTTCGTCGAATAACCCGAAATCTCCGATACCGGGCGCAATTCCCGCGCGCCCTCCAGCAGGCCGCTCATCTCCTGCGACTGGTTGATCACGGCCCAGAGCCTGTCCGACGGGCTGCCGTCAAACTCGGCGAGGCGCTCCGGCGGGATGACAGCGCCAATGGAGGATTTTCCGCCCGAGAAGGGGATCAGCCAGTACCAGATATCGCGGCATTCCGGATGCACCATGATCAGGATTTTATTGCGATCAAACTCTCGTCCGTCCAGCTGATCCGCGACATGGGTGAACAACGCATGGCGCGCCGGGAAATCCGACGGCGCATCAAGGTTCATGAGGCGCGGGAGAACCCGGCCATAACCGCTGGCGTCAACGAGGAACCGCGACGTCAGACGGAACGCCCCCTTCGGTCCCGTGCCGGTGACCGTCGCGCCCTTATCGTCAAAGGCAACGTCCAGCACATCCTGCTCAAAGCGCAAATCCGCCCCGGCATCCCTCGCCGCATTGGCGAGCAGCATATCGAACCGTTCGCGTTCGACCTGGAAAGTGGTGGCCGGCCCCGCGGTGAACTTGTCGGCGAAATCGATGGAAGTGAAGCGCCGGTCATCGGAAAAGTTGGCGCCGTTCTTGAATTGAAAGCCCGCCGCTTCGATCACCGGCAGAAGGCCCGCCTTTTCCAGAAAGACCATGGATTGCGGCAGCAAACTCTCCCCGATCACAAAGCGCGGGAAGGTGCTTTTCTCCAGAATGGCAACCTTTAGCCCGCGCTGGACCAGCAGCGTCGCCGCGAGCGCGCCCGCAGGCCCCGCGCCGATGACGATAACGTCGAAATGATCTGAAGTTGCGGTCATTTACACAGGCTCCGTCATCGGATGGTCAAGATCGGAGGCGAGCGGCGCCAGCAGATAGGCCAGCGTGATTCCCACCAGAATAGTGATCCCGAAGGCATGAATGGCGAAGGTCTCGCTGAGCGCCAGCATGCCAAAGGCCAACAAGGTCGAGATGGTCGACAGCCCGTTGGCGAGCATGGCCCGGCGCTGACGCTCCCCCGCCGCCTCGCGGTTGAACAGGGCATAGTCGAGCCCGATGGCAAAGATCAGCAGCAGCGACATGGCGTTGAAAAAGGTAAAGGGCTCGCCGATCAGTGCGATCAGGCAGGGCGCGAGGATCACCGCACCCGCCGAGGGCATCATCACCTTCAGTGCGCCAAAAATACCGTAGCGCAGCGACAGGAAGACCCAGACAACGCCATAGGCGATGGCCAGCATGATCAGCGCCCGCACCCGATAGGCGCCGAAGGTCTTGCTCAGGCTGTCGGCCTGGCTGATCAGGGAGACATTCGGGGACTTGTCGGCGAGCGCGGCGAGCGGCGCCGTATCCTTGACCCCGCTCAGCGAGACCGCATGCACGACGATGCCGGGCGTCGTATAGACCCGGAGCTGCGAGAAGGTGCCCGGCAGTGTCTCCCCCGTCAGCTGATCGAGGGTGAGCACCCCGAGGGTCGGGCCGTAGGGCACATCCCCCGAAAGGCCGAGCGCCGCCATATGCTCGGGCAGCGCCGGGAGCAGTTCCGCTTCGACCAGCGCCTTGTTTTCCAACTGCCGCGCGCGGGAGGGAATGAACTGCGAAATCATGCGGTAATTGCCGATCATCCCGCTCGCCCGGAGGGCTTCAAGATCGAGGGAGAGCGCCTCTTCCGCCTGCAGGACCTCCTCGGTACTGGCGCCGCGCACAAAGAAACGGTGAGTCTGGTTCTCGATCCCGGCAAGGAGGCGGATGGCCTGTTCCTCGGCCTGCAACTCGGGCGGCAGGGATTGCAGGCGGCGGACATCGTCATCAACGACAATCTGCGTCGCGCCGAGCCCGCCCGCCGCGATCAGCAGGCCGATGATCGGCAGCCGCCATTTGCGGTTCTCGCTTTTCCACCAGAAATGATGCAGCCGCATGGAAAACGCCAGATATTTCTCGCCATGAGTAAAGGGCTTGGCGCGGTCGAGATAAGGGAAGAGATACAGCACCGTCAGATAGGAGAGCGTCAGGCCCGAGGCGGAAAAAATCGCAATCTGCTGCAATCCGGGAAACGGGGTCAGCGCCAGGGTGACAAAGCCGAGCACCGAGCTGACCAGCCCCAACGTCAGGCCGGAGCGAATGGCCCGCGCCCGGGCGCTGGGTACCGTCGTCTGCCGATTGAACCGCTCGCAGAAATAGTGAAAGGCGTAATCCACGGAAATGCCGATCAGCCCCGCCCCGAAGACGAAGGCGAGAAGTTGCAGCGTGCCGAAGAAAATCAGCGTGACAGCGAGGCCGCCCGCGATGCCCGACGCCACCGCGATCAGGGTAAGCGCCAGCGGATGAAAACTGCGGAAGATAAGGAAATTGAGGACAATGATACCGATCAGCGAGATGATCCCGATGAAGCCCGCCTCCTGCTCGGCGCGGCGGTAGGCGTGTTCTCCGTAGAACACCGCCCCGGTCTTCAGTATCTCGACATCGCCGTAATCCTTGTCGAGCTTTTCCGACATTCTGTCGAACACATCGAGGGTTCGTGCCTGCACGCCCTTGTCGAAAGCACTGCCGACAAGCTTGCCGCGCACCAGCACATACCATTTGCCCTCTTCCTCGACCGCGAGGACATTGGCGCGATTGACCAGCTTCGAGCTGTTTTTCAGGCTGGACGTCAGATAATTCGGCAGCAGCAGTAGAGGATCGCGGCGGATCATCTCCGCATCGGTGAGGGACAGCGGCGAGAGGATCTGCACCATGGCCCGGTCCATCAGGACCTGCCCCTGCCCCGCCGCCAGCAGCTTGCGGTCCCCCTCCGTCAGCAAACCGGCGCGGTGCGGGAACAAGGCCTTGTTGAGGTCCGTCAGCGTTGCAACCGGCGCCCCCTCGTCCGTATTGCGGAGCACCGATGCATTGATCAGCGCCCGGTTGAGGTCAAGCGCCGCCGTCCTTGCAATCTCGAAATCCGCATGACCGACAAGGGCGATCAGCTGGTCCGAGCCGAGCGTACGTTCCGCCGCCTCCGCCCGGGCGACCCATTCGGCCTCTTCCGTCTGCGGGAGCATGGCGACGATGTTGGTATTCAGCGGCAGGCCATCCTGAAACCGCCAGCCAATGACGGCAAGCGCCGCCCCGACCAGCAGCAGATAGATGACGAAGCCGGTCCGGATCATGACGGATTTTTCCGCGCCGCGCGTTCCGCCTCGGTGACAGTCTCGACCGGGGCAATGCGTTGATCGGAGAAGGTGATGACATCGCGGTCGCCATTGCTCTTGACGATTTCCACGACATCGAGAAAGTCGCTGATCCTGAAATTGAGATAGGCGAAGGGAAGCGAGAGGCCGCTGTCTTTCGGCGAGAAGCGCAGCGAAAACTGCTCCTCCGACGGCTGCAGCTTTGCGCCCGCCATTTCCTCTAGCGGTGCCCAGTTGCCGCTCAGGCTGTTCTCCAGCGTATCCCGCAGCAGCTTGAAGGCCGGAAACTGCTTGAAACCGAGCCGGGTCACCTCGGCGCCGTTCATGCCCTGGCTGAGCCCTTCCTTATCGATGACCATGCGGCTGTCAAAGGGGGTTTCCGTCTGCCAGATCAGCGCGTCCTTCGGCAGCAGGAAAAATTCACCCGAGGAGCGGATCGGCTTGTCGAAGCCGCGCAGGTAGCGCTCCTGCTGGAACCGGCCCATCAACGCTTCCCCCTCGCCGAGGGTGAGCGGCGCGGCGCGGACCGCAACGGAGGACGCGAGGAGCGCGACGGATATCAACAGGCAAATGACTCTTAGCACAGCAGGGCTTCAACTTTTTGGTAAAGAACAGGTGGAGACTGAAATAACATCTCTTCGGCGGTATTATCAATTGCCACCTGAATTGTAAATCCCTGGGTTAATTTCTCGCCGGTATCTACATCGGTGATCAGGTAATTGATTTTCAGGCGGTTTTCATATTCGACGAGCGTCGCCGTCACAGTCACCTCCTGCCCGAACCGCAAAGAGCGCACATATTTGATCCGCATATCGACGATCGGCCAGGCATAGCCGCTCTCGCGCATCTGGTCATAGTTGTAATCGATCTTGTCAAGCAGGGCACAGCGGGCCTGCTCGAAGAAGCGCGGATAGTTCCCGTGCCAGGCGATGCCCATGGGGTCAAGGTCATAGAACTGACATTTGACTGTAATATCGGCGGATATCATTTTGTTTCCTCGTTATTTTTATCCGGCGGGCCGAAATTTTCGGGAATCGCCCAGAAGTCATAGAAATTGTACCACTGTTCCGGATATTTCAGGCAGATTTCCTGCAAAATTCCCGCATATTCCGTCATCGGCCCCTTGAGGCCGTTGTCGGCACCGCGCGACCGCATCACGCGATCGGTGAGTTTTTCAAACAGAATCCGGTGCCGGTCTCCTTCGCGCAGGCAATGCAGGATATAGACCGGACAGCCGAGCAGCGCCGCCATGATCCAGGCCCCTTCTGAGAACGGTGCCGGGTCGCCGAGAAAATCGAGCATACGGATTCGCTTGCCGCCGGAAAGGGAGATGCGGTCGCCCGCGATGACGATCCAGTTGCCCGCCGCCAGCTTCGCCTCCAGCTCGATCAGGGTCGCGGGCCCGATATCCTCGACCTCCATGATATCGACGGCCGCGGCGGGGTTGGCCTCGCCCAGCAGGCGGTTAAAGCGCACGGCGTTGCGGGTATGGGCGAAGACGGTGATATTGTCGATACCGCGGCTGGCCCCCACGGCGCGGAGAATATCGACATTCCCGAGATGAGAGGTGACCACCATCATCCCCTCATTCCGGTGCACCATGTCGTCCAGCACGGCGAGATCATCCCGCATCAGGGCCTCGCTGGCGATCTGGCCATGCCAGGCGGCGAGCTTGTCGAGCGCCATTTTCCCGAAGGACTGATAATGCCGCCAGAGCTGGCCGAGCCCGGGCTCCTTCGCCTCGCCCTTCGCCGCATAGAGCCTCCGCCAGTAATCGCGGGAGGCGCGGCGTTGCGTCCCTCCGGTCAGGAAGAAATAGAGCAGGACAGGTTGCATGCAGATCCAGCAGAAACGCCATCCCGCGAGCCGGTAGACCCCGAGCAGGAATTTAAGGCCGAGCGCCGCCCCGCGCTCATTGAGCCGCCCCCAGTGCCGTGCCGTCTCTTGCGGCGGCCTGCCGCTGCGATTGCGGAGTATCTGTGGCAGCCGCAGGAGCATTCCGAACACAAGCCGTGTATGCATCTTGGTGATCAGCCAGTTATCGGCGCCGAGACGGAAGTTGGAGGTGTTATCCTCCGGGTAGGTCACATGAATAGGCAGCATCCGGACCGGGGTCCCGCGCCAGTTCATCCGCACCATGATCTCGGTGTCGAAATCCATGTAATGGCCAACCCTCTCGCTCTCGATCACCGCCATTGCCGGGGCCAGCGGATAAATCCGGTAGCCGCACATGCTGTCGGTAATCGCCATCGAAAGGGTTTCGATCCAGACCCATACATGGGTGATCCAGCGCGCCATTTCGCGCGATGTCGGGATGGTCTCGTCATAGATCGGCTGGCCGCTGATCAGCGTATAGGGATGGAGCGCGGCAAGCTCGATCAGCGCCGGCAGGGCCGCGAGGTCATGCTGCCCGTCCGCATCGATCTGCAGCGCATGGGTAAACCCCTCCGCCGCGGCAAGGCGAAAGCCCGCCATTACCGCTGCGCCCTTGCCGCCGTTCTCCGGCTGCCGGTGCAGTGTGACGCCGCCCGCCGGATCATCAAGCGCGGCAAGCTCGGATTTCGCGGGCTCCGCACTGCCATCATCGATGATGAAAATACGCAGGCCATGGGCCTTCAGGGCGTCGATCACCCCGCCGATATGCCGATAGTGGTTATAGCTCGGCACGATGGCCGCGAGGGCGTGGCTCATCGGTCCGCCAATACGAAATAGCCTGAGGAGCAAAGCTCGCCGTTATCGCTGAACAGAAAGGAAACCCGTCCCTTCTCGCACTGCCATTCCAGCCGCAGCCTTAACGCGCGCTCCGGCAGGATCAGCTTGGCGAACTTGATCTGGCCCATCTTTTCAAACGCACCCTCGATCCCGAGATAGCGCCGGGCGAGACGGGCCGCCCAATCGACTTGCACGACGCCGGGCAGGACAGGTTCGCCCGGGAAATGCCCCTGGAACTGAAACAAATCCGCGCGGGCGACGAGCTCAAGCTCGACGACGTCGCCTTCGCGCCGCTCGGACAAGATGTCCGGCTCTGTCCGGCCGTCGGACCATCGAATGTCACTGGATGTCTGCATGATCCGTTCAGTTTAATCCGCCCCGTCCCCGCCCGTAAACAACTCATTGAGCGCGACCTGCTGGCGCTTGCCCTGGGCATTGACGGGCAGCCGTTCGACAAACCGCCAGCGCTTCGGCATGGCCGCATTTTCAAGGTTGGGCACAAGCTCCCGGCGGAGTGCGCGGCCAAGGCGAAAGGCGCCGATTTCCGCATGCTGCGTCCATCCGGCGTCGCTAAGTTCGATCACCGCGACCAGTGTCTCGCGTCCGCCGCCCAGGATAAACGCCGCCGCCTCCCGCACCAGCGCCGAGCGGGAGAGATATTTCTCCACCTCGGCGAGGGAAATGCGCTTGCCCTCGATCTTGACGAACTGGTTGGCGCGGCCCGAAAGGATAAAGCCGCCATCCGGCTGCAATTCCGCGAGATCATTGGTCGCGTCCCAATCACCGCCGTCCGTATAGCTCGATTTCACGCTGAGCAGACCCTGATCATCAATGCGCGTCTGCATCCCGGGGAGCGGTGTGAAGGGCGTTCGCGGTTCCCGCTGCTGGCGATGGGCGACGCCCCCGGTCTCGGTGCTGCCATAAACTTCCGTCGGGATCGGCCCGAATATCGCGGCGGCCGTTTGCGCCGCCTCGAACGGGAGGGGGCCACCGGCGGTGAAAATCACCGGCGCCGCGCTCTCCTTCGGCAAAGGGTCCATGGGCGGGATGCGGGTCAGATGCGCCGGGCTGGAAACAAAGCAGGCCCCCGGCGGCGCAGCGGCGAGCAGTTCCTCCCATATCTCGAAGGTCTGGGGGAAGAACAGCCGCCCTTCACACAGCGGCAACAGGCATTTGAAATACAGGCCGAAGATATGCTGGTGACTGACCGTCCCGAGGGTGGCGGCCCCTGCAAGCCGGTCGCCCCATGTCTGATCGAGCACGACCAGCTCATCCTCGATCTGGGCAAGGGATTTCGGCACCCGTTTCGGCATGCCGGTGGAGCCGGAGGTGTAGAAATCAAGCTGGCAGCGGTCAGGATCGAGCGTCGAGAAGGCCGCCGCGCCGCCGGTCGCACCATCAATAGGGATAAGGTCGCCGTCCCTCTTTATATTGGAGAGAAGCGGGCAATCCGCGGTCACGAAATGCGCCAGCATCCCCGGCAATGCGTTAGGGGGAATGATGATCCGGCAGTCCGCCTGTAGCCCCGCGAGGAAGCCGGTGGCAAAGGCATAGCTGCTCTCCGTCGCCAGCACCAGCCGATCGCACCCGCGTGCCCGGATGCGCGCGGTGAGGTCCGCGACTTCCGCCCTGAACGCCCCGAATGTCTTCATAGCACCGGCGACCTGCGCCACAGGCGTCTCTTCTGGCCGGTTAGAGGTCAGCAATTGCGATAACAGGACAAACACCGCTCAACTCACTTTTTTACGTTTCACAAACTGGCGGAGAAGGAACTCCCCGCCGAACATCAGGCCGATCAGGATATAGGAAATGAAGCCGTTATAGAGGGTCCAGATTTCGAGATCGGCATAAAGCGCCGTCCAGAGCGACACGGCCGCATTCAGCAGGAAAAAGACGACCCATGCCACGGTGACATTGCGGGTGTAGCGGATGGCCTGCTCATCCAGCTCCCCCTCCATCATGCGGGCGAAGCGTTCTATAATCGGCGGCGGGTTGAGCAAGGAGTAACCAAAGAGGAAGGCGAAGGACAGGCTGATCAGGACCGGATAGGCCTTGATCGCCAGCAGCTCGTTCACGCTCAGCAGCAGGACAATCGCCATGACGACGGCGACATAGATGCCGAATTCCGAGCGCTGGGCACGGCGTTGCCGCTGCAACAAGAGGCGCAGCACCAGAAAAACCACCAGCGCCAGACCTACGGTCAGCGGCGGGAAATGTACCAGACCGAAATAAACGACAAACGGGTATGTGAGACTGATCAGGACAAACAGCAGGTCCAGTGGCCGAAGCTTACGCCGCCAGGAGGGCATGAACCCGGTCCACCACATCGCCAACCGACCGCACGGTGCGGAATTCGTCAGGTGGAATCTTCTTGCCTGTCAGGTCCTGCAGCTTGACCACCAGATCGACGGCATCGATGCTGTCGAGATCAAGATCCTCATAAAGCTGCGCCTCCTCGGAAATCAGTTCCGGCGGCACCTCGAACATATCTTCCAGATACTCGCGGAGCTTTTCATAGACTTCGTCTCGGGTCATGCGCCCAGCTCCTTCCTTTCGGATCTGATAAAGCTGGCAAGGCTGCGGACGGAGGCGAAATGCTCTTTCAGGTCTTCGTTCTTGGCGTTGATCTTGATGCCATAGGTCTTCTGGATGGCAACACCGAGTTCCAGCGCATCAATTGAATCAAGTCCCAGACCGTCGACGAACAGCCGCTCCTCGCTGTCAATCTCCTCGGGCGTGATATCCTCAAGATTGAGGGTCTTGATCACCAGTTTCTTAATTTCCTGCTCAAAATCATTCATTGCAAAGTTTTCCAACGTAATATTGTTCAAGCTCTCGCGTGAGCTTGCGAACCTTCAATGACCTCGGTTCATGCCTCAGATAACCGTGCATGTCCAGTTGTTCATGAAAGGTTATATCAAATCGGGCCTGACGGGGCGGGATTTCATACCACGGACTCCCTTTCGTCAGTGTCGATGGCTCGCATTTTATAATCACAAGCTGTATTGGAGCATTAAAAAATGTCGCAATGTTGGCGACGCCGCGCTGGAATTTTAGTTCCTGCCCCGGAACCGAGCGGGTTCCTTCGGGAAAAACGAGGATATTCTGCCCGCTTTTCAGGGCTTTTTCGCATTGTTGCAGCATGGTTTCCGCATCACCGTCATTGCGGATATAGCCCGCCGCGCGCATCACCCCGCCCATGTAGGGATTGCTCCAGAGTTCATGCTTGATGATGCATTGCACGTCCGGCATGCGCGACATCAGGAACACCGTATCCAGCAAGGACGGGTGATTGGCAATGATCAGCGCGCCGCGGCAGTCTTTCAGCTTCTCGGTCTCGTGAAAACGGGAATCGATGATGCCGCCGACCCGCAAAAAATAGACGAATCCCCGAAACGCGTGATAAATCGTCCGCCGCACGCGCCGGATTCGCGTCTCCTCATCGCGGGTGAAGAAGGCGATTGCGGGAAAGACGAAAATCGTCATGAAAATACCGCCGATGCCGAACATCGAAAAGGCAAGGCCTGTGCCGAACAATCGCCAGACATAGTTCAGACGCTCAAGCATGACGGCGGCACCACCAGTCGCCCTCGGCGCCGGACCAGTTCCAGGCGGCCTCTCCCCGCAAGAGGAAACGGATGAAACTCTGCAGGGGATCGCCTGTTGCGGCGCGTGTCGGCGTACCGTCGAACCCAAAGCGATAGCCCGCCTCCCCCTCATCCCCTGCCGCCGAGAGCAGCAGCCCGAGGGCGCAGACCGGCGTCTCTGGTTCCTGAAACGGGGCATAGAATTCGGGCAGCTTTTCATCGCAATGCAACAGCAGGACCGGCGTCGACGGATCCTCCTGCAACCATGTCAGGGCCTCGATCACGCCAAGGCACAGGCTTTCCTCGCCCGCCGCGATGGCGGTGTGGGATTCCCGGTTTTTCGAGATAATGGAGAGCATCCCGGCCAGTGAATTATGGACGGACATGCCGAATCCGGTAGGGGAGATCGGTTCATCCACCGACATGCTCTGCAGGAGGGAGAGCATCTGGGTGACATTGCCGTTGCGCGAACTGAAAACGACGCGGGGCTCGTCTTCCGTACCGACATCCATGGCCACGCGCAGGGCGATTTTGCCGATCCGTGAGAGCCGACGGCGCAGTCCTGCAGGCAGGTCGCGCACGTCGGGCGCATCGTCGGTGTCGGGAATATCGGCATTCCCTGCGGCCCAGTCCTGCCAGGCCGCCGGGCTGTTCAGTTCCGGCGCCCAGGCGGCCCATCGCTGAACCGCGAAGGAAACCCCGCTATCCACTCCTCGTCCCTACGCGTTAAGCGACGCGACGTTCAGGTTCTTGTTGATGTCGTTCTGCAGGGTCCGGATCCATTTGTTGTAGTTCCGGTGGATTTTCTCCCCGTCATAGAGCAGATCGACACTGGAGACATAATTGATGGAGTAATTCGTCTTGGTATAGGTGATCTCGATAACGGCCACATGGGTGCGGTTGCGCAGGGTCGCCTTCATCTTGCCCGGCTGGACATCGCTGACGACCCAGCCGCGGTTGATGGCGGATGTCTGGATGATCGTGCCGATGTTATCGAGCGATGTTTCCTGAAGCTTGACCGGAACCGGGTTCGCCTCGGCATTATAAACAGGCTGAACACGCCCGAAGCAGCCGCTGAGCAGAACCGCGAGGGCGGCGACCATCGCTATTTTATAAAACTGTTTCATTATACTTCCCCCTTCGGAGTTCAAGACAGTGCTTTCTATCCGGACCAGTCCCGGAGTGACTGCCGCTAGATTTACAACCGTTGCCGATGAAATGAAAGACCATGCATTGATTTTTTTGATATTTTCGAAAACTGGAGGGCCCTGCAGCAACAGCTCGCATGGCTGATCGAAAGAGCAATCAGGCCATCACCCCTTCCGCGCGGCCCGCCGACTTTCGCGCAGGGCTGTTTCCAGTTTTTTTCGGCGTGCGAATTCGTCCGAAACATCGCGGATAACCGCGGCCACTCCGGTCATCCGCCCGTCCGGCCCCGACAGCGGCAAGATCGAAAACTGGATGGAAATCGTTGTTCCGTCCTTATGGAGCGCCGGAACAGAGAGAAGATCGCCCGCACCGTACTTCGTCTCCCCAGTCTGCATGGTCTCGCGATATCCGTCACTGTGACGCATGCGCAGCCGTTCCGGCACGATGATGTCGAGCGGCTGGCCCATGGCCTCCTCCGCTGTAAAGCCGAAGATCCGCTCCGCCGAAGCGTTCCAGAGCCGGATGATCCCGTCATCGTCGGAAACGACAAGTGCATCCGGCATGTTCCATATAAAGAGTTCCGGGAAATTTTCGAGATTCATGGAAATACCGCGCCTTCTTCCGTCACCAGTGCCGTCATGGCGATATCGTGGGGCTGCGGATAAATGGTGGCAAGGCGCCCTTGCTCAAAACCGATACCGATGGCACGGGGTTTACGTTCCAGCGCCGCGAGCGTGCGGTCGAAAAAGCCGCCGCCGTAGCCGAGGCGGTAACCATCCGAATCAAAACCGACCAGCGGCGCAATCACCACATCGGGCAGCGTCTCGGGCCCCGCAACCGGTGTCGGGATATCCCAGATGCCGGGCTCCAGCGGCTGTCCCGGCGCCCAGAGACGGAAAGCGAGCGGTCGCCCCTTCGCGATCACCACCGGCAGGGCGACACGCCCACCGCGCGCATATATCTCCGATATCCAGGGGCGCAGATCCGGCTCCCCCTTGATCGGCCAGTAGAGACTGAGGGTCAGGCCCGCCATATCGCCGATAACGGTTTCCAGCCCTTCGATAATTTTCTGCGTGAATGCCCGCCGTTCCTTCGCTGGCATGGCCATCCGGTCAGCAATAAGCCGTGTCCGCGCCGCCTTGCGCCAGCGCATCACATCCCGGACCGCCTGATCATCCGGCGCGGGCGCGAGGCCCATATAGACTGGGTCGATTTCATGCATGTAACAGGGCGGCGAGGCAAATTCCGCCGGGGCATCCTCGTCATCCTCTCGCCCGGTCATGCCCGCCCCTTCCCGTCAGTTTTCAAGTTTGACATCGAGCCCGTCATTCACATAGCGTTCGCCGCGCGCCAGCAGCACCTTGTTGCGGCTGGCGATGCCAAGCTCGAAACTGCTGGCGATGCGGCGGGCGCGGTCCATGAAATACTCGGCCGCCGCCGGCGGGCAGACTTCACGGGCCGTCTCCTCAAACAGCGCGAGCCAGCGGTCGAAATGCCGGGAATCAACGGGCAGGAAGACATGCTTGACCATAGGCTGGCCATGATATTCCCCGGTCAGCAACGTCACTGAGGACCAGAAAACGCACATTTTCTTCAAATGCGCATCCCAGTCATCAATGCGGGCCGCGAATATCGGCCCGAGCAGCGCATCGTCCCGGATACGCGCATAAAAACGGTGAACAAGGCTCTCGATCATCGCGTCATCGATGCCGGTGCGGTTCTGGATATCGGCCGTTATCGCGACCCTGTGGGGAGGTTGGGGCATGGCGTTTTCCTAATAGGTATTTTAAATACCTATTTAACATGCTAGACTGCGAAGTCCAAATATTTTCTGAGATGGAAGCAAAAATGCGCCTGACGAAATTTACCGATATCGCGCTGCGGGTCCTGATGGTGAGCGCCCATGATGTCAACCGTACCTATACGGCGGACGAGATCGCCCGCGAACTCAAGGTGTCCCAGAACCATCTGACGAAGGTCATCCGCGATCTTGCGAAAACCGGTATCCTCAAGACCCAGCGCGGGAGCGGCGGCGGATTCCGCCTCGCTCGCGCGCCGCATCAGATCACTTTAGGGGAAGTCGTGCGCGGCCTTGAGGGTGACAGCGCGATCGTCGAATGTTTCCGCCCCGACGGCGGCGATTGCAGCCTGACACCGCATTGCCGCCTGAAAGGGCGGCTGGCCACCGCGCGAGAGGCTTTCCTCAGAGACTTAGACAGGACCAGCATTGCCGAGTGTCTGTCCCCGGCCCATGCCTTTTAAGAGAGACCCGCGTTAAATCCCGAAGACCGGCTGGAGAAGACGGCTAAAGAATCCGGAGAATTTCAGCGGCGCATCGGTCGCAATCAGGCAGATGCAATCCTCCGAGGTATCTGCGACGGGCTGATGGTGCGTCGTCCCGTCGAGATCGGCGAAATCGCCCGCCTGAAACCGCCCCAGCTCATCGATATAGGAGCCGCGCAGGATAAGCGTCATCTCCTGACCGGAGTGGCTGTGCTCGGGTATGGTCTTGCCCGGCGCGATTTTCAGCAGCCGAAGCGTGCCCTTCTCGCCCGCCACCGGTTCCCAGGACAGCGGATAATGGCTGACACCCGGCACCAGCGTGCGCCAGGGGATGTCATCGAACGACGCGGGCATCCGGTCCGCGAGCGGTTTCGGCACGCCGCTGTCGGCATGGGTGCGGGGTTTCTCCGCCACATCTGCCGCCAGCAGGCTTTCCTGCTCCGCCCGACTCGGGATGACTTCGGCCAGCTCCCGCTCCGTCTGCACAAGTTCCATCGGCTCCGCTTCCATGAGCAGCAGCCCGGCCATATCCTCCATCATCGACAGGCTGCGCCGGCATTTGGGACAGATCACCAGATGGGTCGCAACGACAACGGACAAATTCTCCGCCAGCGTCCCATTGGCATAGGCCATCAATGTATCATCGCCAATATGGTGTCGGATGGTCATCAATATACCTCCAGTTCCGCACGGATCTTGCCAAAGGCCAGCCGCAGCCGGGATTTGACAGTGCCAAGGGGAAGATCGAGTTCCTCGGCGATTTCTCCATGCGATTTCTCTTCAAAAAATGACATTCTGATAATCTTCATCTGTTCCGGCGGCAGCACCGCCATGGCTTTCCTTATCCGCTCCCGGTCCTGCTTGCGGCTGACCGCCTGTTCGCCCGTCTCCGGATCGTCCGGCACATAGCAGGGATCGTCAGGGTCGGGCTCCGGGCGGCTTTCCTTACGGAGCCGGTCAATTTTCGCATTCCGCGCAATCGTGTAGACCCAGGTCGATGCCGAGGCCTTGGACGGATCAAAAAGTGACGCCTTGCGCCAGACTTTCATCATCGTCTCCTGCAACACATCCTCTGCCGCGCTTTCCGCCAGCCCCCGGCTGATCAGGAAATATTTAACGCGCGGCGCAAGGTCTGCGAAAAGACGCTTGAACGCCAGCGAATCACCGTTCTTCGCCACAGCCTCCAGAGCGCGATCAAGATCGGTCTCCTTCGGTTGCCCCTCGTCTTCCTGCACACTATGCCCTATACCGTTATTAGACGTCATAATTGCCTTCATTTCGTCAACAGCCCTTGGGGTTCGCGCTCAGTCTACACTTATTACGGCCCAATGTCGCAGTTGGATCATTTTCCGGTGCATTTTTGTGATCCAGTCCGGAAAATGCCACGTATCTCAAACAGATCGTTAAGTAACCGGCGGACGGAACTATGAAAAAAATTGCAGTGATTGGAAGCGGAATATCAGGCCTTTCAGCGGCCTGGCTACTATCACAGGAACATGACATCACCCTCTATGAGAAAGATGATCGCCTCGGTGGCCATAGTAATACAGTAGAGGTGGACGGCCATCAGGTGGATACGGGGTTCATCGTGTATAACCAGCGCAACTATCCTAACCTCGTTGCCTTTCTCGACCATCTGGGGGTCGCAAGCAAACCGACGGAAATGTCCTTCAGCGTCTCCCTCAACGAGGGCGCCGTCGAATATGCGGGCACTTCCCTCGATGCGATGTTCGCCCAGCGGTCTAACCTGCTGCGTCCGGCCCATTGGGGCATGATCCGGGATATCCTGAAATTCTACCGCACGGCCCCTGCCCTGCTTGAGGAGGCGGAAAAAGAACACTGGACGTTGCGCGATATCCTGAATGCCGGTCAGTATGGACACGCCTTCACCGATTATCACCTGTTGCCCATGGGGGCGGCCATCTGGTCCACCCCGGCGGCGGATATGCTCGATTACCCCGCGGCGGCCTTCATCCGCTTTTGCAATAACCATGGCCTGCTGCAGGTCAACGACCGGCCCGAATGGCGGACCATCACCGGCGGCAGCCGCGAATATGTCTCGCGTATCGCCGATATTCTAAAGGACCGGGTGCATCTCAACAGCGCCGTCGCCGCCGTGCATAACGACAGGAACGCCGTCATCGTCGAATGCCGAGACGGTCGTATCGCGCGTTTTGATGATGTGGTGTTCGCCACCCACGCCGATCAGGCCCTGCAGATGATCGCCGAGCCGAGCGCAGCGCAACGCAAGCTGCTCGGCGCCTTTTCATACGAGAAAAATCTCGCCGTGCTGCACCGGGACGCCGCGCTGATGCCGAAGCGGCGCAAGGCCTGGGCCAGCTGGAACTATCTCGGGACTACGGGATCGAAAGAGGAGACGGAAGACAGCCTCTGCGTCACATACTGGATGAACCGTCTTCAGGGGCTCGACGCCGAGCAGGATTATTTCGTCACTCTGAACCCGGCGGTGGAACTGCAGCAAGGGACCGTCATCCGCAGCTTTCCTTACGAGCATCCGCTCTTTGACAATACCGCCATCGCCGCGCAGAAACTGCTGTGGAACCTGCAGGGGCAAAAAAACCTCTGGTTCTGTGGCAGCTATTTCGGCTATGGCTTTCATGAGGATGGTATTCAGTCGGGCCTTGCGGTGGCGGAGGCACTCGGCGGAACCAGGCGGCCATGGAAACATGATCCCGCCGCGTCACGTATTCATTTGCCGGAGACCGGCGCAGGAGCGGCCCTTGCCGATGTTGCCTGATAAACCGATGCAGAAAAGCGCGCTCTATAACGGGGTTGTCACCCACCGGCGGCTGACGCCGATCGGCCATCACCTGAAATACAGGATTTTCTACCTGCTTCTCGACCTTGATGAACTGCCGGAGATTGCGGGGCGGATTCCCTTCCTGTCGCTGAATAGGCGCAACCTCGTCTCCTTCCGGAGCCGCGACTTCGGGGTCGGCAAGCCGGATGATCTGAAACGCCATATATTGGAGACGGTGCGCGCGAGCGGGCTGACCGCCGAGATCGCGTCGATCCGGCTGCTCTGTATTCCGCGGCTGTTCGGCTATGCCTTCAATCCGCTCAGCACCTATTACTGCTTCGATAAGGACGACACCCTCGTCGCCCTTGTCTATGAGGTGAGCAACACCTTCAAGGAGCGGCAGAGCTATGTGCTTCCGGCGGGCGAGGCCGATGCAAAGGGACTGTACAGGCAAGCCTGCGCAAAGGAGATGTATGTCTCCCCCTTCATGCCGATGGACTGCCGGTATGAATTTTCCCTGCTGCCGCCCGGAGAGACGATCGCCCTCTCTATCCGCCAGTTTCATGAGGGCGCACCGATCCTTAATGCCTCCTTCATCGGGGAATATGCCGAATTGAACCGGCGCACCCTCGGCGCGGCGCTGATGAGATTCCCCTTCAACAGCGTCAAGGTCATCGCCGGCATCCATTGGGAGGCGCTGAAACTCTGGCTCAAGGGCCTGAAGCTGGTGGATCGGCCAGGAAAAGACACCCCTCCGCCTCCGGTCCACAACGGTCTTGTTGAAAAGTATCAGGAGAAGTAAATGACCGACGTCACGCCGCAATCTGACCTATTGTCCACCGGTCGGAAACACGGGACGGCCTCCCTTACCCTTCCCCGCAACCCGTGGATCCGGGCGCTTGTCCATGGGCTGTCGCGCATTGTCGTCGGCCGCTTGACCCTGATCTTGCCGACCGGGGAGCGGCTTGTATTTGGCGCCGCCGGAGCGGATGATCCGCAGGCGACGCTGCATCTGCATAACGCCCGCGCCGCCCGGCGCATGATCCGCGGCGGCAATATCGGCCTTGGCGAAGGCTATATGGCGGGCGACTGGTCAAGCCCGGATTTAAGGTCCCTGATCGAGCTCGCCATCCTCAATGAGGAGAAGTTGAGCGGCGCGCTGCTGGGCCGGTGGTGGAGCAGCCTTGCCCGCGCCCTCCGTCATTTCCGCACCCGTAACAGCCGGAGCGGCAGCCGCCGCAATATCGCCTATCACTATGATCTCGGCAATGCGTTTTACCGCCGCTGGCTGGATGAAACCATGACCTATTCCGCCGCGCTGTTCACCAAAGAAGGGCAATCGCTGGCCGAGGCGCAGCGCGCCAAATACCGCCGTATCGCGGATCTGGCGGAGGTGAAGCAAGGCGCGCGGGTGCTTGAAATCGGCTGCGGCTGGGGCGGGTTCGCCCGGCTTGCCGCCAAAGAATATGGCGCCCATGTGGAGGGTATCACCCTTTCCGCCGAACAGCTCGCCTTCGCCCGCGAGGCCTCGGAAGCCACGGGGCTGACGGAGCAGACGGCCTTTCACTACCGCGATTATCGCGACCAGAAGGGCCGCTATGACGCGATCGTCTCCATCGAGATGTTCGAGGCGGTGGGCGAAGAACATTGGAGCAGCTATTTCAAGGCACTGAAGCGCAACCTTGCGGCCGGCGGACGGGCGATAGTCCAGGTCATCACGCTCGATGAAAATCGTTTCTTGGAGAGCCGCAAATCGGCGGACTTCATCCAGCGTTACATCTTTCCGGGCGGCAAGCTGCCGTCAAAGACCGCCTTTATCGAGGCGGCGGCAAAGGGCGGGCTGACCGCCACGATCCGCGAGGAATTCGGCGGCGACTATGCGAAAACACTCAACCTCTGGCGGGAGAAATTCCTGGCCGCCTGGCCGGAGATAAAGCCGCTCGGCTTCGATCAGCGGTTCCACCGGATGTGGGACTACTACCTGCAATATTGCGAGGCCGGTTTTCGCCGCAAATCCATCGATGTGGCGATCTTCGAGCTTCGCTGATCGGCATTATCAGGAGAGCCGCAGCCGTCCCTTGATCAGGCGGATGAGAAAGCCGATGACCGGGATTTTCTCATAGAAATGCGAGGCGGCGTCCCAGTAATCGATATGGCTGGTTATAAATCCCGTCTCGTCAAAGCAGATTTCCGAGAGGCCTGTAAAATCAACCTCCCCCAGTTTCGGGACATGGCCGGTGAAGCGCCATTTCAGGATCGCGGTGCGCTCTCCCTGCCGCCGAAAGCTGTCGGTGACGGTGAAGGCGGGATTGTCCATATCCTCGAACATCTTGCGGAACAGCGCCTTGACCTTTTCCCGTCCGGTCACGCGGTTGAACGGATCTTCGAACGTCATGTCATCGACCGCCAGCAGGTCGAGGTCATTGATGCTGTCCGGCGTCAGGGTCTCGAAATATTTCGCATAGGCGTGCAGGACGGATTCATGGCGGTCCACTGTTGTCATTGATTTGTCCCCTTGCGGATGAGCGGGATGGACAGGGCGTAAGGCAGCATGCGGATAAATTTCAGGATAAAGGCAAAGCGGCGCGGGAAGGCAATCTCGAACGCCTTGCCGTCTATTCCTTTTCGGATGCGCCGGGCGGCATCGTCAGCCTCCATCAGGAAGGGCATGGGAAATTTGTTGCCCTCCGTCAGCGGTGTCTTCACGAAGCCCGGATTGACGACCTGGATCAGGATATTACTCCCCGACAGTTCCGTGCGCAGCGCTTCCGAGAGATTGATCAGGGCCGCCTTCGACGGGCCGTAGGCGAGCGCGAGCGGCAACCCCTGATATCCGGCGACGGAGGCAATAGCAACGAAATGCCCGGCCCCTGCCTTTT
Source organism: Sneathiella sp. (assembly GCA_002706985.1). Classification (GTDB taxonomy): domain Bacteria; phylum Pseudomonadota; class Alphaproteobacteria; order Sneathiellales; family Sneathiellaceae; genus Sneathiella. The sequence goes on along the minus strand of PAKP01000076.1, from coordinate 16,998 downwards.
TGAAATGCGGCAGAACCTGCTCGATAACCCGCACAACGCCGAGGTAGTTGACCTCCATGATCTTCGCGGCTTTCTCGCTTGAAAAATGATCGACGGACATAGGCTGATAGGCCCCGGCGCCGAGGATGACGATATCCGGCCCCGCGCCGTCCCTATAAAGAGTCTCGACGGCAGCACGGATGGAGGCGGTGTCGGTCACATCGATCGGCACGGCCCGCATGCGATCGGGATGGATACCCGCAACCTCAGCCAGGGTATCCGCGCTCCGGGCGCTGATGACGACTTCCTTGCCCTCTTCCGCATATTGCAGGGCCAGTTCACGGCCGATGCCGGTGCTGCTGCCGATGATCCAGATTTTCTGTCCCATAGTCACCCATCCTGCTTGATCCGGTGTTGCTCTGTTGTACGCAGAGGATACAGTGCCAGATCATCTTCGCATCCATATTTTCGGTTTTCTGTGCAGCGGGGCTGGCCATTCATGAAATTCCTTTTTATGATTTCCGAAAAGAATAACAAGGGACAGGGACATGACATTACTCTCCGCAATCGAACAATCCCACAAGGCGATGGTCGAAGGGCGCGATATTCCGTGGCTGCTCCGCCAGTGGGTGGAACGCACCCCGGATCAGCCCTTCATGATCTGGGAGCCGTTCGAGGGCAGGCCGCAAACGCTGACCTATGGGGATTTCGCCGCCAAGCTGGAGGCCGTGGCCGCCGCGCTCCATGCGCGCGGGGTTGCGCTCGGCGACCGGGTGATGCTGCATCTCGACAACAGCCCAGAGTTTGTCATCTCCTGGTTTGCCTGCGCCCGTGTCGGCGCGGTGGCGGTCTCCACCAATACCCGTTCCGTCGCCCGGGACATGATCTATTTCGCCGATCATGCCGGGATTGTCGCCGCCATTACCCAGCCGTCTTTTGCCGAGCTGGTCAGCTCCTCCGCGCCGGATATCAAGTTCCTCGCGGTCACCGACAATAACGCCGGCAGCCCCGATGCGATTCCGGACGGCATCGAATATATTCCCTTTGCCGAACTGCTCGCGGAAACCGCGCCCTGCCCCGCGCGCGCCACGGACCCCTTCGCCAACCTCGGCGTGCAGTTCACCTCCGGCACCACATCGCGGCCCAAGGCGGTTCTCTGGACCCATGCCAACGCGATCTGGGGGGCGCAGATGAACGCCGCCCATATGCGGCTGTCGGGCGATGACATCACGCAGGTCTTCCTGCCGCTCTTTCACACCAATGCGCAGTCCTATTCGATGCTGGGCAGCCTCTGGGTCGGCGGCACCATGGTCGTGCAGCCGCGATTCTCCGCCTCGCGCTTCTGGGAGGTGGCGATCCGCAACAACTGCACCTGGTGCTCCCTCATCCCGTTCTGCGTGAAGGCGCTGCTGGCGCAGGACCCGCCGCCGGATCACAGCTTCCGTTTCTGGAACCCCGCGGTCCGCATGCCGGAGGTGGAGGAGGCCTATGGCATCCGCACCTATGGCTGGTGGGGCATGACGGAAACCATTACACAAGGCATCGTCGGCGATATCGACCATCCGGGCCCGACCCGCTGTATCGGCCGCGTCGCCCCTGGCTATGATATCGAAATTCGCCATGAGGACGGCCGCCATATCAGACCCGGGGAGCGCGGCCTGCTCTATATCCGCGGAGTGCGCGGCGTCAGCCTGTTCAAGGAATATTTCCGCAATCCCGAAGCCAATGAGAAGGCCTTCGATGCGGACGGCTGGTTCGAGACCGGTGATGTCATCCCCATGGATGAGGACGGCAATCTCTTTTTCGGCGACCGCGAGAAGGACATGCTGAAAGTAGGCGCAGAGAATGTCGCCGCCTCTGAGATCGAGGCGGTTATCCTGGAGAGCGGCTGGGTCAATGAATGCGCCGTGGTCGGGCAGAAGCATTACATGCTGGATGAAGTGCCGGTGGTGTTCGTAACCCCCACCGCCGCGGCGCCCGACGACCTCAAGGAACAGATCATAGCGCTCTGCAAGGCCAACCTCGCCGATTTCAAGGTGGTGCGTGATGTCATCATACTGGAGGATTTCCCGCGTTCGACCCTTGAGAAGATCGCCAAGAAGGAACTCCGCGACAGCCTGCCCGCGATCGAAGCCTGAAATTAGCCGTCCTGCTCCTGATCCTTGCCGAGCGGGACGGATTCCAGCGCATAGATAAGGCTGCCGATCCCGCTTTCCGGATAGCCCTCCGCCTGCACCCGGCGATAGGTATCGAGCAGCTGCTCGGCGACGGGCAGGCTGGTGCCCCTCGCCCGCGCCAGTTCGCAGGCGATCCCGAGGTCCTTGATAATCGTCCGGGTCGAGCCGACCAGCTCGCCGGAGATCATGCGCGGCATGTAGTGGCGCAGAAGCGGCGAATCCGCCCAGCCGCCCTTCACCGCCTGCGGCAGCGCATGGATATCGAGGCCGAAGCGCAGGCCCAGCGACAGCGCCTCCGCCATGCCGGAAATGGCGCTTGCGGAAATGATCTGGTTGCAGGCCTTCGTCGCCTGGCCGCATCCGGCCGGACCCATATGGGTTATCTGCCCGGCAAAGGCCGCGAGAATTTCCGACGCGCGCTCAACATCCTCGGCCAGGCCGCCCGCCATGACGGCCAATGTCCCTTCTGCCGCGCCCTTCGGTCCGCCGGAGACCGGCGCATCGACCCAGCCCGCGCCGGTCATCTCAAAAAGCCGCGCCGCCATCTCGCGGGTGCGCTCCGGATGAACGGTGGAATGATCGATGATGAGCTTGCCCGCGCCCGAGCCTTTCAGTCCTTCCGCCAAACCGCCGGGCCCGAAGACGACTTCCTCCACCGCTTCGGTGTTGGAGAGGCACAGGCAGATCACATCGCAGTCTGCAGCCATGGCCACCGGCCCGTCGCTCGCCACCGCGCCCGCCTCCAGCGCGGGCGTCATCTGCTCGGGTCGCCGCGCCCAGACGTGAAGCGGCAGACCCGTGCCCGCAATCCGGAGCGCCATCGGCAGGCCAATGGCCCCGAGCCCGATAAACCCTGTTATCATCCCTTTCTTTGCCATCTATCCCCGCCATCCCTGCGTTTCAGAATAATGAATGATTAGTCAGTCATTGTAATGGCTTTTGCGCAGGCTTCAACAGAATAAAGGAACCGGCCTTCCTGTGCCAAAAGAGACAAGTTTAGCGTGACAGGAAGCCCGTAAATGGGGCAAATTGGTCAAAACAAACAACAGCTAACCATCAGCGGGGATCGTCAGTCGAATGTCAGAAGCCACGACACTTGAAAATCTTATCGGGAAGGGAGAGGACAGAATGCCGGCCATCGGCACGCCGTCCCGCTCCCCCCTCTCCTATCAGGAGCTGCGCAATCTCGCCTCGGCCACCATTGTGCGGCTGAACGAGCTCGGGATCGGGCGCGGCGACCGGGTGGCCATCGTGCTTCCCAACGGGCCGGAAATGGCCAGCGCCTTCGTCACCGTCGCCTGCGCGGCAACCACCGCCCCGCTCAACCCGGACTATAAGGCGGAAGAATTCGAGTTCTATCTCGACGATCTCAAGGCAAAGGCCCTGCTGGTTGAGGAAGGCAGCAACAGCCCAGCGGTGGCAGTTGCCAAAAAGCTCGGCATCGCCGTGATCGAGCTGGTGGCGGGAGACAATACGCCCGCCGGATATTTCACCCTGAAAGGCGAGAGCATGGGCACAGCCGCCGAGCCCGGCGCCGCCGGGGCGGAGGATATCGCGCTGATCCTGCATACCTCCGGCACCACGTCGCGGCCCAAGATCGTGCCGCTCAGTCACCGCAATGTCACGGCGTCGGCGGGGAACATCGCTCGCTCGCTCAAACTGGAACCGGCGGATAAATGTCTTAACATCATGCCGCTCTTTCATATTCACGGGCTGATCGCGGCGGTGTTGTCCTCCCTGCAGGCCGGGGCAAGCGTGACCTGTACGCCGGGGTTCAACGCCCTCAAGGTCTTCGGCTGGATCGCGGATGAGAGCCCGAGCTGGTACACCGCCGTGCCGACCATGCATCAGGCCATTCTGGCCCGTGGCGGCCGCAATGCGGACATCGTGTCGGCGGCGAAGCTGCGCTTTATCCGTTCTTCTTCCGCCTCGCTGCCGCCGCAAGTGATGACGGCGCTGGAAGAGATGTGGAACTGCCCGGTGATCGAGGCCTATGGCATGACCGAGGCGGCGCATCAGATGGCCGCGAACCCGCTGCCGCCCGCAAAACGCATTCCGGGCAGCGTCGGCATCGCCTCGGGACCGGAGGTTGCCATCATGTCGGCGGAGGGGCAAATTCTGACCGCTGGCGAGACGGGAGAGATTGTCATTCGCGGCGACAATGTCACGACGGGCTATGAGAACAACCCCAAGGCAAATGCGGAGGCCTTCACCGACGGCTGGTTCCGCACCGGTGATCAGGGCATCATGACCGATGAGGGATATGTCACCATCACCGGACGGCTGAAGGAGATCATCAATCGCGGCGGCGAGAAAATCTCCCCGCGCGAGGTCGACGAAATCCTGATGAACCATCCCGCGGTCGAGCAGGTGGTGACCTTCGCCCTGCCCCATGACAAGCTTGGGGAGGATGTCGCGGCGGCGGTAGTCCTGAAAGAGGGACAGACGGCAAGCGAGGCGGAGCTTCGTGATTTCGCCGCCCAAAGCCTCGCTGCCTTCAAGGTGCCGCGCAGCATCACGCTGCTCGATGAGATTCCAAAAGGGGCGACAGGCAAGCTGCAACGCATCGGCATGGCCGAAAAACTGGGATTGGTATAATGAAGATATGTATTTATGGCGCCGGGGCCATCGGTGGCCTGATCGGCGGACTACTGGCGCGTAAAGGAGAGGCAGAGGTCTCGCTCATTGCCCGCGGGCCGCATCTCGCCGCCATTCAGAAGAACGGCCTGACGATCAAGGGGCCGGACGAAACCTTCACTCTGGATAACATCACCGCCACGGACGATCCGGCGGAGCTTGGGCCGCAGGACTATGTGATCATCGCCCTCAAGGCGCATTCCGTCGCCGGAATTGTCGACAAGGTCCAGCCCCTGCTCGGCCCGGAGACGGCGGTGGTGGCGGCGCAGAACGGCGTGCCCTGGTGGTATTTCTACGGCATCGAGGGCGAGACCAAGAACCGCCGGGTCAAGGCGGTCGATCCGGACGGCAAAATCTGGGACGGCATCGGACCCGAACGCGCCATCGGCTGCGTCATCTATCAGGCGGCGGAGGTGACCGAGCCTGGCGTCATCACCCATATGGCCGGGGACCGTTTCCCGGTGGGCGAACCCACCGGCGAGCGGACGGAGCGGGTCAAGGCCCTCTCCAAGCTGCTGATCGGCGCCGGGCTGAAAGCCCCCGTGCGGACCGATATCCGCTCCGATATCTGGGTCAAGCTCTGGGGCAACCTCAGTTTCAACCCGATCTCCGCGCTGACCGGCGCAACGCTGGACCTGATCACCGGCAATCCGGAAACGCGCGCGGTTGCCCGGAAAATGATGCTGGAGGCGCAGGCCATCGGGGAATCCCTCGGCGTCAACTACCCGATCGACGTAGACGCCCGGATCGAGGGGGCCGCCGGGGTCGGTCCGCATAAAACATCGATGCTGGTCGACCTTGAGAGCGGCCGCCCGATGGAGATTGACGCGCTGGTCACTGCCTTGCAGGAAATGGGCGCGATCACCGGTCATGAGACCCCGACGATCGACACTGTCGTCTCGTTGCTGCGCCAGAAGGCAAGGCTGCTTGGTTGCTATTAGGTCACGGGAAGCCATATCAGTGGTCACGGCCTTCGGCGGAACTCTGCCGAATTAAAGAGAAATTTAACAGTATTTGTTGCATAATTTGGTTTTTTAACACGGGAATGGCCAACAGTATTTCGGTCAGTTGATCTGAATGGCACGTCAAAGCGGGGCGCAGACCGCCGCCACTAAAGATAGTTATGCTGTTTCTGTCGGACATGACGTTGCAGCTGAAATAGCCAGAGATGTTCTGGAAGCGGGTGGGAATGCCGTAGATGCCGGAGTTGCAGCCTCCGTCGCGCTCACCGTTCTGCATTCGGAGCAGGTCCAGTTCGGAGGCGTCGCGCCGATCCTTCTCTATCTCGCCGATGAAAACCGCTATATCTCTATCGAGGGGGCCGGACGCTGGCCCGCCAGCGCGACACCTGACTATTTCCGGGAGAAGCACCGCGGACGCATCCCGCAAGGAATCTTACGGACCGTCGTGCCCGCTGCACCGGACGCCTGGCTGACCGCGCTGGCCCGCTTCGGCACCATGAGTTTCGCCGATCTCGCGGCCCCGGCGCAGGCGCTCGCCGCGGATGGCTTCCCTGCCCATGACGATCTCGTCTCCTGCTCCACCCAGTTCGAGCGCTATTACCAGCGCATGAGTGAGGACAATGCCCGCCTCTGGCTGCCGGAGGGCGCCCCCGTCGCGGCCGGGCAGATATTCCGCCTGCCTGAACTTGCTAAGACAATCGGCCTGCTGATCGATGCCGACAGGAATGCCGCCCGGAAATCCGGGCGCGCCGCCGGACTTCAGGCGGTGCATGATGTTTTCTACGAAGGCGAGATCGCCGAGGCCATGATCCGGCATGTACAGGCATGTGATGGCTGGCTGACGCGTGCCGATCTTACCGCCCATCGCACGCCGGTTGTCGAGGCGACCGGGGCCGATGTGTTCGGCGGCAGGCTGTATACGCCCGCAAGCTGGACGCAGGGCCCGGCCCTCTCCCAGGCACTGCAAATCCTCGATTCAGGCGGCATTGCCCGTCTTGCGCCGCAGTCCGTGGAGGCCTGCCATATGGTGATCGAGGCGCTGAAACTCGCGCTGGTCGACCGGGAGGCTTATTACGGTGATCCGGATTTTGTAGATGTCCCGATGGAAGCCCTACTCTCCCCCGCCTATGCCGCGACCCGCGCCGCCCTGATCGATATGGCGGCAGCGATCCACCCGCTTCCACCCGCTGGTGACATTGCTGAACGCAGCATGAAGTCTCCGCCTGCCCCAGCCCCGGATGAAGAGGCCATGACGCTCGACACCTCGGTTGCGGCGGTGATCGATGGCGCCGGAAATATATTTGCCTCCACACCGAGCGATCCGTCCTTCGACGGACCTGTCGTGCCGGAGCTTGGTTTCGTTATCTCGACGCGTGGCGCGCAAAGTTATGTGGAGGCAGGTCATCCGGCCTGTCTTGCTGCCGAAAAACGTCCCCGCGTCAGCGCCTATCCGATGATCTTCCGGGGAGCGAATGGCCGCCATATCGCAGGCGGCGGACCCGGTGCGGATTTGCAGCTTCAGGCCATGACACAGGTTCTGGCCAGCCATCTTGCACATGATCTCGGCCTGTCTGAGGCGACAAAGGCCCCGCGTGTCTTCACCCATGGCGTTCCGGCCTCTACCGAGCCGCATCTTTCCTTCGCCGGGAAGGTCGTGATCGAGGATGAACTGCCGGAAACAACACTGACCGCCCTTGCCGCGCTGGGGCACAAGGCCTCCCACGGCAAGGCAAGCGGCATCGCCAAGCCCTCCATCTGCCTGGTCGCCCGCGATCCGGATGGCGCTCTGGAGGCGGTCGGCGATCCGCGCCGCGCCAGCGGTCAGCATCTCAAGCAAGGGGCCCGCACCGGAAAGGCAGTCGTTTGAACAGCATGCTGCATATGGAAAGCGGAACCGTCTCCGTCTTTACAGCCATGGCCGATATTCCGCCAGAGGACTGGGACCGCTGCGCCGGTCCGGACCATCCCTATGTTCAACACCGTCATTTGCTGGCGCTGGAGGAAAGCGGCATCGCGAGCCCGGAAAACGGCTTTCATCCCCGCCACCTCCTCTTGCAGGACAAGACCGGCAAGGTGGTCGCCGCCGCGCCCGCCTATCTCAAGGATCATTCGGAAGGCGAGCTTGGGGTCGATCTCGGCCTTGCCATGGCCCACAACCGGGCGGCGGGCCCTTATTACCCGAAGCTTCAGGTCGAAGTACCGATGACTCCGATCACCGGGCCGCGCCTGCTGGTGCGCGAGAGTGAGAATAAAGCGGAAACCCGGCTGGCCCTTCTCGCGGCGCTGCGGCAACAGGCAGAGAGAGAAAACGCCTCCTCCGTCCAGATCGCCTATATGACGGCGCCGGAATGGGAGGCCACGGAAGCCGCCGGGTTCCTGAAAAGCGAGGGCAATGCCTATGTCTGGCATAATCCGGGGGCGGACACCTTCGAGGATGTCCTGGCCGCGATGCATTCGCGCGGCCGTTCTAAAATCCGGCGGGAGCGCAAGAAGGTCGCCGCCGAGGGGCTAACCTACCGGAACCACAGCGATGACAGCCTCACCGCCGAAATCGCCGCGCCCTTCTTCGAGCTGTATTCCGCGACCTACAACCATAACAAAACGGAACTCTGGCATAACCTTGCCTATTTCGAACAGATTTTTAAGACCATGGCCGACGTTCAGGATCTCACCTTCGCCTACCGGGGCGATGAACTGGTGGCCATGCAGCTCAGTTTTCTGAGTGAAGATACGATCTACGCCCAACATTGGGGCCATTTGGGTAATATCCGCTTTCTGCATTTCGAGCTTGGCATCTACCAGACGGTCGAAGTGGCGCTCGCTCAAGGAAAGTCCGCCATTAATTTCGGCACCACCGGCCAGCACAAGGCCGAACGCGGCATTGCCATGGAACCGGCCTATCACAGCCTGTGGTTCCGCTCTCCGGACTTTGCGGAGATTGCCGAGCTCGGTATAAAGCGCAAGCGCGCCGCCGCCGCGAAGGAACGCGACGAGGAGAACGCTCGCCTGCCCTATGCTAATGGCGCCGAAAAGGAAAGCGGGAGGTGAATATGCAAAGATCGCAAAATTCCCTGCCCCGCACCCTAATGCGCATGAACAGCGCAGAGATAGGTGGCAGCCTCGTCTTCCTGCCGGATTTTGGCGGCAATGTCATCTATGCCCAGCCGATCCAGAAAGTACTTTCTTCGGAATATTCCTGCTTTGGTGCCCGCCTCGCGCCGGACATGGTCGCGGTTCTGGACGATCTCGGGCTGATCGAGATTGCCGAGCGCTTCGCATCCGATATTCACCAGAGCGACATCCCGCGACCGGTTCATATCTGCGGCTTCTCCTTCGCCGGTCTGCTCGCCTTCGAGACGGCGCGGCATTTTTCAGCGCTAGAGCCATGGGCGGGTGAGCTGTTCATTCTGGATACCCGCATCCGCCCGCGAACCCTTGGCGCGCGATTCCTGCGCAATCCGATACAGGAGATGCTTTACGCTGCCCGCTACGCCGTCCGCAACTGGCGCACCCTGCTCCCCGGCACGGAAGATCCGCTGATCCTGCATCGCTACGGGCAGATCCGTATGGACCTTGGCAATCACGCGGAGGCGCATCGCACCATTATCCGCCAGCTCTATGCGAAGATGGCGGAATATACTCCGCTTCCCTGGACCGGTTCGGCGAGCGTCTTTCGCGCCGAGGATATCCAGTGGGGCTATCGTCTTGACGATCTCGGCTGGGGACAGCTGATCAAGGGGCCGGTCACACTCATCGATGTGCCGGGAGATCATCTTTCCATGTTGCGCACGGCGGAAAATGCCGCGGTGCTTGCCGATAAAATGCGCCTTCGGCTGGAGGCGGTGCAAAAGGAGTCAGTAGATGTTTGAATTGCCGATCAAGCCGGGCGTCCATGCTTTCGATCATTTCTGTGCGCATCTCGACCGGATGCTTGAGGCCAACAGCGCTAAGGAATTCGCGGAGCTTGCAAATGGCGCCGTTTCCTATGAGACGCTTGCGCGCGACATGCGCCGTCTTGGTGCGGCGTTTGCAGAAATCGGCCTTGGAACCGGAGACCGGGTTCTCGTCGCCTCAAAGGATGAAGGGGCGACGGTAAAGCTCTTCCTCGCGCTGCTGCGCGCCGGGATGACGCCGGTCATTGGCGATGCCGAGGTAACCGGGCCGGAACTTGGCGAACTGCTGGATGTCTGCGATCCCGCCGCGCTCTATGCGGACGAGGCGATGCTGGCCAATACGGCGCTCGGCGGCAAACTGCAGCAATCGCGGATCATCCCGATCCGGGAGGTGCATGACATACTGTCGAACGGCCGCGATCCCGGCGACTGGCCCGCCCTCGAGGCCCGGCCCGACGTCGCGCTTCTGGTGCTGACATCGGGCACCACCTCGACACCGAAGGCCGTGGAACTCACCCATGAAAACCTGATCGCACAGCTAGCGATATTCAAGGATATCTATGGCTTTGACAGCGCCGTGCGCCTGCTCAACCTCCTGCCGCTTCATCATGTGGACGGCCTCATCCGCGGGCCGCTCGTCGCCCTCTGGTTCGGCGGTTACTTCTATCGCCAGACGCCGTTCTCGGTGCAGAATGTGCCCACGATCCTGAAAAAATTCGGCGAAAAGAGCATCACCCATTTCATCACCGTTCCGGCCATGCTGCGGATCGTCGCGCGGCTCGGCAGCGATGCCCGCGAAACCTTCACCGGGCCGGATTTCCGCTTTATCCTGTGCAGTGCCGACCTGCTCGACGCTGCACTCTGGCGCCATGTCGAGGAGACCTTCAACACGCCTGTGGTCAATGCCTATGGGTTGAGCGAGGTGGTCTGCGACGCCCTCTTTGCCGGGCCGGACGATGCCACCCGGCGGATCGGATCGCTCGGGCGGCCGCATGGCTGCAAGGCGGATATTCTGGATGATGACGGCAGGCCCGTCCCGACCGGGGAGACCGGCGAGCTGGTGCTTTCAGGGCCGACGGTGATGCGCGGATATTTCAACGCGCCGGAGCTGACCGCAGGCGTTATCCGCAATGGCGCCTTTCACACCGGCGACTATGCCCGCGTCGGCGATGACGGGCTCTATGATTTCGTCGGCCGCAAGAAAACGGCGATTGTCTCCGCCGGGGCGACGATCCATCCTGAATCCGTGACCATTGTCCTCACCACGATGCCCGGCGTAGCTGAGGCCGTCGCCTTCGGGGTTCCAGATACGGCGCGCGGCGAGAAGCTGGTGGCGGCGATTGCGCCGCAGCCCGGCCATGAGATCACCGCCGCCGATGCCTTCGCCATTTGCCGCAAGCATCTCTCGGCGGAGCGGACACCGGCCGAGTTCCGGATCATGTCCTCCCTGCCGCGCGGGGCCTCGGGCAAGGTCCTGATGGCCGAACTGACCACCGGGACTGCCGCCCCCGCAGGCCTCGCCGAAGAGCAGATGGAATTTGACAGCGAAAGCGGCAGCCTTGAAGATAAAGTCTGCGCAGTGGCCGCCAAATGCTTCAATGTCGATGCGGCAAGCCTGTCGGCGGACTCGACACCGTTCAACACCGACGGCTGGGATTCGCTTGCGCATATGACCCTGATTGAGGAACTGGAGCTGGCATTCGACATGCAGTTCTCCGCTGCCGAGATTGCCTCCATCGCCGCCCTTGGCGACGCCATGGAATTCATCGAAGGGGCGCTGGATACCAAGGCGTAAGCCCACCCCTTCATTTCCTCTCATCTGTAATATCACCCCGCTATGGCATCGCCATTGACGGTTGCTTTTACCTGCGCGTAAACTAGGTTATCAGTAGAATATTTCACCATATGTCGCGCAGATAAACTGAACCCTCAAGAGTTCCCGATCAGGAGAGAACGGCAATGACAGAAGCAGCCTTCATTTATGATGCAATCCGCACCCCCCGCTCGAAGGGAAAGGCGGACGGCTCGCTGAACGAAGTTAAACCCATCACGCTGGTGACCACGCTGCTCAATGAAATGCAGCAGCGGCATGATCTCGACACCTCCCGCGTCGATGACGTCATGCTCGGCTGCGTCGCCCCGGTCAAGGAACAGGGATCGGTGCTGCCGAAGGTCGCGCTGCAGGTCGCGGGCTGGGATGAAAGCGTGCCCGGCGCCCAGGTCAACCGCTTCTGCGCCTCGGGCCTCGATACCTTCAATACCGCGGCGGCCAAGGTCGCCAGCGGCTGGGAAGACCTGGTCTGCGCGGGCGGCTATGAAAGCATGAGCCGCGTGCCCATGGGTAGCGATGGCGGCCCCTTCGCGGAGGATCCGGAAACCGTGCTGGCGACCGGGTTCGTGCCGCAGGGCATCGGCGCCGACCTGATTGCCACGATCGAGGGCTGGTCCCGTGACGACGTCGATGAATTCGCCGTCCGCAGCCAGAAGCTCGCCGCCACGGCGCGCGACAGCGGCTGGTTCGATAAATCCGTTGTGCCGGTCCGCGATGAGAACGGCCTGATCATTCTGGAGAAGGACGACTTCATCAAGCCGGACACGAATATGCAGACCCTCGGGAGCCTGAAGGCGAGCTTTGCCGGTCCCGGTGCCATGGGCTATGACGAGGTTGCCCTCGCCCGCTATCCGCATGTCGAGCGGATCAACCATGTGCATACACCCGGCAACTCCTCCGGCATCGTCGATGGCGCCTCCCTGGTGATGGTCGGTAACGAGAAAGTCGGCAAGGAACTCGGGCTGACGCCGCGCGGACGGGTACGGGCAATCGCCCTGACCGGTACCGACCCGACGATCATGCTGACCGGCCCCGGCCCGGCGTCGAGAAAGGCGCTTGAAAAGGCCGGGCTCACAATTGATGATATCGACCTGGTGGAGATTAACGAGGCCTTTGCCTCCGTCGCCCTCCGGCTCCAACGCGACCTTGATGTCCCGGATGAGAAACTAAATGTCGTGGGCGGCGCCATCGCCATGGGTCATCCGCTGGGGGCGACCGGCGGCTGCCTCGTCTCGACCATGCTGGACGAGCTGGAACGCCGCAATCTGAAACGCGCGCTGCTCTGCATGTGCGTCGGCGGCGGCATGGGCATCGCCTCCATCATCGAACGCGTGTAGGAGGCAGGATCATGACCGGATTCAGATACGAAAAAGACATGGATAACATCGTCACCGTCACCATGGACATGCCAGGCCAGTCGGCCAACACCATGAGCGACGCCTATGACGGCTATATGAGCAAAACCATCGAGGCACTGGAAGGGGAAAGCGACCTTGCGGGGGTCGTCTTCGCCTCCGCCAAGAATACCTTCTTCGCCGGGGCCGACCTCAACTCCATCCTGAGTACCGGGGAATCGGTCGAGGATTTCTTTAATTATATCGAAAATTCGAAGGGCTATTTCCGGCGGATCGAGAAACTGCCCGTCCCGGTCGTTGCCGCGATCAACGGCGCGGCACTCGGCGGCGGCTATGAGCTCTGCCTTGCCTGCAACCACCGGATTGTCGTCGATAACCCGAAGGCCATTGTTGGCCTGCCGGAAGTCACCCTCGGCCTGCTGCCGGGCGCGGGCGGCGTTGTCCGGCTGACGGCGTTGCTCGGATTGGAAAAGGCCCTGCCCCGCCTGCTGGAGGGTAAGCCCGCCAAACCGGGCAAGGCCCTCGCCGAGGGAATGGTCGATGCGATTGTCGGCTCCGAGGAACAGCTTGTTCCGGCGGCGAAAGCCTGGATTAAGGAAAACCCGGATGCGGCAGCGCAGCCCTGGGACCGCAAGGGGTTCAAATATCCCGGCGGCAATGCGGATGCCCCGAATATCCGCATGATGGCGACGGTTGCCCCGACGATGCTCTACAAGAAGACGCGCGGCCTGATGCCCGCGCCGGAACGCATTCTCGACCTTGCGGTCAACTCCATGCGGATGGGCTTTGAAAGTGCGCTCCGGGCGGAGAGCCGGGGGATTTGCGCGCTCGTGCAGACGCCCGAGGCTAAGGCCGCCATCGCCACCTTCTTCTTCGGCCTGAACGGCATCAAGAACGGCAAGTTCCGCCCGGAAGGCGAGCGCTGGAAAGCGAAAAGTTCGGCCGTGATCGGCGCCGGCATGATGGGCGCCGGGATCGCCTGGTCCCACGCCGCGCGCGGCCTGCCGGTGTATCTCAAAGACACCGATCTTGAGAAGACGGCAAAAGGCAAGGCCTATTCCGAAGGGCTGGTCGCCAAACGGATCAAGCGCGGCCAGATGGAGGATGAAGACGGCAAGGAACTGCTCGATCACATCAAGCCAACCGACAAGGATGAGGCCTTCGCCGGATCGGACATCATTATCGAGGCGGTGTTCGAGGATATTTCCCTCAAGGAAATCGTCATTCCGGAAACCTTCAAGCAGCTCGGGGAGAACGGCATTTACGGCTCCAACACCTCGACCCTGCCGATCTCGATGCTGGCCGCGGCCTGCCCGGACCCGGCCCGCTTCATCGGCATCCATTTCTTCTCCCCCGTCGACAAGATGCAGCTCGTCGAGCTGATCAAAGGCGAGAAAACCAGCGAGGAGACCTTGCGCAAGGCCTATGACTATGTGACGCAGATCGGCAAGATCCCGATCATCGTCAACGACAGCCGGGGCTTCTTCACCTCCCGCGTGTTCGGCACCTTCACCGATGAGGGCGCAAGCCTGATCGTCGATGGCGTCGATCCCGCCCTGATCGAGCGGGCGGCCTGGAAGGCGGGGATGCCCGTCGGCCCCCTCGCCGTCGCCGATGAAGTCAGCCTCGTGCTGCAAAAGAAGGTCCATGATACCCACAAGGTTCTCGACGAGCGGCTGGGCCTCAAGGACGGCTTCCCGAGTAATAACGACGCGACTGTCGCCGTCAACCACAAGATGGTGGAGATGGAACGCGGCGGACGCCAGTATGGCGGCGGCTTCTATGACTACGCGGCGGACGGCAGCAAGACGCTCTGGCGCGGTGTCGACCAGTTCATGAAGGGCAACAGCGAGGTACCCATGCGCGATATCGAGGACCGGCTTATCTATCGCCAGGCGATCGAGACATTGCGCTGCTATGATGAAGGGGTGTTGCGCAACGAAGTCGAGGCCAATGTCGGCTCGATCTTCGGGATCGGCTTCCCTGCCTATACGGGCGGCGCGCTGCAGTTCATCCACGGCGTCGGGATCGATGCCTTCGCCAAACGGGCGCAGGAACTCGCCGAAACTTACGGAGACCGCTTCGCGGTGTCGCCCTCGGCCCTCGACAAGCTGAGGCGGAGCGAGAAAAAGGCCGCCTAAAGGCACCCGTCGGTATCACCCGAGCTCGCCGTTCCGAAATAGCAGTTGCCATATGGATCGTTCCTATTCAGAATAGGGGCACAACAACAAAAAGAACGTGACCGGACATACCGGCCACCCGAAAGAGAAACCGGTTTCATATGCAATATTTCAATTTTGACCCTTATAGCCTGCCGCCAGAGGCCGAGGAGCTTCGCAAGGAAGTCCGGGCCTTTCTGGAGGAAGAGCTTGCCGACTATCCGGCGGTTCTGCGTTCCCGCTCCTGGTCCGGCAAAAGCGCCGAGTTTTCCCGCAAGCTGGGGAAACGCGGCTGGATCGGCATGACCTGGCCGAAGAAATATGGCGGCGGCGAACGTTCCTTCTTCGAGCGCTACGCCTTTCTGGAGGAAGTGCTGGCCTATGGCGCGCCGGTGGGCAGCCACTGGATCGCCGACCGGCAAAGCGGCCCGACATTGATGCGCTTCGGAACGGAAGAGCAGTGCCACCGCATCCTGCCCGGCATTATCCGGGGCGAATCCTTCTTCTGCATCGGCATGAGCGAGCCGGACAGCGGCTCCGATCTCGCCTCGATCCGCACCAAGGCGGTAAAAACCGATGGCGGCTATGTCATCAACGGATCGAAGATCTGGACCACGGGCGCCGAGAGCTGCGACTGGATGATCGCGCTGGTGCGCACCGGCAACAATCCGGAAAACCGCCATCAGGGCATGAGCCAGTTCCTGATCGATCTGAAAAACTCCAAGGGGCTGACCGTTAGCCCGATCAAAAATATGGCCGGGGAAGAGCATTTCAACATGGTGGTGTTCGAGGATGTCTTCGTGCCCGAGGAAAACCGCATCGGCGCGGAAGGCGACGGCTGGAAGCAGGTGACGGCGGAGCTCGCATTCGAGCGCTCGGGGCCGGAACGCTACATGTCCTCCATCCAGCTGCTGATCGAGATTATCCGCGAGGCAAAGCTTCAGCCAGATGCCCGCGCGCAGGAGCAGATCGGCCGTCTTGTGGCCCATCTCGCAACCATGCGGCGGATGTCGATTTCCGTCGCCGGAAAGCTGGAAACCGATGCCAATCCGGCGTTGGAGGCTTCGGTCGTGAAAGACCTCGGCGCGGTATATGAGCAGGAAATCCCGGAAATCGCCCACCGGATCGGCCGAGGGGAAGCGAGCATGACCGCCCTTTCCGATTTCGAGCAGGTCCGCGCCTATCTGACCCAGGCGGTGGTGTCCTTTTCCTTACGCGGCGGGACACGCGAAATTCTGCGGGGGATTATTGCACGGGGGCTCGGCCTGCGATGAATGAAATGCGTCAGATTATGGCAGATACGGTAGAAAAGCTGTTCACCGAGCATGTCACAAAGAGTCTGAAGGAAGCGGCGGAAGCTTCTGATTTTCCGGAAAAATTATGGAATGCCGTTGAGGAAAACGGACTACTGCATATCCTGGTCCCGGAGAAGTTCGGCGGCGTCGGCGCGGAGTTCGCGGATGCCGAAGTCATCGCCCGCGGCATCGGCCGCCACGCGGTGCCCATGCCGGTGGTGGAAAGCATTCTCGCCAACTGGATACTGGCGAGCGCGGAGATTGATATTCCCGCCGGAATGACTGTGCTCGCGCCCGTCCGTGCGGAGGAAACGCTGTCCCTCTCCGCGGGCAAGCTGAGCGGCACGGCAACACGCGTTCCCTGGGGCCGGACGGCAGCGCAGGTTGTGGTGATCACCGCAAAGGGCGACGTCGCCCTGATGACAGCGGGCGCCTACAGCGTGACCGAGAACCAGAATATCGCGGGCGAGCCGCGCGATACGCTCGTCTTTGAGGGAACCGCCCCTGCCGCCACGGGCCGCCTGCCGGACGGGTTGACAGCGGCGTCCGTCTTTGCCCTCGGGGCGATGATGCGTTCGGCGCAGATGGCCGGTGCGATGGAATGGATACTGGACGCCAGTGTGCAATATGCCAACGACCGGGTCCAATTCGGCCGTCCCATCGGTAAATTTCAGGCGATCCAACAGAGCATGGCGGAGCTTGCCGGTCAT
>PAKP01000075.1 GCA_002706985.1 Sneathiella sp. | reverse complement strand
CGCTGGTGAAAGCCATATCAACATGCGGTGTATAATGCATGGCAAGTACAATGCCGGTGACAATCTGCCCGACCAGCATAACACCGGCAAGAGAGCCGAAGGTCCACCAGTAGCTCAGATTCTTAGGCGTCGGGTATTCATACAGGGCATGATGCAGCATCCCCGTGATCGGCAGACGATCCTCTACCCATTTGACGGCAGGATTTTTTGGTTGAAAAGACATCATGGGGCCCCCTACCCGATCTTGATGTTATTATCGTCCAGGAATTCGTAAGGCGGAATGACCAGATTCGCTGGTGCCGGCCCCTTACGGATACGTCCGGAGGTATCATAATGAGACCCGTGGCAAGGACAGAACCACCCGCCATAATCCCCCTGCCCCTTCAGAGGGACACAGCCAAGATGCGTGCAGATACCGACCATGATCAGCCATTCCGGCTTGATCACCCGATCCGCATCCGGAACGGGATCCGGCAAATCGGCTAAATCCACATCTTCGGCTCTGGCAATATCCTCTTCTGTCCGATGCCTTACAAAGACCGGCTTGCCTTGCCACACGACCGTGACTTCAGACCCGGTTTCAATGCCTTCCAAATCCACTTCCGTGGTTGAAAGCGCAAGAACATCCGCAGACGGATTCATTTGAGAAACAAACGGCCAGATAGCCGCCGCCGTACCAACGGCCCCAAGGCCGCCAGCCGCAATATATAGAAAATCACGACGCTTTACGCCGTCTTCTTCTACAGGGGTGGTTGTCGTCATTTACTTTCCCCGAAACCTAATTAAATAAATCTACCGCGACCGCTTTTTGTCATCATAATGCCGTCATGTCCAGTCCGAACGTGTCATATGCGACAATAAAGCGCGGATTTTTCTCTGTATTTGTTACAATACTCCCAGTACAACGGCAAGATGCGACTTGCACTTTACCAACCAGATATTGCTCCCAATGTCGGAACCATGCTGCGTCTTGGCGCCTGCCTTGGCGTTCCGGTGGACATTATCGAGCCATGTGGCTTTCCTTTTGGCGCGCGCGACCTGAAAAGAGCCGTGATGGATTATGCGGAGGCAGCCGATGTGACGCGCCATGTGTCGTGGCAGGAATTCACCAGAAATCGCCCTGCCGGCCGCCTCATACTACTGACGACGAGTGCAGAAACGACCTATACGGATTTTACTTTTCAAGAATCGGATACTCTGCTGCTGGGACGGGAAAGTGCTGGCGTACCGGAAACCGTCCATAGTGCGGTCGACCAACGCCTTTGCATCCCCATGGCGCCAAACATGCGATCCATCAACGTCGCATTGTCCGCCGCCATGGTCCTTGGCGAAGCCCTGCGTCAAACAGGCCATTTTTCAAACCCTTACCCTTCTGTTGAGTCGACGGAGCGAGCATGACAAGCGAGAAAATTGAATCACAAAAATCACGGGCGGCGGAGTGGTTTCGAGAGCTGAGAAACCAGATTCGGGACAGCTTTGAGGCTCTTGAACGTGATCTAACCGGCACTTACAGCGATCGTGAGCCGGGCCGGTTCGAAGTAACCTATTGGGACCGCCCCGGCGGCGGCAAGGGCGAAATGTCCGTCATGAAGGGACGGGTTTTCGAAAAAGTCGGGGTCAATTTCTCGACGGTTCATGGCGAGTTTTCAGAGGAGTTCCGCAGCTCCATTCCAGGCACCGAGAAGTCCGGAGAATTCTGGGCAAGCGGCATATCGCTTGTTGCGCATATGCAATCCCCTCTCGTCCCTGCAGTTCATATGAATACTCGGCATATTGTAACTGGCGAAAGTTGGTTTGGCGGCGGCGCAGATCTGACCCCCATGTATCCAGATGAGAAGGACACACAGGATTTCCATGCGGCGATGAAGGCCGCCTGCGATCCGCATGATCCGGATTACTATCCGCGCTTCAAGAAATGGTGCGATGAGTATTTCTTCCTGCCCCACCGCAACGAACCTCGCGGCGTAGGCGGAATATTCTATGACCGGCTGGAAACCGAGTGGGAGAAGGATTTCGCCTTTACGCAGGATGTCGGTAAGGCCTTTCGCGATATATACCCAGAAATTGTCCGGCGGCATATGAATAAGGAATGGACGGCGGAGCAACGTGAGCACCAGCTGGTGCGACGGGGTCGTTACGCAGAGTTCAACCTGCTTTATGATAGAGGGACAACCTTCGGCCTCAAAACCGGCGGAAAAACGGAAGCTATCCTGATGTCCCTGCCCCCAGAGGCGAAATGGCCCTGATTTCTGCGAAAAACCTGATTTTCATACCATGCTGTGATGCTGCGCACACCTCTTTTTCTTGGGAATAGCCGTGTGCCAATGTAATATTCAGGGGTAATCGTGACTTCAATAGGGGATTGGAACGATGGTCAGATATAGATATAGCATCTTGGTTTTGATAGCGAATAGCTTAAGGGGCCTGCGGGAAATACTCATCACGCCTGCGACCACCACGAAACCCTGCCATGGGTGCGATTGCTACTAAGGTAAAAGCCGCGTTACCTCCCGACGTGCACTAAATACAGACGTATTCCGGGCGTTTATACGCCGCGTACAAAAAAGGCATGAAACCGATTGGTTCCATGCCTTTTTTGTTATTTGTCGGCTAAGATCAGTTCGCCTGACGACGAAGGAAGGCCGGAATGTCGAGCAAATCCTCATCTTCCTGTTTCTGATCAATCTTGACGGAGGAAACCGGATCCTTCCGGGCAGGCTGAGGTGCCTGCGCCTGGGCAGGAGGCGTAGCCGCCCGACTTGTCGTCGGCTCCCGCCGGACAGGAGCGGCAGCCTCTTCCTTGGAGGAATCCTTCATGAAAGAGCGGCTAACCCCGGTCATGCGTTCAAACAGGCTCGGGCCGCGCTTCTTTGCCTTGCCACCAGCCGCATCAGAGAGAACCTGCTGCGCATCCGGATTCACCAGCTTTTCCGGGCTCTTGTCGACTTTGATCGCCGGAGGCGCCGTGAACGGACTGTCCCGACCTTCGAGCTCTGCGGGCTCATGCTCGCTCTCTTCCATTTCTTCATCAATGTCAGAAAGTAAATCCCGTTCCCGATCAACGGCCAGATTGCCGCGGATCATGGTGTTGTCTGCCGACGTTGATCCCATTTCCATATTCTCGTAGCTTTCCGTCGCATCGGAACCTTGTGCGACGGGCTGACCGGAAAAATTACCTCCCGGTAGGCTTGCACCAAAGCCTGATGCAGAAACTGCCGCAGCGGCCGGAACCATAGGTCCTGCTGCCTCACTTGACCCTTTTAATCCGGACGCAGCAGCTTTCCCATCCCCCTTCACGGAGAGAAGAGAGGTAACATTTGGCGAGTTGGCCTTCTGAACTTCTAGGGCATCAATACCTGTCGCAACCACAGAAACCCTCATCCGGCCTTCCATCTCGGTGTCAAAAGTCGATCCGACGATGATGTTTGCTTCCGGATCAACCTCGCTGCGGATGCGGTTTGCTGCTTCATCAAGTTCATACAGCGTTAGATCCATGCCGCCGGTGATGTTAATAAGCACGCCGCGCGCACCTTTCATGGACACATCGTCCAGAAGCGGATTGGAGATCGCTGCTTCCGCTGCCTCTATGGCGCGATTCTCGCCGGCTGCCTCGCCGGTACCCATCATGGCCTTGCCCATCTCGTTCATGACCGTGTTCACGTCAGCGAAGTCAAGATTGATCAGGCCCGGCATAACCATCAGGTCGGTTACCCCGCGAACACCGGAATGAAGCACTTCGTCCGCCATGTTGAAGGCGTCGGCAAAGGTGGTTTTTTCATTGGCTATACGGAATAAATTCTGATTCGGGATGATGATCAGCGTATCCACATATTTTTGCAGTTCTTCAATGCCTTCTTCGGCAATGCGCATGCGGTGGTTCCCTTCGAACTGAAAGGGCTTTGTGACAACACCGACCGTCAGGATACCTCTTTCCCGGGCGGCGCGTGCAACAACCGGAGCTGCGCCTGTTCCCGTGCCACCGCCCATGCCGGCGGTGATGAAACACATATGCACACCGTCAAGATGGCCGGTGATTTCTTCGATCGCCTCTTCGGCGGCGCCAGCGCCGATATGCGGCTTGGATCCTGCCCCCAGGCCTTCCGTCAGCTCAGCCCCCAGTTGAATACGTCGCTCGGCCAAACTCTGCTTCAACGCCTGGGCGTCTGTATTGGCCACGACAAAATCGACCCCCTGAAGTTCAGAGGTAATCATGTTGTTCACCGCATTACCGCCAGCTCCTCCAACGCCCAATACCAGGATTTTTGGTTTCAACTCTGACTGTTCCGGCACTGACAAATTGATACTCACGGTACTCTCCTCCTTGGTTACGCTGACGAACAGCTAATTAATACCAAATATTGTGGTTAATGAAACCCTACTTCTCACTATATTGACAATTTTTATGCATTTTTCTGCCTAAAAATTCTCCTTGAACCAGTTCCCGACTCTCAGAAACCGGTTTTTTGGCGGCTTCTCCGCCAACGACATCTTGATCCCCTCGTCAAATCTTTCGCGAATGGCATAGGACAGCAGTCCGGCAGCCGTCGTAAACGCCGGGCCATCCGTTGCATCCGCCAACCCCTTGACACGGATAGGTTTACCCATACGGACCTGCTTATCGAGAACGCGGGCTGTAAGCTCCTGCAGCCCGGCGAGCTGCGCAGCACCCCCGCACAGAACCGCCCGACGCCCGGCAACCTTGTTGAATCCGGATGCCAGCAGACGGTCATTGACCAGTTCGAGTATTTCCTCAAGCCGCGGCTTGATAATCCCGACCAGCATGGAGCGGGGGACATGATTTGCGACATCCTGATCCGCTTCGCCGATCAGGGGGACATCGATGATTTCCTTCTCATCCGCCGGACTGGCCAGCGCATTGCCATACAGCGTTTTCATGCGTTCCGCATTGGCGAGTGTCGTAGAAAGGCCCCGCGCGATGTCATTACTGACGTGGCCGCCGCCCACAGGGATGACTTCGCTGTACACCATCTCACCATCATAAAAGACCGCGAAAGACGTCGACCCGCCGCCCATATCGATCACGGTGACGCCCAGGTCCATTTCATCCTCAACCAGACAGGCAAGGCCAGATGCGTAGGGCGCAGCGACCATGCCGGCAACACCGAGGTGACAGCGCTCCACGCAATTGGCGAGGTTCCGCATATGGCTGTTTTGCAGAGAAACCATATGCATGCTGATACCAAGACTTTCGCCATACATGCCGCGCGGATCGCGAATGCCCCGCGTCCCGTCGACCGTATAACCCACCGGCAATGCGTGTACCACGGTCCGTCCTTCCGGCTGATAGCTTGCGCGGGCCTCCTTCAGGGTGCGTTGCAGATCCCTTTCCGTAATTTCCTGACCACCAATGGACATTTCCACATCGACCGTTTGTGATGCAGGCTTTCCTGCCGACACGCCGAGATATACTTCACGGACCGTTTCCCCGGCCATGCGCTCCGCCGCATCAACAGCCGAACGGATTGCCTCCTCGGCCATTTCCATGTTGGTGATACCGCCAGCGCGCAGTCCCCTGCTGACCTGATGCCCTATTCCGGTCACGCGAAGTCGCCCCGCTTCTTCAAGCGCAACAAAACAGCATACTTTCGTCGAGCCGACATCCAGTGCCGCCAAAGGTCCATTACGTCCCGCTACCATTAACTTTCCAACTGCTCCATCTTCTGACTTTTCATTTCCATCAAACGATTGCTCATGCGTCATTCCCGGCAAGCCGCCGAAGCTTCGCTGAATCTTCCTTCAGCCGCACATATGTCCGGTCACTGGCGCGAAGATCGATCGCGACGACATCCTTATCGAGAATTTTTTGCTCGGTCTGAATCTGGTAAAGATGCTTCCAGGCCTGTGCCGCCCCTTTCTCGGGCAGCAGAACAGTTACGCCATTTTCAAACTCCAGGTTCCATCGCCGATCCCGGATACGTACTGCGTTTTCCAGCCTTGTAAAAAGTTCCGGTGTTTGTACCAGCATGTCGAACAGTTCGGCGGCATGTGTATTCGCCCCGGGCCCGACTACTCTTGGCAGATAACGAAATGCGGCTTCATCCTTTTTAGAGACAACGATCCCGGTCCGGTCAATAACGCCGGTCTTGCCGTCCATTTGCCAGCGGGCGTAGGGGCGGCGTTCTGTTATTTCGATAAAGATTTCATCGGGATATCGCCGCATTACCGAGGCCTTTTCAACCCACCCCAGAGTTTCCAGCCGCTCCCGCGCGGCCTCCGGATCAACCCCGAGAATGCTGTCGCCGCGTTTGACGTTCAGGACTTTAAGGATATCCTCACCTGATGTCTTGTCTCGCCCGACGACGCTGACCTCCTGTACCGTCAACCCGAACACTTCAGCAAGCGCTTGCTGTTGTTCGTCAACCCAAGCTGCAGATCTCTCAAGCACCTCGGTGCGGACCATGAAGTTAGTAATACCCCCTATGATCACCGCAACCAGCAAAACGCCCCCGCAGATCAGCGCAGGTTTACGCCACGCCGGAACAGGCTTGCGCCGACCACCGCGCCGGGGCTTTTCCTGACGGAAAGGAGCGCTGATCCGGTCCCCGATCTGAACCGACATGCCGCCAATTTTGGAAAAGGCGCCACCGGCAGAAAATCTTGGTTCCGCCTTGCGTTTAGCCGGTTTCTTCTTCGATCCTCCAAACAGGGACTTGAAAAAGCCGTCTTTATTGGATGACTTTTTTGGACGGGCGCGCGGAACCACGCGATCGTCCCGATCAATGGTTATCGGTCGCATGAGGCATCCTCCACAATCCAACTGACCAGTTCTTCAAAGGAAATGCCGGAGTGACCGGCAATTTCCGGCACGAGGCTGAGCGACGTCATGCCGGGCTGGGTATTCGTCTCCAGCATATAGAATTTACCTGCCCCCTCACCGGTATCATCGAAACGCAAATCACTTCGGCTGACCCCCCGGCATCCGAGAGTCTGATGCGCGAGCAAGGCAAGACGCAGCGCTTCCGCGTATTCCGCTTCACTGAGCGGAGCGGGCATCAGATGTTCTGCTTTGCCTTCGGTATATTTGGCTTCGTAGTCGTAGAACCGCCCGAGGGGGCGGATTTCAACGGCACCAAGCGCAGCATCCCCCATGACGGCGACTTGAATTTCCCGACCGGGAATAAAGGTCTCGACCAGTACCTTCTCGCCAAATGTCCAGGGCAAATCCTGAAGGCTCATATTCTCTTCTTCGAGAATGATCGTCACACCGACGCTGGACCCTTCATTGAGCGGTTTGACGACATAAGGTTTTGGATAAGTCGCCCCATCGTGAATTTCTTGACGCGTCAGGATTTTGCCATCCGCAATGGGAATCCCGGCTTGCGCAAAAAGCGATTTGGCCACCGGCTTGTCCATGGCAAGCGCCGAGGCGAGAACACCTGAATGGGTGTAAGGGATACCGATTATTTCAAGCAAACCCTGAATATAGCCATCTTCCCCGTAGCGGCCATGCAGCGCATTAAAGCAGACATCCGGCTTGATCTCACTCAGGGTTTCCGCAATATTCCGCCCCACATCGACAGGGGTCACCTGATAGCCGCTTTTTTTCAGCGCCTCGGCACAGGCAAGACCGCTGTTCATCGATACTTCCCGCTCGGCGGACCAACCGCCCATTAATACAGCGACATGTTTCATAGCGCCTTTCCTTCCGGTTTTTTGTCAGCGGTTCCAAGGCGGACAATTTCCCATCGCAGTAGCACATCATGCGTCTTAAAAACCCGGCGACGCAGCTCCTCACCGATCGCTTCCAGCTCGATCGCCCGCGCAGCGCCCTTATTGATCAGGAAGTTGCAATGCTTTTCAGAGACCATGGCATTCCCGATGGTCAGTCCGCGCCCTCCGACGCTGTCGATCAATTCCCATGCCTTCTTGCCGGGCGGATTTGCAAATGTAGACCCCCCAGTACGGCTTCTGATCGGCTGGCTCTCTTCCCGATTGCGCGAGATATCCGCCATGCGGCCAAGGATCTCGTCCCTATCACCAAATGAAAGCTGGAAGACGGCCTCGGTAAAAATCCAGTCCTTCGGAATATCTGTATGGCGATAGGAGAAGCCCATATCCTTCAATGTCAGCTCGTGCCGTTCACCATCACGGTCATAGGCTACAGCCGACAGGAAAATCTCTGAGATATCCGCCCCATAGGCTCCGGCATTCATGCGCAGCGCCCCGCCGATCCCTCCCGGAATGCCACTCAGGAACTCTGCTCCTTCAAGGCCTGCATCGGCGGCGAAGCGTGCAACATGACCATCAAGGGCGCCGGCACCGGCAATCAGCTTCTCTCCATCATGATTGATTTTCGCGAAATGCCGCCCGAGCCGGATGACAACACCACGCACGCCGGCATCCCGGACCAGCAGGTTGGAGCCAACTCCAATTACGTAAACAGGTATGTCCCGTGGCAGGTTTTTCAGGAAATGCGCGAGATCCGCCTCATCTTCAGGCTTGAACAATATATCCGCCGGGCCGCCCACCTGGAACCAGGTCACCTTTCCAAGATCGGCATTCTCACGAAGCCGTCCGCGAACGGCGGGCATCCTGTCCATCAGACTACCTGATTTTTTCGTATCCGGAAATGAAGGAGACATGATGTTCACCCTCCCCCCTTCCCGCCGGACAGCGCGCTAAGTTCACCCGGCAGGTTATTGGCCCAAGTCGAGATCGACCCGGCGCCCAGACAGACGACAACATCACCAGGATGACTGATATCCCGGACCAATCCGGCCAATGTCTCCGGCCCTTCAAGTGCCAGTACATGGCGATGCCCCCGCGCCCGCAGGCCTTCCACGAAATGATCACGGTCGATCCCCGGGAGCGGCGCTTCCCCTGCGGCATAGATGTCCGCGACGATGACAGTATCGGCGTCATTGAAGCAGGTGCAGAATTCTTCAAACAGGTCATGAAGGCGGGAATAGCGATGCGGCTGGACCACCGCGATGATCTTCTTGTCATAAGCCTGCCGCGCGGCCGAGAGAACGGAGGAAATTTCAACCGGATGGTGACCGTAATCATCAATTATCGTCACGCCATTCACCTCTCCGGTTTTGGTGAACCGCCGTTTAACGCCACCAAATGCCCTGAGACCCTTCTTGATATCCGCTTCTGAGAAATCCATTTCCCTGCCGACAACGATGGCGGCCAGGGCATTCATCACATTATGATTCCCTGGCATCGGCAGCTCAAACCCTTCGATCAATCGGGATTCGCTCTCCACACGATCGCTTATCACGACGTTGAAATGCGCATGGCCATCGGAAAAATGAATATCCGTTGCCCGATAGTCCGCCTGCGGCGATGTGCCGTAGGAAACAAGGCGGCGATCCGAAATCCGCCCGATAAGCGCCTGTACTTCCGGATGATCAATGCAGACCGCGGCAAAGCCATAGAAAGGAATATTCTGTACAAAGGTCTGGAACGCATCCCGCACCCCGTCAAAACTCCCGTAAAAATCCAGATGCTCCGGATCAATATTCGTTACGACGGCGATTGTGGCAGGCAGTTTGGTGAAGCTGCCGTCGGACTCATCCGCCTCAACCACCATCCATTCCCCGTTTCCAAGTCGGGCATTGGTCCCATAGGCATTGATGATACCGCCATTGATCACGGTGGGTTCCATACCGGCGGCATCCAGAAGGCTTGCCAGCATCGAGGTTGTAGTCGTCTTTCCATGGGTACCGCCCACGGCAATTGCCCATTTGAGGCGCATCAATTCTGCCAGCATTTCGGCGCGGCGAACCACAGGAATAAGATGATCGCGCGCTTCGCGTACTTCCGGATTATCCGCCTTCACCGCCGAGGAAATCACAACCACCTGCGCCTCCCCGAGGTTCTTCGCATCATGGCCTTCATACACAGTGATGCCGAGGGAACGAAGACGCTCCACATTTGCATTGGCCGAGAGGTCGGAACCCTGCACCTGATAGCCGAGCGTATGCATAACCTCGGCAATGCCGCTCATTCCGATGCCGCCAATGCCAACGAAATGCACAAGACCCATATCCAACGGTAACGTTCTCATGCCGCGGCCTTTCCGCTGTTCTTATTATCGCTGTTGGCGGGCTTGCATTTCTCTACAAGATCCGCGAGTTTCTCGGCGGCGTGAATTTCCCCAAGGCTGGAAGAAGCCGTGGCCATGACAGAGAGGCAATCCGGGTGGCGGAGAAGATAGGTGAGCTCCCGGCACGCTTCCTCGACCGTAAAGTTATCCTGCAGGATCAGGCGAGCCGCACCGCGCGCCACCGCATTTTCACCGTTCTTTCGCTGATGATCGTCCATGGCGTGTTTGTAGGGCACCAGCAGGGAAGGCCGGCCAGCAACGGTCAGTTCAGACAGCGTCGACGCCCCCGAACGGGTGATCGCCAGATGACATTCACCCAGCAGCTCCGCCACATTGTCAAAAAAGGTAGAGAGATTAGCGTCTATATGTGCGTCACCATATAGCCCCCGGACAGCTTCAAGATCCTCTGCGCGGCATTGCTGGGTTACATGAAGCCGTGATTTCAGATCATCCGGAAGCGCGGCAAGTGCGGCGGGTACCACCTCTGACAGGATTGTCGCGCCCTGACTGCCCCCTAGGACAAGCAGTTTGATCTCCCCTTCCGGAGCCGGGCTTTCATAACGCCTGCCGAATAACGGCAGAATCGCACGGCGAACAGGATTACCCGTATAAATCATCTTGTTGGCAATCTCATTGTCCGGGCTTTCCGTATGATCAAAGGACGTCGCGATGATATGCGCACGGCTTGCAAGCAGCTTGTTCACGCGCCCCAAAACCGCATTTTGCTCATGCAGAAGCAATGGGATGCCAAGGCTCGCCGCCGCCGCTGCGGGCGGCATGGAGGGATATCCCCCGAACCCGACGACAACCGCCGGTTTAAGGCGTCGCAAGGCCCGCCGGGCCTGGAAAAACCCAATTATTAATGACACGATGGCCTTAATCTTGCCGACGATACCGCGGGCGGATGGGGAGCCTGCCCTCACCTGCAGTATGTTGACCCCCGGGAACAGCTGCTCAAACTTCTCGCCGCGGCCATCCGTTATCAAGGTGACGGCAAATCCGCGGGCTGTCAGCTCCTCAGCAAGAGCACGGGCCGGAAAAATATGTCCGCCCGTACCGCCGCTCGCAAGAACTATGCTGGTGTTTGCTGAGGTCATTTAAGCTCCCCCGCGCCAGCACGGCGGCGGCTTAGCGCCAGCAGCATTCCCATGAGAAGAGCAAGCGCGAACATCGATGAGCCGCCATAGGAGATAAAGGGCAATGTCATGCCCTTTGTTGGCATCAGCCGCAGGTTAACACCGATATTCACAACAGCCTGAAGTCCGAACTGGGTCAGCAGTCCAGCGGCAGCGAGAACTACAAAGAAATTCTTCTCTTCCAGCAAGCGGCTGAAACCGCGCAGGACGATAAAGGCGAAAATCGCGACGACGAGAAGACAGACGACCACGCCAAACTCCTCGCCCAGTACAGCGAAGATAAAATCTGTATGCGCATCCGGCAGCTGTCGCTTTACCGATCCGTCACCGGGGCCGACGCCAAGGAAGCCGCCTGTCTGAAAGGCCTCCATCGCGCGCTCGATCTGGTAGTTGCCGCCCCCTGATGGATCCAGGAAACGATCAACCCGGCTGGCGACATGCGGGAAAAGGCTATAGGCCGCGGCGGCACTGACGATCCCGACAACGACAAACATGACCACCCAAATGATCGGAAGGCCAGCCAGGAAAAACTGTACAAACCAGACGGCGGACACGAGAAGTGTCATCCCGACATCCGGTTGCAGCAACAGCAGGCAGATCACGAACATAAACAACAGGATCGAAATCAGGTTGCCCGGAATTTCATCGCTGCGCCGCTGTTCCGCAAACATCCAGGCAGCGACAACCGCAAAAGAAGGTTTGAGAAATTCCGTTGGCTGTAATGTGAAGCTGCCGAACTGCAGCCAGCGATGTGCACCCTTGACTTCTGGCCCCACGAGAAGGGTCGCGATCGTTAACAGCGAAAAAACACCAAAGCAGACAACCGCCAGACGCCGTATCCACAACGGGGAAAACAGCGAAATCGCAAAAATGATCATTGCCGCCATGGGTAAATACATGAACTGACGGCGGACAAAATGGAAATTATCAAGGTTCAGGCGAGCAGCGATTGCCGGGCTTGCCGCGAGAACCATGACACCGCCCATCGCAACCAAAAGTCCCACCGCCACCAATGTCCAGCGATCAACAGTCCACCACCAGCTTCCAACGACGGAACGATCGAGGCGTGTAAACGTGGTCATGCCCCCTCCTCCTCTATCCACCGTGTTGCGGCCGCGCGAAATACATCACCGCGCGCCTCGAAGCTTGTAAACTGATCAAAACTTGCCGCTGCCGGAGACAGCAGGACAATGGCATCCTTTTTTCCGGAGCGGAGCGCTGCTTCAGCCGCTTGCCGAACGGCCTCCTCTAGATCCTTGCATTTGCGAGCTGGCGCCTTGCCTTTCAGCGTCGCTGCGAAACTATCCGCCGCTTCGCCAATCAGAAAAGCCTCAGAAATACGGTCAAAATGGGGCTCCAGAGCCGTTATTCCACCTGCCTTTTCCCGGCCGCCTGCGATCCAGAAAATATTCTCGAAACTGGTCAACGCCTTTTCGGCCGCTTCGGCATTAGTCGCCTTGGAATCGTTGATGAACAGGACATTGTCCCGGCGGCCAACTTCCTCCGTCCGGTGGGAAAGGCCGCCAAACAACATCAGCCCGATGCGAATTTCATCAGGTGTCAGCCCCGCACTTCGCGCCGCGGCGACAGCCGCCGCTGCATTCTGCCAGTTATGACGGCCGCGCAGAGAACCAATCTTTGAAATATCCATCGCCCAAGATTGATCGCCGAAGGATCGATCCTCTAGTCGGCCGTCAATAACAGCAACACCGCCGTCGACCGGCGTGGTTGTCGAAACAGGAATTAACTTACCCTCACCATGGATGGCCAGACAGGTCGCAATATGCTCACAAAGCGCATCATCGATGTTAATGATCGCAACATCATCTTCAGTCTGGCGCTGAAAAATTCGCCGTTTGACCGCTGCATATCCTGCCATATCGCCATGGCGATCCAGATGGTCTGGCGTAATGTTCAGCAAAACCGCAATATCCGCATGCCATGAGGGCGTCAGATCAAGCTGATAGGAAGAAAGCTCAAGAACATAGTTTCCATCTTCATCCTGCTCCGGCAAATCCATAACCGGCGTGCCGATATTCCCGCCAAGCGCGGATGACTTACCGGCTTCGCTTAACAGATGATGGATAAGAGCGGATGTCGTCGACTTGCCATTCGTTCCCGTAATCCCGATGACGCGGCCAGCTTCCTTTTCCTTGAGGAAAATCTCTACATCGCCAATCACCGATGCACCCGCTTTTTTGGCAAGCTCAACGACAGGATGAGGCGCCGGATGTGTGAGCGGAACGCCCGGACTCAGTATCAGGGCCTCCGCCTCGGGCCAGCTTTTCTGGAAGAGATCCTGAACGGTCAGTCCGGCCTCAAGGGCCGCCTTGCGGCGCGCCTCGTCATCGTCCCAGACAAACACATGGGCTTCCCCAAGATGAAGCTGACGCGCCGTCGCCAGACCGCTTTTACCAAGTCCGAAAACGGCGATATTCTTATTCTGATATGCGTGACTCTGCATCATTCCCTCACCTCAACTTCAACGATGCAAGGCCGATCAGGGCAAGGATCACGGCAATGATCCAGAACCGTATGACGATTGTCGGCTCCGCCCAGCCTTTCTGCTCAAAATGATGATGCAGCGGTGCCATGCGGAACACCCGTTTCCCCGTCATTTTATAAGATGCCACCTGAACGATGACGGAAACGGTCTCCAGCACGAAAAGGCCACCGATAATGGCAAGAACAATTTCATGCCGCGCGACAAGGCTGATAGATCCAAGTGCCCCGCCCATGGCGAGCGATCCCGTATCCCCCATGAATACCATTGCCGGGGGCGCATTGAACCAGAGAAAGCCGAGACTTGCACCAATAAGAGCGCCGCAAAAAACCGTCAGTTCACCAGATCCCGGGACGTATTGAATCTGCAGATAGTTGGAGAAGACGGCATTACCGACGAGATAGGCGATCAGGGCGAAAGAGGCCGCGGCGATCATCACCGGCACAATTGCCAAACCATCCAGCCCGTCCGTCAGGTTGACCGCGTTCCCAGCGCCAACAGTAACAAGGATGGCAAAGGGAATATAGAACCAGCCAAGATTTAGAATAGCGTTCTTGAAGAACGGAATTGTCAGGACGCCCGATATATCAACTGGCGAACTCATCATCACCACATAGCCGGCGAGCCCAGCGATGATAAATTCAAGCAGAAGTTTCAGCTTTCCCGGCAAGCCCCGCGTGTTATGACGACTGACTTTCAAATAATCATCGGCAAACCCGATCGCGCCAAATCCGATGGTGACCAGCAGAACAACCCAGACATAAATATTGCTCAGATCCGCCCAGAGAAGCGTGCTTATCGCGAGCGCCAGCAGGATCAAGAACCCGCCCATTGTCGGCGTCCCCTGTTTCGCAATGATATGGCTTTGCGGGCCATCATCACGGATCGGCTGTCCGCGATGCTGTTTGCT
>PAKP01000074.1 GCA_002706985.1 Sneathiella sp. | reverse complement strand
GTGGTTGCCTTGGTCTCAGCCTCCTGAAGCGCTGTTTCCTCCTTCAGGCTCTGTTCCTGCCACAGCGCGTAGCTGGTTGACATTTCGGCATTAAACTCGGCGTAATGGTCCTGCATGTTGTCGATGAAAAGCTGATCCCTGATACGGATAGCCCGTATCCTGGCGAGCATGGGGTCCAACTCGCTCGGCAAACCAATGAGTTCCACCCGACCGTTTTCTTCCCTGATATATTCAACGAATGCCTCTTCAGAGAAATTCGCCCCGAAGCGCATTTCCGTTACGGATTTCAAAG
Source organism: Sneathiella sp. (assembly GCA_002706985.1). GTDB lineage: Bacteria > Pseudomonadota > Alphaproteobacteria > Sneathiellales > Sneathiellaceae > Sneathiella. The sequence goes on along the minus strand of PAKP01000074.1, from coordinate 28,051 downwards.
CGGCAAGATCTGTTGCATCGGCTTCCGAAAGATGCTCCACCAGATCCAGAGCGGCTTCCTCAAAAACAGGCTGATAAGGGTCTTTTCCTTTATTTCGATAGGTTTTGTGAAATCTCTCGAGTACCTCATGCTCATAATCTTCATTGTACCAGTGAGCGCCGGAAATATCGTAGACATCAATTTCGATCTCAACATCCTTGCCATTGGATTCAAGGATTTTCCCTAGGACATATAGATCGCCTGTAGCCTCAGAGTTCGGGGCAACCCGCACCGCACCAAAGCGCCCCGCTTTCTCCAGCTCCTCCTTGAGCTTAAGCGCAAAGCGAACCGATTCTGCGCGGCGAAGTTCCGGCCAAATTCTCTCCTCCTCCATCTCCTCCGGATCATCAGGCAGGCCCGGATCAAAAACGGGAATGATGATATCAAGTTTTGTCTTCTGAAATTCTGGCTGGGATTGCACAGCCGTTTTGACCTCACTCGAGGTGCGGGGGCCGACGCCGGTTGACATTCCCGGCGTGACGCAACTGGTCACAAAGAAACAAAAACAGATTGTCCAACCAAGTGTCGCCCTCAACATTTTTCCCGCACCATCATGTTTCATAACAGGCACTAGCTATCAGATAGGCCTTTATATTTTCTATACTCTTCCCATAAAAGCTCGCGTTTGACCGGATCCGGCTCATTCATGGCGGCTTCGCGTATTTTCTTTTGCAATATGTTGTCGTTGTCCGCAGGCGGTATATCTTCCGGCAATTTGCCGTTTGGAAGAGTATCTTGTTGCTGTTTTACAGGAGACTGGGTTTCCTCTCCTTCGACCGTGCTGGCCTGCTGCTCCGCCTTGTTTTGAGAAGGCATCGGCTCTGACCCCTCAATTCCGGAAGACGCAGAGGACATAGCGGATCCACCGCCACTGCTCCCGGTAGCGCCGCCGCCTCCACCACCGCCCGAAGAGGCACTATTTTTTTTCTGGCTTGCGCAACCATCATATCTGTTCAGCGATTCAAAGAGTGCCTGATCCATCTCGGCAATTATCTCGTCTTTCGTTTTTCCGCCGGAATTTTTGTAATCAACTCCAGCCTCGGTACAATCCTGTTCCGAGCCGGTTTCACTCGCGCTTGATGTCGAGGCCAGCGCCAGAAAAGCGAAAACTGCCAACAATGATGTCCAGAATAGGGCTATGCGCATCTCAATATTCACTTCAAATAATAATTCAAGATTGCTTATTTATACAAAATGGTCAACTAAGGCGGGCTGCTTTTTCCCTTCAATATAGCTTGTGCTGTCAGGTTACCAAATATCATCACATAGATAAGTTCATACTCACAACACTATATACATGGTTAAACGAACAAAGGATTAATATCCGTCGCGGTAAATGCCGACTCTCATGTTTTAATTGAGGTCGCCATGAGCATATTCGTATTATTAAATTGTGATTATTGTGCGTCAGTAGCTACATAGCGGGAGCGGTAAAAGTGCGGCAACTTCATTTCGAACAAATACTTCTGGAGACGGGATGGGACAGGGACATCACGCTAAAGATTGACCCATCCGGATACATTCAGTCTATCGAAAGAACAAAGAGTAAGGAGATGGGCAAGTCCATCACCGGCGCCGCTATCCCGGGAATGCCCAACCTGCACAGCCACGCATTTCAAAGAGCAATGGCCGGACTGGCTGAAAAACGATCATCCCCGACGGATAGTTTCTGGAGTTGGCGTAAGGTGATGTACGGTTTTCTGGATATGCTGGAACCTGAGGACGTCACAGCAATCACGGCGCAGCTATATGTGGAATTGATGCGGGGCGGCTATACGGGCGTTGCGGAATTTCATTACCTCCATCATAGCCGGACGGGACAGCCCTATGATGACAAATCGCTTATGTCTCAGGCAGTGATTGAAGGTGCACAAGCAGCAGGGATGCCAATCACGCTCTTACCTGTCTTCTATGCACACGCCGGTTTCGGCGGCGTTCCGCCGGAACATGGACAGCGCCGTTTTATCAATAATCTCAACGATTATCAGAATTTATTTTCTGAATTGCAGGGATTTGAGCAGCAGGATCCGAACCTCACCCTCGGAGTTGCGCCCCATTCCTTGCGCGCGGCGACGAAAGAGGAAATCGGAGAACTTCTGAAGCTTTCCCCCGAAAGGCCTTTCCATATACACATTGCCGAACAGCAAAAAGAAATAGAGGATTGTATTGCGTCATATGGCAAGCGCCCGGTGGAATGGCTTTATGAAAATTTCGATGTGGATAAGCGCTGGTGCCTGGTACACGCAACGCATTTAACGGATGCCGAAATTACTCTAATTGCAAAGAGTAAGGCCATCGTCGGGTTATGTCCGCTCACCGAAGCCAACCTCGGCGATGGTATTTTTCCAGCGAAACGCTTCGTCTCGGAAGAAGGGAGCTTCGGAATAGGTTCCGACAGCAATATTTGCCTGGATGTCGCGCGTGAGCTTGAAGGTCTGGAGTACGGTCAACGATTGCTTCATCAGGAACGCAATGTGTTGACCTCTATTACATTGCCTAACACAGGGCATTTTCTATATAAAAAATCTGTGTCCGGCGGCGCCCGCGCCCTTGGCCAGCCTCTCGGCGGCCTGCAAATCGGCTCCCGCGCGGATTTCGTCGCCTTGGATTTGGAGCATCCGGATTTTTACGGTCGTGATCGGGAAAGTTTTCTCAGTATTCTGCTATTCGCCGCCGCCGCAGATTTCAAAACCGATGTGTACATAGCCGGTGAGAAAATGGTAGCGCAGGGCCGACATAAACGTGAGGAGGAAATCACACGCACTTACAAGGCGCGTATGAGCAATCTGCTCTCTAGCTTGTAAGAGACCTGATTTCCTTCATCACGAGAGCAAACCTATCAGACGCGCTTAAATACTGCGGCCAGCCCCTGTCCACCGCCTATGCACATGGTCTCCAGACCATATTTAGCATCGCGGCGTTCCATTTCTCGAAGCAATGTAGCAAGAATACGTCCGCCAGTCGCACCAACCGGATGGCCCAGGGAAATTCCTGAACCGTTTACATTCATCCGCTCGAAGTCTGACTTAACAAATCCCCAATCCCGCGTACAGGCCAGCACCTGCGCCGCGAAGGCCTCATTCAGCTCAATCAAATCCAGATCCTTCAGGTTAAGCTCTGCCTTGGCCAGCGCCTTTTCGGTCGCGGGGACAGGTCCGATGCCCATAATCTCCGGACCTACGCCAGCAACCGCCCAGCTGATCAGACTGCCATAGATTTTCACGCCCAACTCTTCGGCGATAGCACGGGTCGTGACCACACAGGCCGAGGCCCCGTCGTTCTGTCCGCTTGCATTGCCCGCCGTTACGGTCGCCTCAGAATCAGACTTGCCAAGGATCGGCCGAAGTTTCGACAGGCTTTCCAGATTGGCTTCCGGTCGCGGATGTTCATCCTTGGTGACGACGGTCTCACCTTTGCGACTGCGCACCGTAACCGGAATAATTTCATCATCAAAACGACCGGCATCCTGCGCAGCAACGGCGCGGCGGTGGGACTCAACTGCGAATTCGTCCTGCTCGTCTCGCGGAACGCTATGGCTCCGACGCAAATTTTCGGCTGTTTCCAGCATTCCGCCGGGTACCGGGAAATTAATCCCCCCTGCGGTAACACGCCCGCGCGCCAGCGCGTCGTGAAATGCGAGGGACGTACCCTTAATACCCCATCTTCCTGCTGTTGAATAAAAGGGGGCGTTGGACATGGATTCTGCACCACCCGCGATGACCACAGACGATGCCCCTGTTGCCACCTGCATCACGCCATTGATAATGGCCTGCAGACCGGACCCGCAGCGGCGATCCAGTTGATATCCGCCAATTTCAATCGGCAAACCTGCATCCAGCCCGACAACCCGTCCCAGTGCCGGCGCATCCATGGAGGGATAGCACTGTGCAAAGATAACATCGTCTACCCGTCCCGAAAGTCCCTCGCATCGGCTCAGTAGCCCGCTAACAACCGTGCGGCCTAGCTCATGTGCATGCAGATCCTTGAACTGGCCCCCAAATCGTCCAACGGGGGTGCGAACTGGTTCACAGATGACAACGTCTTTTAGCATTGGTTTTTTCCTTATTTATTCAAATGCTGAAACTAGTATTGCTATCTTGTACGAGAGACGTCAGAAACATGCAAATAACCTTTGGGAAGTAAAAGCTCTCAGTCATCACAATTCATGCTTAAAAGGAGCGCCAATTCTGATTTGGCCGCTCCTTTGAAGTTTCAACATTATGGCTGCATACCCTTGTGTTTATGTCAGAGGATATGCAATTATTTAAATTTTTTAGATCGGGCAATCTTTACGGAAATTTGGCGCACGTTTTTCACGGTGGGACGCAACGCCTTCCTTCACATCATCACCCATAAAGCCAAGCATTTCCAGCGCAGTAGATGCATCAAAGATTGGTCCGGCCTGCCGTAGCCAGTTATTGAGCGAGTATTTTGTCCAGCGGATCGCACTTTGAGATCCGTTGGCGAGATCGGTCGCGATACCAAGCGCTATTTCCTGCAGCTCTTCGTCCTCCACACACATAGACACCAGGCCAATGCGGTCTGCCTCCTCACCTGAGACAGGCTTGCAGGTCAGCAGATAGTATTTTGCCTTCGCCATGCCGCACAGCAGTGGCCATATAATGGCGGCGACATCACCTGCGGCAACGCCAAGCCGGGGATGACCATCAACAATTTTCGCGCGTTTTCCGGCAATGGAAATATCGGCTAGAATACCGACGACAAGCCCTGCGCCGGCAGCCGGGCCATTGATCGCCGAGATAATCGGCTTGTTGCAATTGATGATATTGTAGACAAGGTCCTTTGCTTCCTTCCAGGTATTCATAATCTCGTCGAAATTACCGGTCATTTTCTCAATCAGCCCAAAATCACCACCGGCTGAAAATGCCTTACCTTCGCCGGTGACGATGACAGCGTTAATATCCGGATCTCGGTCGATATCACGCCAGATGTCAGTCATTTGAGTATGCGTTTCTGCATCTACGGAGTTGAAGGTTGCAGGATTACTGAACGTAATTCTCAAAACACGCTCTGCTGGATAGTCAAATTTCAACTTGTTGTAACTGGAGTATCGATCAGTCATTTTATTCGTTCTTTCTTTTCTGTTGAGCCACCACTGTCGATGACATGTTATAAAACGAGTTGTGTTTTTACGCGGAGCATTCCGAAAAACGCATTATTTTGCTTGGGGCATATTTCCTAACAGTTGTTAGAATACCGCTGTGCTTTTTTCCTGTCAATCGAGGAGGCACAGCAAACCCCAAAGATACATTTCATTATTTCAATGAAAATCGGGCCTTTCTGTTCTAACCACCAATCGACATATTTGTTGTTATGCCCCCATCAATCGTGATGATGGTGCCTGACGTGTAGCTGGACCTGGAGGATGCCAAAAAGGCAAACATGTCGGCAATTTCACGAACCGTCGCCGCACGCCCTAGTGGATAGTTCGCCAGCAGTTCGCCATAGCGGCTCTCATCGCCCCAGCGCTCTTTCGCACGGGCTTTCATGATCTTTTCGATGCGAGTTGTGGCAACCGGCCCCGGATTGACGCCGACAACACGGATGTTGTCCTGCAAGCTGTGCCCACCCACCGCCTTGGTAAAGGCCATTAGCGCCGCATTTCCCGTGGTTCCCGCAATATAACGGAAATCAAAATTTTCTCCACCATTGCCAATATTGTTGAGGATTACGCCATGGCCACGCGCCTTCATGCTGGCATAAAAGAGCCGGGTCATGTCGATATATCCCATTACCTTGACTTCCCATCCCGGACGCCAGTCATCGGCCCCGACCTGCCACATATCACCGCCCGGTATGGCGCCAGCATTATTGACTAGAATGTCGATGTCACCAGCGGCGGCATGCAGTCTGTCGATATCCCCTTTTTTTGTGAAGTCGGCCGGGAAATACTCTGCCTTGACGCCATGCGCGTCCGTCACACGTTTAGCAATGGATTTGAGACGATCCTCCTGCCGGGCCGCCAAAAACAAATCAGCCCCTTCTTCAGCGAACACCTCGGCGAGGCCTTCCCCAATTCCTTGCGACGCGCCTGTGATTAATACTCTTTTGCCTTTAAGCCCAAGGTCCATTTGCTTAACCTCCTGTTTCTAAAGGTCGGGATACTCTCTCAGCGTAAGCGCGACCTTTACAGCGCCCGGCTTCTCGAATGTATCTGGTTCGACAATCCGCACATCGGCTTTGAAGGCAAGAGAATTTCGCAGATGAGTCTCAATGGATTTTTTCAGTTCTTTATCCCGGCCGGGTGAGCGATCAGGTCCCCGCTCAACAATAACTTTCAGAGCCCCTTGAGACGTATGTCCCTCGAAATCTGCGACCACCCGCATCACACCGTTGGTCTCCGGTGTCATATCGCCAATGATGCTTTGAATTGCCGAAGGGAATACGTTTGCGCCGCGGATAATGAGCATGTCATCCGTGCGCCCGATACAGCGAACTTTCGGACCCGTGCGGCCACAGGCACACTTAGTACCCAGCACCTCAACATGATCACCTGAGCGGAACCGGACGAGCGGGTTCGCCTCGCGCCCGATTGCCGTGTAGATCAGTTCCCCTTCTGCACCATCCTCAAATGGAATGACCTCGCCGGTTTCGGGATTAAGGAGTTCAGTGATAATATAGTCCATGCCCACCATATGCATACCGGACTGCTTCTCGCATTCGCCCCAATAGGCCACCCCCATGTCGGTGCCGCCGAGCATTTCGCAGCATTTCGCACCCCAGACTTCCTCGATCCGTTGCCGGATGGCAGGGATGCCGCCGCCGGGCTCGCCACCCACAAGAACGACCTCGATGCCGAGTGTTTTCGCCTCGACGCCCAGAATATCCGGCGCCTTCTCGCCCAGAAACACCGCAAAGTTCGGCGCTGCGGCAAGCACGCGGGGCCTTACATCCGCCGCCGCCCGGAGCAGACGATCCGCCCCGCCATCCGCGCCAATCGGAATATCGATAACGCCCATATACTGCATGGACTGGGTAATCGGCACGCCGCCGACGAAGCCTTTCGCCAGCGCGAATCCATGTAGCGACATATCCCCCGGCCGGATGCCGCTGGCGAAGAAGCAGCGGGCGTTCATCTCATGCCACATCTCTGCATCACCTTGAGTCAAGGCGACGTAGGACGGACTGCCCGTCGTGCCGGAGGACGCCTGCATTTGAATCACATCCTCCATATCCGCCGCAAGATGCAGTCCGAAGGGAGGCTTTGCTTTCAGGCTTTCACGAATTTCGGTTTTCAAGGTGAAGGGGACTTTCTGCAGATCCTTGACCGTCCGAATTTCATCGAAAGATATGCCTGCATCGGAAAACTTCTTTTGATAAAATGGCGATCTTTCTTTCAGATAGGCCATCTGAGCAACCAGCTTTTCTTCCTGCAATTTTTTTAAGTCCGCGAGCGGCATAGATTCGACTGCATGCCAGTGAGCATAATTTTTTCTCTCAAGTGCATCGGCGCGGCGGTACTGTATACTATATTCCATAGAAGCCATTATTTTGTTTCCTTTTTGTAGCATCATTGGAGCTTTACTATTTCTTTGCCTGACGATAGAGCAGAACGGTCAAGGCAACTGGGAAAAACAGAAAAATTAATGCGGCCTCCCATTTCAGAATATCAAAAGTATTCCTGATTAAATCCGCCGACCTTCGATCATTTCAGAAAGGGAAATGCAGCAGATAAAGCTGTACGCCCCCGATTTGAAACCCTGTTCTTCTCATCCCGACAAAAACCGAGATACTTATAATTCAAAATCCTAACTTACGTTAGAAAATCTGACAAGATAAATTAATCCAACCCGCCCGCCCGTCTAAACGGATATGAGACGAAACAGTCATTAGCGCCTTGCATTCGTAAGAACAGAAAAACTGCACGCAAGGCGCCTAAAACGTAAGAGTTCTTGACTTAGCCATGCATAGTAAGGCCGCCCGAAACTGAAATAGTCTGACCCGTGATAAAACCGGCATCATCGGAAGCGAGGAAACACACGATGCCCGGAAAGTCAGATGGATGCGCAAGGCGCTTCATCGGAATAGCTCTTTTCAAGCCTTCTGCTATTTTCTCCGCTCCTGCGCCAGACGACACTTCTGCGAACAATGGCGTATCCGTCGGTCCGGGACATACAGCATTCAGTTGAACGCCCTTTCTGGCCAGTTCCCTGGCAACTGTCTTGGTAAAAGAAATAATGCCGCCCTTACAGGCAGAATATACCGCCTCACCTGATGATCCGACCCGGCCTGCGTCCGAGCTAATATTGATAACCCTTCCGCCACCATTTTTTATCATGCCGGGAAGAACTGCATGATGCATATACAGAGGACCGTAAAGATTTATATCAATAATTTTTTTCCAGAGGGCCGCATCCGTATCCAGGAAGTTGGCCATTTTGTCCCAGCCAGCGTTGTTGACCAGGACATCTATCGGACCGAACTCTTCGACGTCGCGAACCGTCTTCTCGACAGCTTCTTGATCCGTAATATCAACAACATAGGCCGCACCTTGCCCGCCTTTCTCATCAATCAGGCGAAGTGTTTCAGAGGCTCCCTCGCCATTAATGTCGAATAGAGCAACCCTTGCCCCTTCCTCCGCAAAGCGAAGTGCTATCTGACGCCCGATACCACTACCACTACCGGTTACAATAACATGTTTTTCCGCCAACCCACGCATGATTGCCCAACTCCCCGATCAGATCGTCCAATTTTCCGGACTTGTTAATTGCAAAAATCAAACATTTGTTAGAATTATCTCGCTTGACATTATTCTGTCAAGAAGGAATTAAAAGCTATGAACGTTAAATTAGAAATTCCGCCGCGCTTGGAATCCACGCTTTCTAAATCCGAACGAACGCGCCTTACTATTTTATCGGCAGCAGCGAGGCAATTTCGCGTAGCGGGCTACGAACCATCTACGCTTCGCAAGATTGCTGACGCCGCAGGTATCGAAGCTGGCAGTATCTATTACCATTTTGCTTCAAAAGAAGAGATTTTTGACGTGGTTCTGGATCTCGGCCTCCGTCAGGTTTATGACGCGGTCAGGAAAGTTAGCGAGAACTGCCAGAAGGACAATGTAGGATTTCGCGAAACGCTCGGCAGAATGGTACATACTCATATAGAGCATTTGCTCAAGGAGAATGACTTCACCTCATCAAATATACGCAATTTTTCCATGCTGTCTGAAGACATGCGCGAACGCCATCGCCCCCTCCGACTGGCCTATTCGCGCTTGTGGGATGACTTCCTGAAAAAAGCATTGGATAACGGGGAAATAAGATCGGATATTAAAATCGTCCCCCTTCGGCAGTTTCTGATAGGTGCCCTCAATTGGATGGGGGAGTGGTTTAATGCATCCCGAATTCCAGTCAGCATATTGTCTGAAAGTGCAGTAAGACTAATTCTGGATGGTATGCTGATTGAGACCAGAAAAAGCTATTTCACCGTTCAGAGCACGAATTTTATAGAAGCGGATTTTATAGAACAGGGAGACAGCAAAGCGGCACGAACCCGGATGCATATCCTCTCATCTGCCGCAAAAGTTATGCGGGCCTCCGGTTACAGAGCAGCTACATCACGGCAGATAGCTGCCGCAGCCAAAATGGAAGCAGGAAGTATTTACTATCATTTTAATTCCAAAGAAGACTTGTTGGATGAAGTGCTGGACCGTGGTTTGCGAGAAATGGCTGACGGTGTCTCCAAGATTCTGCGTGATAGTGAAAAATACCCGGATCCAAGCCAGCAACTGGCGGACGCGATTCATGCCCACATGAAGGTACTGTTTGCCCGCAGTGAGTTTACATCTGCCAATATCCGAATGTACGGCCAGCTACCTCAGGAGGTAAGAGCACGGCACAGGCCTGTTCGGAAAAAGTATGCCTCAGCCTGGGACGCCTGCTTGAAGAACGCGCAAGAAAAGAATATAGTCCGGCGCGATTTTGAAGTTGTTCCTTTACGGCTTTTCCTACTGGGTGCGTTAAACTGGACAGTTGAATGGTTTGATCCAGAAAAAGGCGGAAGAGATGGCTTCTACTCGCTTCAGGAAATGATCGCCATGCAACAGACGCTTCTGTTGACCGGGATTTCTCGTAATTAGATTAATATAGCTCCTGAGGAAAACCGCCTCGAGTTAGAGAAACCTCAAGCAGATTTCTTCCTATCTACTGATTTCCATTCAGATAATAAATAACGGCTCATCTGACCATTATATCTGGTTTCTCCATACAGTTGAATCTAGCGCATATAAATGAATTTTCTCAAAAAATGAAATAGCTTAAATGCCTAACGACAAAAAACTAACAACTGTTCAAAACGATTGACTGATATTAACCGTTATGCATAGACTGAAAGAAAAAAGGCTCAAAGCTGATTAACAAGCTGATGCCAGATAATTATGGGAGAAGTGCAGGTGACCGTTACGTCTTTAGCGCAATGTCTAGACAACACATCGCGCCTAGTTGGAGACCAGATATTCATCAGCTATGAAGGACTGACTCTAACTTTTGCCGAGTTTGACCTGAAAACCTCGCAATTGGCGAATGTGTTCAAGGCGCATGGCGCAGAAGCTGGAGATGTGATTGGGCTATACTTGCCCAGCTGTCCGGAAATGGCTTTTGGTTATTGGGCTTGCCAGAAAATAGGCGCGATCGCAAATCCAATCAGCGGCATGAACCGCGTGCATGAGGTGAGATCCACCGTTACGCGTACCGACATGAAAATGATGCTTACGACTAAGGAAACCTTGCCCTATGCCCTTGAGGTTCAACAGGAAACCGGCACACCGGAGACAATCTTCGTAACCGGTGGCGCGGCGGAAGACGCCCTTGATGTCGACGCCCTTATAGATAGCGCCGATAAAACCTTTTCCATACCTGATTTCAAGGCCGACGATATTGTCGCCCTGTTTTTCACATCTGGCACCACTGGAGAGCCCAAAGGCGCAACCCAGACGCAGCTAAGTCAGTATACGACACTGCGCGACATGGCTGTGCACGGCGGGCTTTTATGGGGTAAGGAAGTCTTCCTCTGCGCTCTGCCCCTGTTCAATAATTTCGGTGCCACCTGTATGATGAACGGAGCCGTCTTCTCCGGGGCCAAAATGATCCAACTGGAACGCTGGGACACTGAAGCCGTGCTGGAGACTATCACCCGTGAAAAGGTCACCTATCTTGCTGGATCGCCGACCATGTTCCTTTATCTGTTGCGCGAATTCGATCCCGCGAAACATGATCTTGGTTCTCTGAAAACTTGCGTGACGGGTGGATCGCCCGTTTCGCCGAATGTCATGCAACAGTTTGAAGAAAAAATAGGCGTGCCACTGCTGCAGATTTACGGCGCGACAGAAAGCACAGGCTATGTGACAGGCGAACCCCCGTTTGGCATCCGCAAGCGCGGCTCCGCTGGGGTGCCGATTGGTGGAAATCGCATTAGTATTGTAGATGACAATGGCGTGGAACTACCTCACGGCGAAGTCGGCGAAGTGCGGATTTCAGGAGACACGATCGGCGCGGGCTATTGGGGAGATGCCAAAACAACAGCGGCCAGCTTTACGTCAAAAGGCTGGCTCAGCGGCGATCTTGGATATCTCGATGAAGATGGTTATCTTTTCATCGTTGATCGGAAAAAGGACGTCATCATTTCCGGCGGCTACAACATTTATCCGCTGGAAGTCGAAGACCTGCTTTACCAGCACCCTGACATCCGAGTTTGCGCCGTTATTGGTCTGCCAGACGAGAATAAAAGCGAAATACCGGTGGCAGTCGTCATTCCGCATGCCGGACACACCCTCGATGGCAAGGAAATAATTGCTTATTGCCGCAAGAATCTGTCCGCCTACAAATCACCCCGTCGTGTCTACACTGTTGACGATATGCCGCTCGGTCCGTCCAACAAAATTCTCAAACGTACGCTCCGGGACTGGCACACAGAAGGCCAGGGAAAACTGAAAGAGGTCCAGTAATGACAGAACAATCGTCTTCCGCAAATCGAGCACTTCCGCTTGCGGGCGCTGTCGCTCTCGTCAGCGGTGCGGGCGGCCCTATGGGCGCGGCCGTTGCCAAGCGGTTGGCGGCGGATGGTGCGTCGCTGGGGCTTATCGATATCTCAGGTCGGCGGCTGGCTACAACCGTAGAAGACATCCAGCGCAACTATCCCGACATTAAAGTTCATATGGTGCGGGCGAACGCAACTGACGAAGGTGAGACAAATGCCGCCATTGCCGAGATTGTAGACAATCTCGGACCCGTCACGATCCTTGTCAATATAGTCGGAGGTATCCGCGGCGGTGAACTGGTGACCCCAATTCTGGAGATGAGCGAAGAGCGTTTCGACAGCACTTTTGAGCTGAACCTAAAACCACTTTTCTGGATGGTACAGGCGGTTGCTCCCGGAATGGTCGCCCGCAAAAAGGGAGCCATTGTAAATATTTCGTCAGTGACATACGCTGGTGACGGAGATCAGCCCGAGTATGCCGCGGCAAAAGCCGCAGTCTCATCCCTCACTCGCTCATTGGCGATAGAGCTGGCCCCGAATGTTCGTGTAAATTGCGTCGTTCCGGGATTGATACAAACATCCGTGATTGAAAATGCAGCCCCGGACATGGTGAAAGACTACACCAATCGATCCCTGCTTAAGAGACTGGGTCAGCCAGAGGACATCGCAGGCGCAATCAGCTTTCTCGTCGGTCCCGATTCAAGCTTTGTAACCGGTGCCGCCTTACCCGTGTCCGGAGGGATAGCAGCAAGTCTTTAACGCTTTAAAACAGTAAATTGCATAATGAAAACACTCAAAACAAGGGAGAATGTTATGTCTATGAAGAAAATTATCGGCATTACTGGTGGGGCATTAATTGCCCTGTTCAGTGCTCAGACGACGTTTGCTGAGGAAATCCTAAAAGTAGGCGTTTCCGCCCCAATGTCGGGAGCCGCAGCAGCCTGGGGTCTTGGCTTTGAATATGCGGCAGAACAGGCTGTCGAAAAGGTCAATTCCGAAGGTGGTATCAAAGCCGGCGGAGAAACCTACAAGCTTGAACTTCATACCTACGACAACAAGTACAACGCCGCCGAAGGCGCCAAGACGGCACAGACCATGCTGAACCGGGAGAATATCAACTTTATCGTTGGCTCCATCGGAACAGCGCCGGTCAAGGCGACGCAGGCCCTATCAGAGCGCAAAGGCGCGATCCTGTTCAACACCGGCTGGGGAAAAAGCATCAAAGGACCTGATTACCCTTTGACATTTACACAAATGAACACGCCGTTCGAAATCCTTGCACCGTTCTACGGCTATGTAAAAGAGCAGCATCCGGACGCCAAGACGGTGGCGATGATCACCCCGAACGACGCAACCGGTCAGGAACTTGAGCCAGTTGCAATTGATACTTGGAACAATCTGGATGTAGAAGTCATTTCAACCGACAAGTATGAACGTGGCACAACTGAATTCCAGTCAATTGCCACGAAAATTGCGAACAGCAATGCCGATATCGTGGACTTTGGTGCTTCGCCTCCGACTGACGTCGGCTCTATGCTGAAGGCGCTGGATGTTCTGGGTTGGGATGGCGTTAAAGTTGTTCCGGCAGGTACTTCTGCGGGCACATTAAGCAAGATGGCCGGCGCAGCTGCAGAGGGAACTTACCTCGGAGCATCTGCTGACTTCACCGGTGACTCCGCCAGCGACGTGCAAAAAGAGCTGAACGCCGGTGCAATGGAGAAACTGGGTGAAGCCCTGAACGGCATTACAATTTCAAGCTATGATGCGGTCATGGCTCTTAAAAAGGCAATTGAAACAGCGGACAGCATCGATCCGAAAAAGGTCGCTGAAACCCTGCCGACAATTGTCTTTGAATCATCCTATGGCCCCGCCGCATTCGGTGGTGCGGATGTTTACGGTAACCCTCAGCAGATACTTGTTCCTGTCATGATTACGCAATTGCGTGACGGAAATGCTGTTGAAGTTGGGCGGATTGCTCCGGCTGAACTGAAGGAACGGCTTAAGTAAGACGTCACGAAAAGCAACTGATATGCCAGCCCCATAAAGGCTGGCATATCATAAATTCGGCCCTGGAATGACCGGATCATATCTATGGAACTACAAGTACAACTTCTCATGAATACGCTTCAGATCGGCTCGGTCTACGTGCTTTTTGCACTTGGACTGACATTGATCTTTGGCGTAATGAAAATCGTCAATTTCGCACATGGTACCTTCTTCACCGCAGCTGCACTTATCGTCTCTTCAGTTATGATATGGGGCGTAGATACGGCAGGAATACCTATCTGGTTTTCCTATCTTATTGCCTTTGTGCTGGCGCTTCTGGTTGTTTGCGTAATCGGCTTTGTGGTTTATTTCTTCGGTTTTCAGCATGTGCTCAAGGATCTGAACGGGTCATTCATTCTGTCGATCGGGCTCCTTCTGTTACTGAACGGTACTTACCTCCTCTTGTATGGCGGTGTACCGCGCTCCATTCCCGCCGTTGTACCGGGAAATGTGACCTTTCTGGGTGCAAGTCTTACCATTCAACGGCTGTTGCTCATGATCGTCGCAGCCATCATTACGATTGGTTTGTATTTGCTCGTTCACAGAACGAAGCTGGGGCTCAGCCTGCGCGCGGTCGCAGAGGATCAAGAGGCTGCAATGCTTCAGGGTATCCCCTACCGCCGCGTTGCCCTATACGGCTTTCTCATTGGTGCCACACTGGCTGCCTGCGCTGGCGCGCTGATGGCAACCGTTACGCCGGTGACCACCGTTATCGGCGACGACTTCTTGGTCAAGGCCTTCATCATCATCATCATCGGCGGACTCGGGAGCGTCCTTGGCGCGATTTTGGGAGGGCTTCTGATTGCCCTGATCGAAAGCTTCGGCGGCTATTATTTCGATCCGTCCACAGCAACGCTCGCAATGTTCGTGCTGGTCATTGTTCTGCTTATCGTACGTCCACAGGGGATTTTGGGTCATGCTGAAAGATAATTTGGGCCTCACCCTTTGCATTCTGATCGCTTTGGCGTCGATCGGCTTTGCTCTTTTTAGCGGCGATCCCTACTATGTGCAGGTCGTCATCTGGGTGTTTACGAATGCTGTGTTGGCGGTAACCCTCAGATTCGTACTCTTAATCGGTGAGTTGAATATCGCAACCGCCGCTTTTTTTGGCATCGGCGCTTATACAACGGCAGTCGCATCCACAATAATGGACTGGACATTCTTTGCATCGCTCCTTGCTGCGCCAGTGATCGCAGGCATCATTAGTGCTCTCTTTGGGTGGATTACACTTAGAACCAAAGGTCCCTACTTCCTGCTGATTTCATTCGCCTTTACTGAAATTGTCCGGCTGTTCTACACCAAGACAGAGGCGCTGGGTGGCAATTCCGGCATGATTGGCATGTTTCCGCCAATGGCGTTGAACGATTATTTTCCTGCCATCGCTGTCACAATTCTGGCAGCAATCCTGTTCGGACTATATGCTGCAGAACGGTCCAACCTCGGGCGGGTCTTTAAGGCCATTCAGAACAATGAAGATATTCCGCGCTCCGTCGGGCTCAATGTGATTGGCCTAAAAATACTCTGCTTTGTGATTGCCTCGGCGACGGTGGGTCTTGCCGGTGGTGTCCATGCCTACACGAATAGCGTCATCGCGCCGGCGGACTTCACCTACTTTGTTGCTGTTCTTGCGCTCGCCTATGTGAAAATTGGTGGTGAAGGTCATATTGCCGGTCCCATCATCGGAGCGACAATCCTGACTCTAGCCGGACAATTTCTTCATAGTTTCGGCCCCTATGAGAATATTTTTTATGGCGCCATCATTATCGGTGCACTGTTGCTCGTACCTGGAGGGATTGTCGGCCTTGGCGCGCGCTTCAAAACCGGCAAGTTTATGGGGAGGGCGGAACGTTGAGCGATACTCAGATGGAAGCGCTTTCCAACAAAAACAAGGGCAAAGTTCTTTTGAGGGCTGAAGGACTCGAGCGGAAGTTCGGTGGTCTTACGGCTGTTGCGGACTTCAGTTTTGAATTGCGCGAGGGAGAGATACTGGGACTAATAGGTCCTAATGGCGCTGGAAAAAGCACAACCTTCAATCTGATCAGCGGCTTCATGCCGCCAACGTCAGGAAGTCTTTCCTTCCTCGATCAGAATATTACAAGCAAAAATGCAACGCATATCAGCCGCATGGGCCTCATAAGAACCTTTCAGCACGAGAGTCTGCTCAGTGAAATGAGCGTTGCAGACAATATCATTATTGCAACAACCCATCGCCTTAAAAGCCAGGCGGCGCGGTTGGAAAAGATGCAGGAAACTGCAAAACTGACAGGTCTTGAAGATCACCTGGAAGTAATGGCCGGAAGTCTGCCTCATGGGCTTCAGAGAATGCTCAGCATCGCCATTGCCCTTGCTGCCGAACCAAAGGTGCTTTGCCTTGACGAACCATTGACGGGACTACAAGGAGCAGAAGTAGGGGCAGCCCTTGATCTATTTGAGATGATTCGCAGCGAACTCGGCATAACCATCCTGCTCGTCGAACATAACATGCGGGCTGTTATGCGAATCTGTGACCGGATACTTGTGCTGAATCACGGACGGCTGCTCGCAGCCGGAACACCGGAGGAAGTAAGCCAGAATCAACTCGTAATCGAAGCCTATCTTGGACATAAAAAATGAACCAGCCAAACGTCATTTTATCTATCCACGATCTGTTCGTCAGCTATAGCGGCGTTCCGGCGCTCGAAGGTGTCAGCCTGTCGGTCAAGCAGGGCCAGATCACCACAATTGTCGGCGCAAACGGCGCTGGAAAAACAACCCTGATGAAAGCAGTCGCAGGCCTGCTCACTCCCTCAAAAGGCAAGATTGAATTTCAAGGAAAAGATATTATGGGCCTCACCCCTGCGCAGACGGTTTCCAGCGGACTTACACTTGTCCCTGAAGGGCGCAGATTGTTTCCAACCATGAACATCCGCGACAACCTCATGTCAGGGGCCTATGTCCGAATGGATAAAGTCGCCATCGAAAAAGACCTTGAAACCGTTCTTGACTATTTTCCTGTGCTCAAGGATCGCCTGCATATGCCCGCAAATTCATTGAGCGGAGGCCAACAGCAAATGCTGGCTGTCGGGCGCGCTTTAATGGCCTCGCCAAAACTTCTCATGCTGGATGAACCCTCCATCGGGCTGGCCCCGACAATTGTGGATACAATCGCAAATATCATCCAGACCGTCTCTGAAAATGGCGTAGAGGTCTTGCTTGTCGAGCAAAACGCACATATGGCGCTTGAACTCGCCGATGAAGCATATGTGCTGGAGAATGGCCAAATCACGCTGCACGGAAAAGGTCAGGAATTGATACAGAACGACAAAGTCCGGGAGGCCTATTTAGGCCTTTAAACAGCGCCTTAACTTATTAGTATACTCAGGTCGTCACGATACCCGCATTGCCGTGTATTCCGGCTTATCCGCCACTGCATAAAGACTACCCATTTCTTGCCTTACCAGAGACTTTCAGCGCATCAGGCTTTACCTAAACAGCTGTATAAAAATTGAAGCGTTTTTATCTATAGCTGATATTTGTTTGTGTTTTCAGTTGACTAGTCCATCAGTACGTCAAAATTCTGCCCTAATTCAGTTGCTTACTATGTGACGGCAGCGCGTTACCAATTTTGCCATATTCGATACCTAGTTCATCCTAATCCCCAAAAAATGTTTCTGATCGTTCCTGATGAAAAGGCCGATGTGAAACTGGATGTGCCTAGAAAACGATCCTGAGTAATACGCAAAAGTCTTTATGAGTTAGTCAATAGAAACCAAAGCAGATGGAAAAGAAATATTATCTGATAATTTCGGCGTGCGGCATTGCCATCATAATGTTTGCGGCATTGTCACCGCTCATGGCGGCGGCACAGACTTCTACCAAGGAATCTGTTCCCACCGATGCTAAGGCAAGTCCATCACAGGCAGCCGAAGCTGCATCTGTTACGCAGGAGGAACTTTTCAACTCTGTTGTAGAGAAAGCCCGTACGCTAGCAGCCGAACCTTATGCCGAACCGGCACAAATTCTGGATGGCAGGCTTGGCGACCTCACGTATGAGGACTTCCAGAAGATACGATTCCGCCCGGAAGCGGCACTATGGCGGGAGCAGACGCTCTTCGAAGTACAGTTCTTCCATCCCGGGTTTCTGTATAAATCTCCTTTAGCGATAAATGTACTTGAGAGCGGCAAGGTATCCCCTTTGCCCTTCAACAAGGCATCTTTCCGCTATGATGGTGAAGGCTTGGAAGATCAGGTGCCAAATGATCTGGGGTATGCCGGTTTCCGAATCCAGTATCCCCTCAATAACCCGGATTACAAGGATGAGCTGGCCGTATTTCTGGGCGCTTCCTATTTCCGGTTACTGGCACAGGATCAGTTCTATGGCCTGTCAGCACGTGGTCTGGCAGTCGACACCGCCCTTCCAAGAGGAGAGGAGTTTCCGGCCTTTCGTGAATTCTGGCTGGTCAAGCCCGCGGAAGAAGATACGAGTATGACTGTATTCGCGCTTCTCGACAGCCCGTCGATTGCAGGTGCCTATAAGTTTTTAATCACACCAGGACCGCGCACAGTTGTGGATGTCAACACCGTATTATTTTCTCGGGAGAGTGGACATCAAATCGGAATTGCCCCCCTTACCAGCATGTTTCTTTACGGAGAGAACAGTACACGGCATTTCGATGATTTCCGCCCAGAGGTACATGATTCTGATGGTCTGTTAATGCATACCGGTAGTGATGAGTGGATCTGGCGCCCGTTGACGAACCCGCGGCACTTAAACGTTAGCGCTTTCATGGATTACAATCCCAGAGGCTTCGGGCTCATGCAGCGTGACCGGAACTACAACAACTATATGGATTTCGAGACTCACTATCATCAGCGGCCCAGCCTTTGGGTGGAACCGCTTGGTAAAGGGTGGGGCAAAGGCAGTGTCCGGCTGGTGGAAATTCCGACGAATGAAGAAGTGAATGACAACATCGTTGCATTCTGGGCGTTCGATCAGGAGTTCGGCACCGACGAACCCATGCGGCTTGCCTATCGGCTAACCAGCTTGAATAACTTGGATCTGCCCGATCACATGGCGCGGGTCCTGCGCACACGCACTGGCTGGGGAGGTATCCCCGGTGCCAGTCCGCCGCAACCCAGAAGCGTCCGGCGCTTCGTGATCGATTTTCAGGGAGGAGATCTCTCCACCCTGCATCCGGAGCAACCCGTTGCACCTGAAATTCAAACATCGAATGGCAAGATCAACGATCTGGTGCTGCATAAGCTCCCCGGCACCGATATCTGGCGCCTCTCTTTCCGACTGCAGGAAACCGGGGAACTAAAAGCGGACATGCGTGTTTATCTTACATTGAGGGGGAAGAGGTTGACTGAAACCTGGAGTTATCTCTATGAGCCTATTATTGCCAAATAAGCAGAAAAAAACATTAATTACCTCGACAAAAGATGCTCGAGGGGGGCGGTTTTCCATTCCATTCAGAATAGAAAGACGCATCGTTTTTTTTACGCTGGTTTTGATAACCGCCGGCCTTTCTTGCCGGATGATGTTCGACATTCTGGTGGCGAACGGCATGACATTGGTGGAATTGATGATTCTGGTCCTCTTCACCATCACTTTTTCCTGGCTCGTTATCTCCTTCTGGTCCGCAGTCGTAGGTTTTCTCTGCCAACTTCTGAAGATTGATCCGCTATCACTCCGTCGTCGCATCAAGACAAAAGATTTGGTGGGATTCCCGCTGACATCACAGACCGCTGTCGTGATGCCCGTTTATAACGAGGATCCAGAGCGTGTTCTGGCGGGCCTGGAAGCGACATACCAATCGCTTATGGAAACCGGCAAGGGAGAGCATTTTCATTTCTTTCTCCTGAGTGATACGCGAAACGAAGATATTGCAAAGGCAGAAGAAGCAGGCTGGCACGAGCTGGTGGCGCGTCTGAACGCAGAAGGCCGCCTTTTCTACCGCCGCCGCGAGGATAACCGCGGGAAGAAGGCCGGGAATATAGAGGATTTTTGTCGCCGCTGGGGCCGCGCCTATGACCATATGCTGGTGCTGGACGCCGATAGCGTGATGAGCGGCGATACGATTGTGACCCTGGCCCGCGCCATGGAAACCAATCCAGATGCCGGTATCATTCAAACTGTACCAATGCCGGTACGGCAGAAAACGTTTTTTGGTCGTTACGTGCAGTTTGCTTCACGGCTTTACAGCCCCATGCTCGCGACAGGGCTTAGCTTCTGGCAGATGAGTGAGTGCAACTATTGGGGACATAATGCCATTCTCCGTCTACAGGCATTCTCCAGCCATTGTGGTCTGCCGACGCTGCCGGGGAAGGCACCACTTGGCGGTGATATCCTGTCCCATGACTTTGTGGAGGCCGCCTTGATACGCCGGAGTAACTGGCACGTATACCTAATGGCAGATTTGAGAGGATCCTATGAGGAACTGCCGGGGAACCTTCTCGATTATGCCAAGCGAGATAAGCGCTGGGCACAGGGCAATCTGCAGCATCTGAAACTGCTGGGCGTTCGTGGCCTGCATGGAATAAGTCGACTGCACTTTACCTTGGGGGCTCTGGCCTATGTGTCATCGCTTCTGTGGCTACTGCTGCTGGTACTGACAACCATTGACGGCGTTATGCGTTCTGTCATCCCGCATGACTTTTTTGGCAATGGACGCCAGTTGTTTCCCGATTGGCAGGTGGTGGAGTATGTCAAGATTATCTCCCTCTTCACCTTGACAGTAATCATGCTGATTGGCCCTAAAATTGCCGGGCTGATGCTGACCTTGTTCAACAGCCGAGAGCGCCGAAGTTTCGGCGGTGGTATCCGTCTCGTCATCAGCGCCATACTTGAAACCACATTCTCTATTTTCCTGGCACCAGTAATGATGTGCCTGCATGCATACTTCGTGCTGACCACGCTTGCCGGCCGTGTCGTCACTTGGGATGCCCAGAACCGTGAGAGTGACTCTCTGTCTTATAAGGATGCGATCCAGAGCCTCTGGGGACCGACTGTAGCAGGAGTTATCTGGGCAATGATCGCCTGGTTCTGGGTGCCGAGCCTTTTCTATTGGTTGCTGCCGGTAACATTCGGTATGATGATCGCAATTCCACTGGCGGTCTGGTCGTCCCATACCGGTTTGGGAACGGGTCTTCGCACCTACGGATTTCTGGTCACACCGGAGGAGGTAAACCCGCCGTCTGTGCTGAACACGCTGGAACAATGCCTTGAGGCTCCGGAAGATCGCCCACGAGCGCTTGCGAAATCGGTGATAATGACACCGCAGGAAATACAAAGTGAAATGAGTCCTGCACCGATTTCATATTACAGCCATGAATTTGAAAACTGGATATGGCGATTAATTCCCGATCGCCATCGCGATCGCTCTACCATGAATCCAAAAGGCGAGTGAATCTGACAAAACCCCTTTTCAGGGCCTATTGACATTGACGCCCAAAGTGCGGAACAGAATGGCGATCTGCATGGCATAATTTGTCCGTTCTCTTGCCAAAGCCTGTTCGGCATTGGCCAGAACACGCTGCGCGTCGACAACATCCAGGAAGCTGATGAGGCCCTGCTGATACAAGGCCTCGGCTTGCGAAAAACTTCGGCGGCTGGACGTTACTACGTTTTCAAGAGACAGCTGGCGTCGCTGGGAAGATTGAATGGCCGCCAGCGATGTTTCAACTTCCTGACTGCTCTCACGAAGGACTTGCTCATAAACAGCGAGGGCCTCTTCAGCCTGTGCTTTTGAGATTTCAAAATTGGCATCCCGCGTCCCGCCATCCGTCAGTACCTGCTCAATAAGTGCCGCAAGAGATCCGATCAGCATCTCCGTCACGGGCATGGCACTGACGCCGGTCGCTCCGATAGTCAGGGCGCCAGTCAGTCGAAAGGTCGGATAATAATCAGCTTCCGCAACGCCAATGTTGGCGATTGCCTGCTTCAGATTTGCTTCCGCCTGCTGAACGTCTGGTCGCATCGACAGCACTTCAAGCGGGATTAACTGTGGTATTGAATTGTTATAGGCGGGCGTCTGCTTCTGTTCTCTTAAGGTTTCTTCATAGGCGCCCGGAAACTGTCCGTTCAAGTTGGCCAGCTGGTTACGGGAGTTAAGGAGTTGTTCCTCCAACGGCGGAATATCAGCACGCAGATTTTCAACGGATGTTTCTGCACGGCGAAGGTCAAGCTCCGGTGAAAGACCCGACTCAAAGCGGCTTCTGACAATAGAGAGTGTCTTTTCCTGTAAGGCAACCGACTCCCGCAGAAGTTCAAGTTGTCTCTGGTTTCCGCGCAGTTGCAGATATTCGCTGGCGATATCCGAACTGACGCGTAATACAATACTCCTGAGGTCCGCCTGCGCGGCCTCGAGTCCGGCACGGGCAGCCTCGACTTCACGGCGCGTGCGACCAAAAACATCCACTGGCAGAGACACGCTCAATCCCGCAGCCACACCTCTTGCATTTGTGGTATCGTTATCTCCGCCTAAATCCTGACGAACCTCGACGTCCGCGCCGAGGTCAGCATCAGCGCTCAAGTCATCACCAGCCCCGGCGAGTTTCACGCGCGCCTGGGCTTCCTTGACACGGGCGGCTGTTGCAGAAATTTCGAAATTTTTTTCGATGCCGGTTTCTACCAGCGTATTCAAAAGCTCATCATCAAAGCCGGTCCACCAATCCGCCGCGATCCCCTGATATTCATGCCCTTCGTTCAGGGTTTTCAAAACGTCCTGGGATACGAACTGTGGTGGGGCGCCTATTTCCGGCGCCTCATAATCCGGCCCGACTGTACAAGCGGTAAGCGCAGCGCCAATCAGGAAAAGACAGGGGAACCTCATGGCGCTTCCTTTTGCGCGTTCAGTAATTGCTTCTCCAGTTCGCGACCAGCATGGGCCCTTGGCTTAAGATGCGGCGCAATCAATGAATACCCAAGTGGCGCGAAATAGAGCGTGAACAGCGTCGACAGCCCGAGCCCACCAAAGATAACCCAGCCAATGGTGCTTCGTGCTTCCGATCCCGGCCCTGCGCCCAGCACTAATGGCAGTGCGCCCAGAACAGTAGAAAGAACAGTCATGACGACCGGTCGAAGGCGAATGCGAACGCCCTCCATAATGGCATCCGGCACATCCAGACCTTCATCCCGTTTCTGGTCCATGAATTCGACAAGCAGAATTGCATTTTTGGTCATAAGGCCAATCAGCATCACAAGCCCGATCTGGCTGTAAAGATTAAGCGACTGGCCGGTGACCAGAAGTACAAAAACCGCAGCCGCCAACCCAAACGGAACCGTAAAGATGACGATCACTGCACTACCCAGACTTTCGAACTGCGACGCCAGCACAAGAAACACGACAAGCAGGGCAATCACGAATGTGAGGGCCACCTCGTAATTGGTTTCCTGCAACGTCGCAGCTTCGCCCAAGAATATAATACTGTGCCCGGAAGGAAGGATCTCATTCGCGACAGCGCTGACACGCGCCATTGTATCCCCCAGCGGTGCGCCGGGTTCAATGCCAAGATCAAGTTCCACCGCACGACGCTGCCCGTGGCGGTCAAGCTCAGCGGATACGCCACGTTCCTGCACATTAATCAGAGCGCTTAAGGGCACAAGTTCATCATTTGTGTTGGTGACAAATACACTCAAAAGATCGCCAGCATCGTCAATCACGCCGCGTGCCGGCCCCATCATCACAGGGACAGCCTGGTCATCTACGCTGAGATCGATCACGTCATATCGGTCCACCATGACCCGCAAGGTCTGAGATATTCTCTCCATCGGTACATCCAGATCGTTTGCCCTTTCCCGGTCAATATTGAACAGCATTTCTGGCTGGGAAGTATCGAACTGGACGCGCACATCATCGACTTCTGGTACGCGGTCCCGCAGCGCTTCTCCAAGCTGATCGGCGGCCGCGGCGATCTCCTCGTAATTACTGCCAAGCACGGCCAGTTCCAGTCCCGAACCACCGCCCCCGCCACCGAAACCGCCACCTTGCAAAATGCGAACCTGAGCACCCGGCATATCTGAAACCACCGCATTTATATTCGATGCCAGTTCCTGCTCACTTATCGCACGGGTCTCCCAGTCCTTCAATGTGCCGACGATAAAGGCACGGTTTTTGTCCCATCGTCCGACAATAGAATAAATATCTGTAATGACCCCCTGGTCTTTATATGGTTGTAGTACGGCCTCGACCTTGCGGGCCTGTTCGTCGGTATAGGCAAGCGATGCGCCGTCCGGCCCGGTAAGGAAGATACGGATTGCACCGCGATCCTCACGCGGCATAAGTTCCTGATTAAGCATAAGGAAGCCACCCACGCCCCCTGCAGCCATGAGGATGGCAGCGGTGATAGCCAGAAGCGGCAAGGCAATAAGGGTTTTTAGACTTGAAAAATACCACTCTCCCAAAGTTCGCCCGATGCTGTTCAGGACATCCCTGATTTTCAATATATATGGGTTCGTATCAGAGAGATGCGGCAGCCGTGAGGCCATCATAGGACATAAGGTGACCGCAACAAATGAACTGATCACTACCGCAATCGCCAGCACCAGCCCGAATTCCCGGAACAGTCGCCCTGTTTCACCAGGAAGGAAGGCAATGGGGAGGAAAACGGAAACAAGTGTAATTGTCGTCGCTATTACCGCGAAAAAAACCTGACGTGTGCCGATAACGGCCGCCGCCATCTTTTCCCGTCCTTCGCTGCGCAGGCGCTGAATATTCTCCAATACGACAATTGCATCATCGACGATTAGGCCGGTTGCCAGCACCAACGCCATAAGCGTGATCAAATTGATCGAAAAGCCGAGAATCCAGATGGCCGCCAATGTTCCGATCAGTGAGATAGGCATCGTCACGGCAGGAATCAGCACGGCGCGCCATTGGCCTAAAAACACGGCAATAACCACGAGGACGATCACCATCGCAAAACACAATGTAAAGACGACCTCCATCAACGCGCCTTTGATATATTCGGCGTCGTCGGAAGTCGTTACAATCGTATAATCGCGCGCGCGTTCATTGATCTGGTCGATGCGCTTCTTAACTTCGTTAGAAATTTCGATTGTATTGGAGCCGGCCTGCCGGATGATCCCCAGGCCGACCACCATCCGCCCGTTCAGCAGCGAATAGGATTCCGCCTCCATCGGCGCATAAAAGACATTTGCGATATCCGAGATGCGGATATTGTCCCGCACATGCAGGCGCTCTATTTCCTCCGGATCCACCACGGAGGCATAAGCACGGATAATGAGATCCTGCCCCTCGGATTTATAGCTGCCGGCCGGAACGTCGAAACGGGTATTCCGCAGCGTATCAACGATATCTGTTATGGGTATACGGTTCGCGGCGAGCTTCGCCGGATCGACAAGCACCCTCAGAACGCGCGGTTGATCCCCGATTAACGGTACATCCGCAACACCGTCAATCGAGAGGAGCTCCGGTGCAACATCCTTTTCAATCCGTTCTGCCAACTCGTATTTTGACAATGTATCGCTATAGGCGGACAGCTGAATGACATCCCGTGCGTCATCATCGGCCTTTATCACCAGCACCTGATCGACATCTTCAGGCAGTTGGCGCTCTGCGCGGCTGACCGCTTCGCGCACGTCGCTCGCCGCAACATTCAGATCAACGCCCGGCCGGAACTCCGCCCGCATGCGCATGTTGTTTTCCTCACTTGAGGATTCAATGCGCCGCAAACCAGAGACACGGGCTACCGCATTTTCAAGGATGCTGGTAACCTCTGCGTCCATGGTTTGTGGCGAGGCACCTTCGTAGACGGCCCGGACACTGACGATCGGACGATCGATATTGGGTAACTCACGCACATCCACACCCAGAAATGCCGCGAGCCCGGCGAGCATAATCAAAAAATTGACCACCACGATCAGGATTGGACGGCGCACGCCGAGGGCGGTCAGGCCGTTGCCCAAGTCTTTCATTGTTCGCTCGCCCCCACCACCTCAACCTGGCGATCCGGGCGGAGCCGCTGCAGACCCTCAATGACGACAAAGTCACCGTCCTGGATTTCACCATCCAGAAGTACGCGTCCCGCCTTACGAGTCACAACCGTGACCGGGGTCTTTTTGGCGATATTGTCCCTGATAAGCCAGATATATGAACCATTCCGGTCCCACTGCACGGAAATTTCAGGCACCGTCGCATAATCTTCACCCGGAATTTCCCAAAGTGTTTCAAATGACATGCCTGGACGCAGCAAATCCCTGCTGTTATCAATACTGGCCCGCGCCAATAGCGTCCGTCGATCCGGATTAACGCGGCTTTCCTGCGCCGATATATGTCCCTTAAAATCCACAGATGGATAGGCTGGCGTTGTTGCGATAATTTCTTGCTGCTGATCCTCAGCGGCTTTCAAGGCCCCCGCCAGCGCCTCCGGCACCTCAAAATCAACATACAAAGTATCGCGTGCATCCAACCCTGAAATAAGAGTATCGGTTCCAACACGATCGCCCGGATCAACATTCGGGATACCTACAATACCGTCAAAAGGTGCCTTAATTTGCCGCTCATCTAACGAAAGCTTCGCTTGGTCCAGCGCAACCTTGGCGCTTTCGAAATCGGCGCGGGCGGCATCGACCTCACTTTCAGGGACACCGCCCTCCTTCAAGGCAACCTCATAGCGTGCCAACAGACTTTGTGCGTCTTTCAGCTGGACTTCAGCCAGCTTGACAGCGAGTTCTTCCTCACGACTATCGAGCTGCGCCAGTACATCACCCCTTTTTACCTGCTGCTGGGCTTTGAAAAAAATGTCTGTGACTTCTTCAACAACAGACGGATAGATTTCTATGGACCGCCACGCCCGACCGGTACCTACGGCGCGAAATGACCTATCGTTTGATGTAATCTCCACGGGTTGCACAATCACCTTAACAGGCACTACACCGCGCGCCGGCAATTCACTCCGCCCTTCGCTGCCTTTTCCAACAACGGACAGAAGTGCCTCATGCTTCCAGAAAACACCGCCAAGAACGATTACAAGAATTAAAATAGGAAGAATTTTTTTCAGGGCTGTATCCGTTCTTTGCATTTCGAGGTCACAGGACCGAGGTTAACACTTTTGCGCATGACTATGATTATAAAGGGGATATAGATTGTACGTATGCATAAGGAAAATCCGTCGCAATTAAATGATCGGTGGAAGCTCGAAAAAAAGGGGGAGGGGTTATAGTAGTGTCAGGTTTTCCTATTGCTCAGGAGAGATTGTATTTTCACAGAAAAATTGAACAGATGGTTGGAACACCCCGCCCATTAAGCTGGACTTAGCTCACCTTGATTTCTTCATATTTTCCAGCGCGAATATAGGCGAGTTCGCGTAGCAATCTCGTTGTCGGGCGAAGTGCAAAGAAAATTGACCCGATAAGAAACAGCCAGGTTCCGATATATGTCGTACTTTCATAGAAAAAGAGGATACTCCCGCCAATAAAAAATATAGCCGCTGAGAAATCAACGATTGTGTATATCAGCGCATAAAAGGCATAAATTTCTTCGTGTTTTTTGCTGCATGTGTGGTTATTTGGATCAAATAATTTCATAATTCATCCTTCCCCCGCCAAACTCGGCAGAATGTCCTTTGCTCCTGACACTCCCTCGCCATCAAAATGGCAAGGTTCAGTATTGCCATTAGTCGTGTCGTTATGACTTGCATTGTTTCTCAAAGCATTTTACCGAATTCTATGCCAGAAAATAGGAGGAAACGAGCGACCAACTTCCTGCAGGGCGCAAAATTTGCTATAGAACTGCAAAGCAAAGGAGACTTAGCATGAGGATTGGGGTGATCGGATGCGGGACCATTGCCAGTGCGGTTATTCACGGCATCGCAGGAGATGGACATGAAATCACGGTATCTGAACGAACAGCTAGTCACGCAAAGGTACTGGCTGTCCTTCCCCCTTATAACTGAGCCACGGATTTTGTAATATTCTACGAAACTGCTGGGGGGGTTATTTGGATGGCGAGGAAACGGTATACGGATGAGG
>PAKP01000073.1 GCA_002706985.1 Sneathiella sp. | reverse complement strand
GGCGGGCGGCTGATTTGTCAGGCGGATAAGGTCGTCGATCGCGATGGGGGTGGGGCTCAGAAATTCGATCACATCGGGGCGCACCCGGTCAAGCTCCCGCTCCTCCGGTTGCAGCGGTTCGCCAAAGGGCAGCAGGGGCTGATCCGGCTCCTTCAGCGGCCGGGTCCGGATGCTCTGAAGCGCGTCGAGGATATCATCGGCGGTTTCCGTGAGGGTCGCTCCGCTCCGGATCAGGTTGTTGGTGCCCCGGGCCCGCGGATCCATCGGCGAGCCGGGCACCGCAAAAATTTCCCGCCCCTGTTCCAGCGCCATGCGCGCCGTGATCAGCGATCCCGACTTGGGTGAGGCCTCGACCACCAGGACGCCGAGCGCCATGCCCGAAATGATCCGGTTGCGGCGGGGAAAATGCCGCGCCTGCGGCACCGTGGCGAAGGGTTGCTCGGCGATCACGCAGCCCTGCTCATATATCTGTTCCTGCAATCCCTTGTTCTCCCGCGGATAGGGATAGTCGATCCCGCCGCCAACCACCGCAATGGTGCCGCCGTCGAGCGATGCCTGATGCGCTGCCGTGTCGATCCCGCGGGCGAGGCCGGAGGCGATAACGATTTTTTCCCGGCTCAGCCCGCCCGCGATCTCCTGCGTTATCCGAATGGCGACGGCAGAAGAGTTTCGGGCGCCGACAATTGCCATGATATCGCGGTTCAGCAACTGCGCATGCCCCTTGATGGAGATCACTGGTGGCGGATCGGCAATCATGCGGAGCGCGGGCGGATAGTCGGGCTCGCAAGCCGCGAGCAGACGCCCGCCGAAGGAGGAGATCGCCTCCGCTTCGCGTTTTGCCTCGGCCAGCGGACAAATGCGGATCGGCTTTTTCCGTCCACCCTTGCGGGCAAGCTCGGGCAGGGCCTCAAGGGCATTTGCCGCCGTCCTGAACCGGGCCAGAAGCTGGAAAAAGGTGATCGGCCCGACATTTTCCGACCGGATCAGCCGCAGCCAGGCCAGCCGCTCTTCCGCTGTAAGTTCGCGTTTTTCATCCATTGGCGGAAGATGACAGAAGTCTGTCAATCGCGTCAATTGAATTTTAGGCAGGGCTCTGCGCGTTTAGGAGGATTTTATCAAAACCGCTTTTCCTCGTCTTCTGTCTGTGCGTCCCTGAAATGCGGCGACATGTCAAACAGGCTGCCGAAGAAGGACCGGCGTTTTTTGCCGGTCTGCGACGGCGGCGGAGAGGAAAGCGGGGAGGGAGGTGGGGCCATCCTGGCCTCTTTCTTTTGCCACAGGGTTTCGAAAATCTCGATCTCATCGAGAACCTTCTGTTCCTCCACGCTCAGTTCCTCTTCCGGCTCCGACGGCGGCGGAGCGGGTGTCGCTTCTGGCGCTGGATGATCAGATTCGGGTTCCGCGTTATGCCGCACATTCACGGCGGCGCGCGGTGCGCGGCGGGTCCGCATGCGATGGCTGCGGCGCCGGGCAAGGCGGTCCCTTTCCACTCTTGACGGGGGGCGGACCATTTCCGAACGATCAATTATCACTTCCGGTAGGACGTCCTCTGGCAGTGCGTCTTCCGGGGCAAGGGAGGCCGACATTTCCGTTGTCTCCTCCGGGAAGACCAGATCGGAGAAAGCCTCATCAGTCTCGGCGGGCGCAGACGGTTCTGATGTCTCCGCTGGTTGGGTTATTTCGACGGGGTCATTTTCTGCAGGCGCGGGCTCGGCCATCGGCGGCGGGAAATTTTCCCGGAATTCGTTCTGGCGGGCGACAATCTCGGCCCTGTGGCGGGTGATCTGCTCGCGAAAGGCGTGTTGTGCATCCTGCTGCAGTTTTCTCAGGCGGCGGATATTTTCATCTGCGCTATGCGGCTTCCCGGCGGTGTCCATTGTCCTCTCCCCACCATAATTTCCCTTTTAAGTAAGTAGTGAGGAAAGTATATTCAACCTGCAGTCAGGATTTCTTTTTGCCGATTTTCGGCTCTTCTCCTTTCAGGAGGCGGGCAATATTCTCGCGGTGGCGGATAAAAATCAGCACTGCCATGAAGAAGGCGACCTCAACGCGCTGGCTATCGCCATAAAAGGTGCCGTCAATCGGCAGGTTGGTTTTCAGCAGATGCAGATAGACGGGCGCGAGTGCCGCAGCGACCAATGCCGAAAGCGACGACATGCGGAAGATCAGCGCCGTCAAGAGCCAGGTCAGGGCGACGGCGATCCCGGCGGGCCAGCTCAGGGCGAGCATGACGCCAATAAAGGTGGCGACGCCTTTGCCGCCCTTGAACTTCAGCCAGATCGGGAAGAGATGGCCGATAAAGGCCCCGCTGCCCGCCAGCACCGCATAGTCCTGTGTGAAGAAGATATTGGCGACGATAACGACAACCGCCCCCTTGCCGCCGTCAAGAAGGAGGGTGGCGAGCGCGAGGCCCTTGTTGCCCGTCCGGAGCACATTGGTGG
Source organism: Sneathiella sp. (assembly GCA_002706985.1). Taxonomy (GTDB): domain Bacteria; phylum Pseudomonadota; class Alphaproteobacteria; order Sneathiellales; family Sneathiellaceae; genus Sneathiella. The sequence continues at coordinate 29,892 of PAKP01000073.1, read as the reverse complement.
CGCCGATATTGCCGGAGCCAATTTTCCGGACATCGCCAAGCCCGGCCATTTTGGTGAGCACCAGCCCGAACGGGATGGAGCCGACCAGATAACCGATCAGGGCGGCCGCATAATATGGCCAGGTCAGGCTGAAATCACCAAGCGGATCGGGCATGTCGTTGCCTCCTATAGCTCGAAAACGGGGGTGCCGCGCACGAAAGTCTTGAGGACGCGGCCCTGCAGCAGATGGCCGTCAAACGCGGTATTCTTGGATTTTGACTTGAGCAGATCGCCATCGACTTGCCAGGGCCGCTCTGTATCGAACAGGATGATATCGGCGTCCGCGCCCTTTTTGAGCCGTCCCGCCTCCAGTCCGAGCAGGTCCGCCGGAGCGACCGTCATGGTATGGAGCAGTCTAAGCAGATCGACATCGCCGTTGTGATAGAGCCGCAGGCTGACCGGCAGCATGGTTTCGAGCCCGATGACGCCGGGTTTTGCCTGCGCGAAGGGCACGCGCTTGCTGTCGGCGCTCTGTGGCAGGTGCTGGGATGAAATGACATCGATGGTGCCGTCCTTGATCGCCTCGATCACGGCGAGGCGTTCCTCCTCCTCGCGGAGCGGCGGCGAGACGCGGGCGAAGGTGCGGTACTCGCCAAGCTCGAGATCGTTGAGCGCATGATAGTGCGGTGCGGTTCCCGCGGTCACCTTCAGCCCGTCGTTTTTCGCCCGCCGCATGGTATCTAACGCGTCCCGGGTACTCAAATGCGCGGCGTGCCAGCGCGCGCCGGTCATCTTCACAAGGCGGATGTCGCGCTCGACCAGGATCGCCTCGGCGCAGGAGGGAATGGATTTGAGGCCCATGAAGGTGGCGGTGCGGCCGCCGGTAATAACGCCGCCCGCCGCCAGTGCCGGATCCTCGGCATGGACGATGATCGGCAGGTCGAACATGCTGGCATAGGCAAGGGCGCGGCGCATCAGGTTGATACTCTCGATGGCGAACTGCCCGTCGCTGACGGCGACAACCCCGGCCTCCGATAGCAGGCCGATTTCCGCCATTTCCTCGCCTTGCAATCCCTTGGTGAGCGCACCGGTGATACAAACATTGACGGCGCAGGTGTTTTTCGCGCGCCGCATCACCATTTCGACAATGGCCGGATCATCGATGACTGGCTCGGTCGCGGCGAAGGCGTTGATGGTGGTCACGCCGCCCGCCGCCGCCGCCAGTCCGGCGGTTGCCATGGTCTCGCGATGCTCCTTGCCGGGTTCGCACAGATAGGCATGGGCATCGACCAGCCCGGGGGCGAGGCAGTGACCGCCGCAATCCTCGACGCTGGCGCCGCCGGGCAGGGCGTCCGCCGTGATATGGCTGCCCCAGTCGAGAATGGTTCCGTTCTTGATCAGCAGGCCGCCCGAGGTATCGGTTCCGGTCGCCGGATCGAGCAGGCGGGCGTTGATGAGGGCATGCACGGGTCCGGTCGTCATGATGCGCCCTCCCGTGTCAGCAGATCGAGGCAGGCCATGCGCACGGCGACCCCCATCTCTACCTGTTCCGATATGGCACTGATATTGAGGTCATCGGCGATCTCGCTATCGATTTCGACGCCCCGGTTCATCGGTCCCGGATGCATGATCAGCGCGTCCGGCTTGGCGATGCTAAGCTTTTCCGCATTCAGCCCGAAGAGATGGAAATATTCGCGGATCGACGGCACGAAGGAGCCCTGCATCCGCTCGGTCTGTAACCGCAGCATCATGACGATATCCGCATCCTTCAGCCCTTCGGACATCTTGTTATAGACCTCCACGCCCAGTTTCGCGGCGTTGGAGGGGATCAGCGTCGTCGGCCCGACGATGCGTACCCGCGCGCCCATAATATTCAGCAGCGCGATGTTGGAGCGGGCGACGCGGCTATGCTGGATATCGCCGCAGATGGCAACGATCAGACCTTCCAGCCGCCCCTTGCGACGCTTGATGGTCAGGGCATCAAGAAGCGCCTGGGTCGGGTGTTCATGGCTGCCGTCGCCGCCGTTGATAACGGCGCAATCGACTTTCTGGGCAAGCAGATGCGGCGCGCCCGAATCGCCATGGCGGATCACCAGAACGTCCGGATGCATGGCATTCAGCGTCATCGCCGTATCGATCAGGGTCTCGCCCTTCTTTACGGAGCTGTTGCCGACGGACATATTGATCACATCGGCGCCGAGGCGCATGCCTGCGAGCTCGAACGAGGTGCGCGTCCGCGTGGAATTTTCAAAGAAAAGATTGATCTGGGTCTTGCCGCGCAGCAGATCCTGCTTCTTGTCCGGGGTCCGGGTCTGTTCGGCGTAATGTTCTGCGAGGGTGAGAATCTGATTGATATCGCCCGCGTTGAGCCGCGCGATATCTAGGAGATGCCGATGGGCAAATCGTATGGAATCTGTACTTGTCATTAAAAGCCAACTGTATAGCGGCGGAACGATGGCGCGGCAAGCGCAAGATATTTTTTTTAGCGCATGGCGTCGAGTGCGCCCTGCAGGATATAGGCGGCAGCCATTTTATCCACGGCTTTCGCCCGCTTTTTCCGCGACGCATCGGCCTCCAGCATGGTGCGGGTCACGGCAACGGTCGAGAGGCGCTCGTCCCAGAAACACATCGGCAGGTCGAAATATTCCTCCAGATTTTTCTGGAACTGGCGAATCGACTGGCACCTCGGGCCTTCGCTGCCGTCCATATTGATGGGCAGGCCGATGACGAAGCCGCCGATTTTCCATGAGTCGACAATTTTGGCAATTTCGCCCGCATCCGCCTTGAACTTTGTGCGCTTGATTGTCATAAGAGGCGTGCCTATTTTCAGGGCGGCATCGGAGACGGCCAGGCCGATTGTTTTCGTACCCGGGTCCATGCCCAGAAGCCGCGCGTCCTTGGGCACGAGATGTTTCAGATGGGAGGGGTTGCCGAGGAGCATTGCTTACGCTAATTTGCAGCCAATGTCGGTTTGGTGCCTGTTTTCAAATTGGAGACGTTCCCGGACCGACCTTCCGGAAAGCTCCTTATTATAGCAAAGGGTGACAGATGTCGCTTGATAAAGCCACTGTGGCGAAAGTAGCCAATCTGGCCCGCATCAAGATCGTGGAAAAAGACCTCGAACCGATGGCGGCCGAACTCAATAACATCCTGGGCTGGGTCGAACAGCTCGGCGAGGTGGATACCGAGAATGTCGAGCCGATGACCTCGGTTGCGGAGATGCGCCTGCGCTGGCGCGCCGATGAGGTGACCGACGGCGGTTATGTCGAAGATGTGGTGGCCAATGCCCCGAGCCGCGAAGACGGCTTTTTTGCCGTACCGAAGGTGATTGAATAATGGGTGATCTGACGAAGCTGGGGATTGCCGCCGCGCGGGACGGGCTGAATGCCGGTGATTTTTCCGCGCGCGAGCTGACCGCCGCTCATATCACGGCAATGGTGGCCGCGAAACCGCTGAACGCCTTTATTACGGAAACGCCGGATCAGGCCGTTGAGGCCGCCACCGCGTCGGATGCGCGCCGCGCAAAGGGAGAGGCCGGGAAGCTTGAAGGTATCCCACTAGCCATCAAGGATCTGTTCTGCACCAAAGACGTGCTCACGACCGCCGCCTCGCATATTCTCGACGGCTTCAAGCCGCGCTATGAATCCACGGTGACCGCAAACCTCTGGAAAGAGGGTGCGGTGATGCTGGGTAAGGTCAATCTTGATGAACTCGCCATGGGATCGTCGAACGAGACCAGCTATTACGGCAATGTGGTCAATCCTTGGCGCCGCGCAGGCGACAACCGGGACCTCGTGCCGGGCGGCTCGTCGGGCGGTTCGGCCAGCGCTGTTGCTTCTTTTAGTGCCATGGGCGCGACGGGCACGGATACCGGCGGTTCCATCCGCCAGCCCGCGTCCTTCACCGGCATTGTCGGCTGTAAACCGACCTATGGCCGTTGCTCACGCTGGGGCGTCGTTGCCTTCGCCTCCAGCCTCGATCAGCCGGGACCAATGGCCCGCAGCGTCCGCGATACTGCGATCATGCTGGAGGCCATGGCCGGGTTCGATCCGAAAGACAGCACTAGCGTCGATATGCCGGTCCCGAATTTTGAGGCCGCGCTGACCGGCGACATCCGGGGTCTGAAAGTCGGCATCCCGAAAGAATACCGCACCGACGGCATGAGCCCGGAAATCGAGGCGCTCTGGCAGCAGGGCATCGACTGGATGAAGGCCGCAGGAGCGGAAATCGTCGAGATCAGCCTGCCGCATACGAAATATGCGCTTGCTGCCTATTATATCATTGCGCCGGCGGAAGCCTCGTCCAACCTCGCGCGCTATGACGGCGTGCGCTACGGTCTCCGGGTGGAGGGCAAGGACCTCAATGACATGTATGCGAACACACGGGCCGAAGGCTTTGGCGCCGAGGTGAAGCGCCGCCTGCTGATCGGCACCTATGCACTGTCGGCGGGCTATTATGACGCCTATTATCTGAAGGCCCAGAAAGTCCGCACCCGCATCGCCAACGATTTCAAGGAGGCTTACGAAAAGGTCGATGTCATCCTGACGCCGACAGCGCCGTCCGCGGCCTTCAGCTTTGGCGACAAGAGCGACGATCCGCTCGCCATGTATCTCAATGACGTGTTCACGGTGCCCGCGAGCCTGGCCGGGCTTCCCGGTATTTCCGTTCCGGCGGGCCTCTCGGAAGAGGGACTGCCGCTCGGGCTGCAGCTGCTGGGCCGGCCGTTCGATGAGGAAACCGTGTTCCGCGCGGCGGGCGTGCTGGAAGAGGCGGCGGGCTTTACCGCCACACCGACCGACTGGTGGAGGGGATAAGATGGGAATGATTATTCAAGGCGCCACCGGGGACTGGGAAGTTGTGATCGGTCTCGAAATCCATGCGCAGGTGACCAGCAAATCGAAGCTTTTCTCGGGCTCGTCCGCCGCCTATGGCGCTGAACCGAACAGTCAGGTCTCCTTCATCGACGCGGCCATGCCGGGCATGCTGCCCGTGTTCAATGAGATGGCAGTGGAGCAGGCCGTGCGCACCGGCCTCGGCCTTAACGCCAAGATCAATAAATTCTCCGTTTTTGACCGCAAGAACTATTTCTATGCCGACCTGCCGCAGGGCTACCAGATCAGCCAGTATCTGCAGCCCATCGTCGGCGAGGGAAAGATCATCATCGACCTCAAGGAAGGAGAGACGCGCGAAATCGGCATTACTCGCCTGCATCTAGAGCAGGATGCGGGTAAGAGCCTGCATGACCAGAGCCCGAACCAGACGTTTGTCGATCTAAACCGTTCCGGCGTGCCGCTGATGGAGATCGTGTCCGAGCCGGACATGCGCTCGCCGGAGGAAGCGGCGGCCTATGTGAAGAAAATCCGCAGCATCGTCCGCTATCTCGGTACTTGCGATGGCAATATGGAGGAAGGCTCCATGCGCGCCGACGTTAACGTCTCGGTCCGCAAGCCTGGCGAGGGGTTCGGCACGCGCTGCGAGATGAAGAACATCAACTCCGTGCGCTTTATGCAGCAGGCAATCATCTATGAGGCTAACCGCCAGGTCGATATCCTGGAGGCGGGCGGCACCGTCGATCAGGAAACCCGGCTCTATGATCCGGACAAGGGAGAGACCCGGTCCCTGCGTTCCAAAGAAGAGGCGCATGACTACCGTTATTTCCCGGATCCGGACCTGTTGCCGCTGGAATTCGATGATGCCTTTATCGAGAAGATTCGCGCCGACCTGCCGGAACTTCCCGATGACAAGAAGAACCGCTTCATTGAGGAAATGGGCCTGACGCCCTATGATGCGGGCGTGCTGGTCGCAGAAAAGGAAGTGGCGGAATATTTCGAGGCTGTCGCGGAAGGGCGCGATTCCAAGCTGTCCGCCAACTGGGTGATCGGCGAGCTTTTTGGCCATCTCAACCGCACGGGTAAGGCGCTGGCCGAGAGTCCGGTCAAGGCGAAGGCGTTGGGCGAGCTCATTGACCTGATCAAGGACGGGACAATCTCCAACCGGATCGCCAAGGAGGTCTTCGAGGAGATGTTCGAGACCGGCAAGAAAGCTGCCGATATCGTCGAGGAGAAGGGGCTCAAGCAGGTCTCCGACACCGGCGCGATCGAGGCGGCGATTGACGAGGTGATCGCAGCCAATCCGGACAAGGTCGCCGAATACCGCGGCGGCAAGGACAAGCTGTTCGGCTTCTTCATGGGCCAGGTGATGAAGGCGACGCAGGGCAAAGCCAATCCCGGCGTCGTCACCGGCATCCTGAAACCGAAACTGGACGGATAGGTATCAGGGCGCGATGCGGCGGGTTTTCTCGCCGCATCTCCCGTTCTACCGGCCTCAGACCGAAATCTTCTCCGGTTTTCCATGCTCGCGGACATCCGCGATACATTCATCAAATGATTTGTGAACGACGGCAGAGGTCTTGACCGTATTGCCGGAATGGTCGCTCACATGCCAGATCCAGCTCTTCTTTGTGTAATCCTTATGCGCGCTGCGGATGATTACTTCCGCATGATGGCCGATATCCTCGATACATTCGGTGAAGGTTTCATGGATTTTCGTTGTGCTCTTGACGAGCGTGCCACCCTCATCCGTGACATGCCAGATCCACTGTACCTTGGTGACATCCTCGCTGACCGTGATCATGCGGATATGCAGCGTATGACCATGGTGCCGGTGATGATGGTGATAGTGGTGATGATAATGGTGATGCGCATGATGCGTTGCTGCCGGGTGGTGATGCGGCGCATGCTGCTCGAACCGCTCATAGGGGTGCGGGTAGCTGTAGATATCGTGACCGGGACCCGCATGGGTCACATGATCGGCGAGCGGCGGGTAATGGGGATGTACCGGCGCAAGCGGCGGATGATAATGGGGATGGCCCGAATAGGGATGGGCCGGATGATGTGGCGCCGGATGATGCACATAATGCGTGAATCTATGTGCCGGCCAGTAGCCATGCAGTTCTGTCATAAGTCACTCCATTCATTTCATGAAACAGGAAGACGCCCGGTCCGGACGTCTCCCTCATGACGTATGGAGAGATCAGATGTGAGGCAGTTTCGGAATTCAGGCGTAGGACTGCACGGCCCAGATCAGCATCAGCACCGGAAAGGTAAAGATATAGGCGGCCTCTCTGGCCTGGGACATCAGTTTGCCACGTGATTTGGATCTGCGAAGGGACATGAATTTATCCTTTAAACCGTCATAATATTTCAACTTCCGGCCCCCAAATGCCGCCATTTCGCATATGCAGCATTGATTTGAATCAAGGGATTACTCAATTTATTTCGCAGGTGCAATATACTCTCCCCGAAAGCTTAGATCATCACGATTTCAAGCCGGTAGGGGGAGTTGTCGGTGATCTGGATAATCTCCATGTCCTGATAGGTTGGCGTCGATTTGCGGTAAGTGATTCCCCAGGCCGTCACATCGATGCGGCAGATCAGGCCGTCATATTTAAGCGCGATCTGATAGCCCGATGTCGGCCCGCTGCATTTACAGCGGTGATATTTGAAAGGTGTGAGGACCTCCGGCGGCGGGCATGGCCATTCAATCCCCTCGGTTTCCAGCGCCTGATACTGGAGGTCTTTATTGTCGATGGTGCTGATCAGAGCGATGTGGGTTTCCAAGGGCATATTTCCTTCCTCTTTTTTTCCCTTGTGGGACGCACTCCGGTCATGGCTTGTGAGAAAATTACGGGCGATTTCTGTTCTGATCGGCGCGCCGGTCTGATAGGCTTCAAAAATGCAATGGACAGACAGCGGCCTCATTCTCAGCGTGCGCAAACATGGAGAAAACAGCGTGATCATCCATGCCTTTTCCCGTGAAAAGGGGCGCTATGCTGGTCTGGTGCGCGGCGGGGTGGGCCGCCGCCTGCGCGGTATCCTGCAGCCCGGCAATGAAGTGGAGCTGACCTGGCGCAGTCGCCTTGCCGATCAGCTCGGCGCCTTCACGGTCGAGGCCCGGAAATCCCGCGCGAGCCTGCTGTTCGATACGCCGGACGCGTTGGCGGGCGGCAGTTCGGCGCTGGCGTTGCTTGATATCGTCCTGCCGGAGCGCGAGGCCCATGCAACGCTCTATGAGGCGACGCTGCTGTTGTTCGATGCGCTGGCCGAGGCGCCGGACATCTGGCCGCTCCTGCTGGCGCGTTGGGAGCTCGGGCTGCTCGGGGAGATCGGATATGGCCTCGATTTTTCTGCCTGTGCGGCGACCGGGGCCACTTCGGGCCTCGTCTATGTTTCACCGAAATCTGGCCGGGCGGTCAGCCGGGAGGCTGGCGCCCCCTATCATGACAAACTCCTGCCGCTTCCCGGATTCTTGCGGACCCGGACCCTTGATGACGATGCCGTGGAGGAGGTTTCACCCACCGATATCCTGAACGGTCTCGCGCTCACCGGCTATTTCATCGAGAAATTCATCGGCGAGCATCATCCCGGTGTGCATCTGTCGGCGCGCGGGCGGATGATGGCCACCTTGAAGCGCCGCTTTGCGCCGGAAATGAGAGAAAAATCGCCGGAAAATGATCTCTCCTAATTTTTCCCTTCTTAAACAAAAATCAGGTGGTATATAGGGGGCATGAGTGACCATTCCCCGATTAAACCCGGCGAGATCGTTCCGACCTCGCTGAAGGACGCCATAAGCGAGCGGTATCTCGCCTATGCGATGTCCACCATCATGGCCCGTTCGCTTCCCGATGTCCGCGACGGGCTGAAGCCGGTGCACCGGCGCCTTCTCTACGCCATGCGGATGCTAAAGCTGGATCCCGGTTCCGGCTTCAAGAAATGTGCGCGTGTCGTCGGCGACGTCATCGGTAAATATCATCCCCATGGCGATCAGTCGGTCTATGACGCGCTTGTAAGGCTCGCGCAGGAATTCGCGCAGCGCTACACGCTGGTCGAGGGGCAGGGGAACTTCGGTAATATCGACGGCGATAACGCGGCCGCCATGCGGTATACGGAGGCGCGCCTCACCGTCATCGCCGAGATGCTGCTCCGCGATATCGATCAGGATACGGTCGATTTCCGCCCGACCTATGATGGCGAGGACAAGGAACCCGTCGTCCTTCCGGCGGCCTTTCCGAACCTGCTGGCCAATGGCTCCGCCGGTATTGCCGTTGGCATGGCCACCTCCATCCCGCCGCATAACGCGATCGAGCTTGCGAATGCGCTTCTGCATCTGATCAAGTTCCCGAATGCGGGCATCGACAAGCTGATCGAGTTTATTCCGGGACCGGATTTCCCGACCGGCGGCGAGTTGGTGGAGAAGCCGGAGAATATCCGCGAAGCATACCTCACCGGGCGCGGCAGCTTCCGTCAACGGGCGACATGGGAGGTGGAAGATCTCGGGCGCGGCACCTATCAGATCGTTGTCACCGAAATTCCATATCAGGTGCAGAAAAGCAAGCTGATCGAGCGGATTGCCGAACTGATCCAGACGCGCAAGCTTCCCTTCCTCGCGGATGTGCGCGACGAATCGGCGGAGGATGTGCGCCTCGTGCTGGAACCGCGCAGCAAGAATGTAGAAGCCGAGATGCTGATGCAGGGTCTGTTCCGCCTGACCGATCTCGAAAACCGCTTTTCGCTCAATATGAATGTGCTGGACGCGACACAGACGCCGCGCGTGATGAGCCTGCGCGATGTTTTGCTCGCCTTCCTCGATCATCGGTTCGAAGTGCTGATCCGCCGCTCCAGGCACCGCCTTGGCAAGATCGAGGCGCGGCTGGAAGTGCTGGACGGTTATCTCATCGTCTTCCTTAATCTTGATGAGGTAATCCGCATCATCCGCGAGGAGGATCATCCAAAACAGAGCCTGATCGATACCTTCAAGCTGACCGAGAACCAGGCCGAGGCTATTCTCAACATGCGGCTGCGCTCGCTCCGCAAGCTGGAGGAAATGGAACTCCGGACCGAGCATGACACCCTGAGCGCCGAGAAGGCCGAGCTAGAGGCGCTGGTCGGCAGCGAGGAATTGCAGCGGAATGCCATCTCGGAAGAAATCCGCGAGATGAAGAAGGCGCTGCAAAAGCTGCCTGAAATTTCCGAGCGCCGCACCCTTATCGGCGAGGCGCAGGAACTTCCCGACATTCCGCTGGAAGCCATGATCGAGAAGGAGCCGATTACCATTATCTGCTCAGAGAAGGGCTGGATCCGGGCGCTCAAGGGCCATTCGGAGGAGAATGGCTCGGAGAAATACAAGGATGGCGACCGCGGGCGCTTCTGGATCACAGCGGAAACGACGGACAAGCTGGTGCTGTTTGCGACCAACGGCCGCTTCTACACCATCGGCTGCGACAAGCTTCCGCGCGGGCGCGGCCATGGCGAGCCGGTCCGGCTGATGATCGACCTTGGTAATGATCAGGACATCGTCTCGCTGTTCGTGCACAGGCCGGGCAGGAAGCTGCTGGTCGCCTCCAGCGACGGGCGCGGCTTCATCGTCGATGAGAACAGCGTCATCGCCCAGACCCGGAATGGCAAGCAGGTTCTCAATGTCTCCGGCGATGTCGAGGCGGCCTTCTGCGTCGATGTGGAAGGGGACAGCGTTGCCGTGATCGGCGATAACCGGCGGCTCAACTGCTTCGCGCTCGAGGAACTGGGCGAGATGACGCGCGGCCGCGGGGTCACCCTGCAGCGCTACAAGGATGGCGGGCTGTCCGATATCAAGACCTTCAGCAAGGAAGAAGGGCTCACCTGGAAATCCGGGGAGCGGACCCGCACCGAGACGGATCTGACCGGCTGGTACACCCGCCGGGCTAATGCCGGGCGTCTCCCTCCCAGAGGGTTCAACAAGAGCAACAAGTTCAGCTAGGCTTGCGACGGGCGCTGGATTTGGCGCCCGGCCACGGCAATGTGGCGTTGATTCTCAGAAGAGAATAATAAATTTCTACTGGAACTTATTGAAAAATATTACTTTTTTATTGCTAAGCAAACGTTCGTTTGGTAAATTATGGTTTCTTCATTGCCCGTTCGGGTATTAGTAAATGAAAGGAACTATTTATGTCCGTTGGATCGACTTCCTCTCCCCTCATTGACAGCTTGTGGACTGCGAATGCGGAGGCATCCCGCTCGGCGAAGCTTTTCCGTCTCGCCATTCTGGCTCTCGCAGGGAGTATGATTATCGCAATTTCTGCGCAGATCGCAGTCCCCATGTGGCCGGTCCCGATGACGATGCAGACCCTTGCCGTCACGATGATCGGAGCGACCTACGGCTGGCGTCTCGGCGGGGCGACGGTGGCGTTGTATCTTGCAGAAGGGGCGATGGGCCTGCCGGTTTTCGCCGGGGGCGGTAGCCTGGCTTCGCTCGCGGGTCCGACCGCCGGTTACCTCTTCGCCTTTGTCGCAGCGGCGGCGCTTGTCGGCGCACTGATGGAAAAGGGATGGGGACAGTCGATCTTCAAGACAACACTGGCCATGGTCGTCGGTTATGTCGTGATCTTCGGCGGTGGCGTGTCCTGGCTTTCCTCCTTCATCGGGATTGAAAAGGCGCTGGCCGCCGGTCTCTATCCGTTCATGGCGGGGGCTGCCGTCAAGATCGCACTGGCGGTTGCCCTTTTGCCGATGGTCGGCAAGCTGGTCGAAAAGCTTCGCAAATAATAGCTGAACAAGCGATGCGGGAGGGGACTCTCTTCCGCATCAATCAATAGGAAGTGCCGTTCAGGGTCGCCGGCAGCCAGGTGGCCAGCGCCGGGAAGGCCGCAAGCAGACCCAGCGCCACAAGCTGCAACAGCACAAAGGGGAGGGCGCCCCGGTAGATGATGCCGGTGGTCACTTCCGGCGGAGCAACCCCGCGCAGGTAAAAAAGCGCGAATCCGAAGGGTGGCGTCAGGAACGAGGTCTGCAGGTTCATCGCAATCATGATGCCGAGCCAGATCGGGCTGATCTCCATCAGCAGCAGGACCGGCGCCACGATGGGCACCACGACGAAGGTGATCTCGACGAAATCGAGGAAAAAGCCGAGAACAAAGATCACGATCATGACGACGAGCAGCGCCCCGAACTGCCCGCCCGGCAGATCGCTTAGCAGGCGATAGACCAGCTCATCGCCACCCAACCCCCGGAAGACCAGGCTGAATATGGTCGCGCCGATCAGGATGACGAAGACCATGGCGGTCATCTCCATGGTCGACTGGCAGACCTCCTTAAGAATGCCGCGCTTCAGTAATCGCCGCAATCCGGTGACGAGCCCGACGACGATCACCGCGATCAGCAGAAAAGCGAGCAGGGCCGCCGGACCGATCCCATCCACCGCGATCCGCTTGAGGTCGGTAAGATTGGCCAGCAGCAGAAGCAGCGGAATGGATATTCCGGCGGCATAGACGGGCAGCTTCGATTCTTGATCTCCTTTAAGGCTTGCGAGCAGGATGGCCCCGACGGCGCCAACAGAGGCGGCTTCGGTCGGAGTGGCGATCCCCATCAGGATCGAGCCGAGCACGGCGATGATCAGCACCACCGGCGGCAGCAGCGAGCGTATCAGCATCAGCGGCAGGTTCGGTATCTCCGCCGAGAAACCCTCGGGCCGGACAGCGGGGGATGTCTCAGGTTTAAAAAAGGCCATAACAGCCTGATACAGAATATAAAGTCCGACGAGACAGAGACCCGGAACGAGCGCCCCGGCGAACAGGTCGCCGATCGAGACTGGCTCCGGCGACCAGTTGCCCTTCACAGACTGGGCCGCCATATAGGCATTGGAGATTTGCTCCCCGAGGATGATCAGCACGATGGAGGGCGGGATAATCTGACCCAATGTCCCGGCGGCACAGACGGACCCGGCCGCGAGGCGAGGATCATAGCCGCGCTTCAGCATGGTCGGCAGGGACATCAGTCCCATGGTCACGACTGCCGCGCCGACAATACCGGTCGAGGCGGCCAGCAGCGCACCGACGATAAAGACCGAAATGCCGAGGCCGCCGCGCAGCCGTCCGAACAGCAGGCCCATGGAATCGAGCAGCTCCTCCGCGACCTTCGATTTTTCGAGCATGATCCCCATGAACACGAAGAGCGGAACCGCGAGCAGCGTCTCGTTCCACATGGCGCCGCCGAAAATCCGTGACGGGATCGCGCCCATGAGGGAAGGATCGAAAACACCGAGCATCCAGCCCGCACCGCCCATGAACAGCGCGGTCCCCGCGAGCGTGAAGGCAACGGGATATCCGGCCATCAGGCTGAGGATGGTGACGGCGAACAACCCGACCGCCAGGCTTTCGGCAAGGCTCATGTGCTGCCCTCCCGCCGGAGAAAGACGTTCATGGACCGCAGGATGGTGGCGATTGCCTGCAGGATCATAGTGACGGGGAATACCAGCAACAGGGACTTCAGCAGAAACAGGAAGGGCAACCCGGCCCCCTCGCGCGAGCCTTCCATGATCTGCCAGGATCCGGAGACATAGGGCCAGCTCAGGATCAGGATGACGAGACAGACCGGGATCAGCAGGAACAGGCTGCCGAGGAGATTGATCGCCGCCCGGCCCTTGTCCCCCAGCTTTTCATAGAAAATATCGATCCGGACATGGCCGTCGCGGCGCAGGGTATCGGCGGCACCGACCATGAACAGCAGGGCGAAACTGTAGATAACGCTTTCCTGCAGCGCTATGATCCCGATGCCGAAGACATAACGCGCCAGCACGAGCAGGAACTGGACCAGCACCATCAGGAGCGCGAGCCAGGAGATGTATTTCCCCATGGCTGCACTGAACCGGTCGAGCATCTGGGCGAGGGCGGTCAGACGGGTCACGCAAATTCTTCCATATTACAGGGTCTTGCCCCCTGATATCACAGTATGAGCGTTATAGGCGAGCGATCGGTTTCGCGCAACGCCGGCAATTTGACATAGCGTTTTACGATTATTGGCAGGGGTCAAATAGCGGATTCGAAGTTGCCGGGATTATTGTCATTGAGACAAAAGCGATAAATTTTACGGTTAATCGTTTAGCGGGATAACGATAGTTTCGCTTTTTACAAGGCCTTTGTGTATATAAAAATAATTCATAAAATTGTTTATATATAATACTTTATATATTTTTTTTAATCTCATATATCATATTTATGCATTAATATTCAAATTTTGAAATATGAAAATTTGCCTTGTATTTGATTTCTCTTCCTGCAAAATTGCCCACAACAGGGAGAACAAGCGTTCATACAACTGACCGTAGATGTCAGAATAATAATAAGACTTGCATCAAAGCAGCTACATGTATTGACGCGAAGTTTCTGTTAGATGACAGCTATCTTTGATAGGGGGACTTTTCCCACCTATCGATTTGAAACGGGAGGAATATTTTATGGAACGACGCAAGTTTTTGACAGGCGCTGCGATTGCTGGCGCAGGTGTTGCCGCGGCCCCCTTTGCCGCTCCGGCAATTGCCCAGGAACGCCAGGAAATCACAGTTGTCTCGACATGGCCGCGGGACTTCCCCGGTCTCGGGATCAGCGCCCAGCGTCTTTGCGCCCGCATCACGGAAATCAGCGAAGGCCGCCTGACGGTCAACTATTTCGCCGCTGGTGAGCGTGTCGGTGCGTTTGACTCGTTTGACGAAGTTGCCTCCGGTAACGCTCAGGCCTATATCGGTGCTGACTATTACTGGAAAGGCAAGCACCCGGGCTTTGCTTACTTCACCTCCGTGCCGTTTGGCATGACCACGGTGGAATGGAACGCCTGGATCAAGTTCAAGGGCGGTCAGGAACTCTGGGACGAAATGTCCGGTGAGTTCGGCCTGAAGGCGCTGCCATGCGGTGCAACCGGCACCCAGATGGGCGGCTGGTTCAACAAGGAAGTGAATTCCGCAGATGACTTCAAGGGCCTGAAATTCCGTATGCCGGGTCTCGGCGGTGACGTTCTCGCCAAGCTTGGCGCGTCTGTTGTCTCGCTTCCGGGCGGTCAGATTTACGAAAACCTCGTCTCCGGCGCGATCGACGCAACGGAATGGGTGGGTCCGTATAACGACTACTTCCTGAAGTTCTACGAAGCCGCCAAATACTATTACTATCCGGGCATGCATGAGCCGGGTGGTGGACTTGCCTTCGGCATGAACAAATCCTGGTGGGAAGGCCTTTCCCAGCATGACAAGAATCTGATCACTGTCTGCTGCATGGAAGAGCATGCCGCGCAGTATGAAGAAGCCCAGGCACTCAACGGTGAATACCTCAAGAAGATGATCGATGAGAACGGTATTGTTCTCAAAGAATTCAGCGACGACGTTTATGACGCCTTCGGTGAAGCCGCTGTTGAGGTCTTCGAAGAAACGCGTGCCCATAGCGCGCTTGCAAACAAGATCGACGAAAGCTTCCAGATGAACCTCCGTGAAATCGGCGGCTATCAGAAAATTGCTGAAGTTGCCTTCTCCAATAAACGGAACCGGGTTCTGGGGATTTAAGTTGCATTAATTGCGGACAGGGGCGGGACAGCGATCTCGCCCCTTCCTCTATGGGAGGCATATATGACGACTGCGGGTGATGTGTATGCATCAAACCGCGGACTGCAATGGTTGGTCCGGGTCTTTGGATGGTGTATGCTGGCGGCGCTGCCGATCTATTTTTTTAACAATTTTCTTTCTTTTGTTCTTGGCTGGCCCGGGGTCGAGCCGATATTCGGCTCTGGCGAGGTGACATATCTGTCCTGGATACAGTTGGCGCTGTTCGTGGGCGTGGTGGTTTTTGCCATTGTTTTCGTGCAGTCCACCTCCGCGCGGCATCTTCGCGATGACGCGGCGATTATTACCCGCATGAATACCTATCTTGTCAGGGCGGCCTTCTGGGCCGTTTTTTTGGTTGGCATCGTGGATTTGGCCCTTTCTTTTCTCCGGCTAGAAGGATTGCTGCCCTATCTTGTGGGCGCCCAACTGGATGGCGATCTTGCCCGGGTGCATTTTCGCGGCCCCTATGTCCATATCCCGCTGATCATCCTGTCGCTCTTCATTGCTCTGCGGTCGCGCACCCTCGGCTTTCAGTGGCTGGCGCTGCTGGTGGTGTTTGCCGAGCTACTGATCGTGATAACCCGGTTCATCTTTTCCTATGAGCAGGCCTTCATGGGCGATCTGGTGCGCTTCTGGTATGCGGGGCTCTTCCTGTTTGCCAGTGCCTATACCCTGGTGGAGGAGGGGCATGTGCGCGTTGACGTATTCTATGCGGGCTTCACCAACAAGACCAAGGGATTTGTGAACGCGGTCGGCAGCCTGTTCATGGGTATTACCCTTTGCTGGACGATCCTGCTCGTTGGTATGGGAAACAAGACCTCCATTCTCTATAGTCCGATGGCAAATTTCGAAGTGTCGCAATCTGGCGTTGGAATGCAGGTGAAATATCTGATGGCAGGGTTTCTGGCCGTTTTCGCCGTCACCATGTTGGTTCAATTCGTCAGTTATCTGATGGAGGCTGTTGCCGACTATCTGGAGCAACCGGGTCATGTTGACCACGAGTCGTCCTTGACAGGGTAATGTAGGATCATGGAACTTCTTTTTCTCGCCCTTCTCGTATTCCTGATGGCATTGGCTCTTGGCTCCGGCTTTCCGGTCGCCTTCGCCTTGCCCGGCTCGGCGATTGTCACAGTGGCGGTTGCCGCGCTCTGCGGATATGTCGCGACCGGAAACCCGGATGCCTATTTCTCGCATGGCGGCCCCTGGCAGTGGCTGAGCGCCGGGGTTACCAACCTCCGCGGCGTCTATTGGGAGGTGGAACGAGATACGCTGATCGCCATTCCGCTCTTCATCTTCATGGGCATCATGCTGCAACGCTCCAAGATCGCGGAAGATCTGCTGGTCACTATGGCGCAGCTGTTCGGCCCCATCCCGGGCGGGCTCGGTATCTCCGTGGTGTTTGTTGGTGCGCTGCTGGCGGCCACGACCGGTATCGTCGGTGCGACTGTGGTGGCGATGGGCCTGATCTCGCTGCCGGCGATGCTCAGGAACAATTATTCGAAATCGCTGGCGACCGGAACGATTGCGGCCTCTGGTACCCTCGGTCAGATCATTCCGCCGTCCATCGTTCTCATCATCCTCGCGGACCAGCTGGCAAGTGCCGTGGATCAGGCGGGAACGGCGCGAAAGGCACTGCATAAGGCGGCAACGGGCGAGCTTTCCATGCCGTCCTCCTTTGGCGTGGTGTCGACCAGCGCGGGCGAAATGTTCCTCGGTGCCTTCATACCGGGCCTGTTGCTTGTCGCCATCTATATGCTGTTTATCCTGATTTACGCCCTGATCAACCCGAAGGTGGCGCCGGCGGTTCATGGCGGCACGTTCGACAAGGCCTTTTTCGCCAAGCTGGCATTGGCGCTATTCCCGCCGCTTGGCCTGATTTTCCTTGTTCTGGGATCGATCCTGGCCGGTGTCGCAACGGTGAACCAGGCTGGTGCCATTGGCGCCGTCGGGGCGATCATGATGGCGGGCTATCGTCTGAAAGACGGCAGCAAGGACGCCTATGCGCCCGTTATTCTCGGGCTGGCCTCGCTCATCGGAATCCTGGCTGTGCTTATGATCTTCCAGCCCAACGTCAAGGCGATCCACACGACGCAGGATGCGCTGGGTGTGTTCCTCGGCGTTGTTGCAACAATTGGACTGATTATCGCCATTGGCTGGAGCAGCTGGCGCGCCTTTAAGATCGAAAATACCCTGCAGGAAGTGATGATCGAGACAGCGAAGACGACCTCTCTCGTCTTCATCATCCTGCTCGGCGCCGCAATGCTGACGGCGGCCTTCCGCGCGTTCGGCGGAGAAGAGCTGGTCCGCGACTTCCTGAACGGCCTGCCGGGCGGGTTCTGGATGAAATTCACCATTGTGATGGCGGTGATCTTCATTCTCGGCTTCTTCCTTGATTTTATCGAGATTGCCGTGGTCGTGGTGCCCATCGTCGCGCCGATCCTGCTCGCCGATCCGTCGGCGAATATTACCGCCGTTTGGCTTGGCGTGATGATCGGCCTCAATATCCAGACATCGTTCCTGACGCCGCCGTTCGGTTTTGCGCTCTTCTACCTGCGTGGTGTGGCGCCGCCCATCGTCAAGACGCTGGACATGTATAAGGGTGTGATCGCCTTTATCTCGCTGCAGCTTATCGCGCTGGTCATCGTCGGTTTCTACCCGCAGCTGGTGAACTACTTGCCGAACCGGGCGTCGCTGACGTCGGAAACCGCACCGCCGCCGCGTAACCCGCGTCTCGACTATTGCGTCGACAAGTATATCCACGATCAGTTCGTCACCAAGGGTGCGGCCATCAACAGCGCCATTGCCGAGGCGCGGCAGCTTAACCTCGATTATCTGCCGGATCGCCTGAAGACAGGGCTTGAGCAGAGCTTCGAGGCTGCCGAAGAGGCACCTGTCCTGATGGCGCAGGCCTGGGAGGCGGATGACCGCATTAATGCGGCCGTCGTTGATTATATGCCGGTGCAAGAGCGGGTACGACGGATCCAAGCGGACATTCGCGAGGAAGACGAGGAAATCGATGATCTGAAGATTACCATCGGCCGGATGCGCAGTGATGATCAGGCAGAGGCGCGCGCGAAGCTGGAAGCCCGGGTTGCCGATCTGGAAGCGGACCGGGAGCGGCTCGCGGCCGAGATACCGGCGGACTGGAAGGAAACCTATGCCACCTTCAAGGCACTGCTGAAAGAGGAAACTATTCTAAGTGGCAAGTTCCGCCGCGCGGCTGGAGATGGCTATAAGCCGGTTGCCGAGATTGTCGCTACCCTCCAGGACAATGCCGCCTATGCCGATCTACAGGCCGACCTGATGCAGATCCAGTCCAATCTCGCGACGGCGGATGCGGCGGATCTGGTCGCGTCGATCGAGGATCTCAGCAGTCGCGCGAGCGAGGTTGAAGGCGCGTCTGATATTTCGTCCGGGCTGTCCCGCGTACGGCGCAGCCTGAGAAACGAGACGCCTGACTTCGAGAAGGCGACGGAAGACATGACGGAGCTTGTCGCCGACTATGAAGCCCAGCTCGACTGGCGCAATCAGGCGGAGGTCAACCTGCTGCCGACCCTTGAGCGTTATGAAGCGACGATTCGCGGAACGCTCGGCATCCGGGAGCAACGCAGGTTTGACAATGAACAGGCACTCTTCGTGGCGGCCTGCCAGTCCGATCACAGGGATGTATCGCATTACTTCTAGGGAGTGGGGCAGTATTGCGAGAGAACGCGGCGGTGGATCAAAAACGATCCGTCGCCGTTTTCTTATGAGGTGGTGAAAGCTGTGCTGTAAGGTTTAAAAGCGGGAAAGCGCCTAGTCCGGGATCAGCTGCCAGCCGTCGCGGGTCAGGATTTCGGACGGATAAAAGCGCTTCTTATAGGCCATCTTTGGGCTCTTATCGATCCAGTAGCCGAGATAGACATAGGGAAGCCCCTGGCGCTCCGCCTCGGAGACATGCCAGAGGATGAGGAAGCTGCCCGGGCTCCGTTTCTCTTCTTCCGGATCAAAGAAGCTGTAGACGAGCGACAGGCCGTCTTCCATCAGGTCGATGAGACAGACAGCGAACAGTCTGTTGTCGCTCTTTCGGAATTCCACGAGACGGGAACGGACGGGGCTTTCCTCGACCATCGCCTGATAGTCGATGAAATCCATATCGACCATTCCGCCCTCGGAATGGCGCGATTCCAGATAATGGTGAAACAAATCGAAATGCTCGCGGCTGGCCATGGAGGGCAGAATGCGGGCGGTGATGTCGGAATTTGCCTTCCAGATACGGCGGAAGGATTTTTTCATCTGAAAATCCGTCGACCGGACCCGAATCGGAATACAGGCGCTGCATCCGTCACAGGCCGGCCGGTAGGCGAGGTCCTGGCTGCGGCGGAACCCCGCGTGGCTGAGCGTGTTGTGCAGGCCGTCCGGATCCTCCCCGGCGAGCAGGGTCACCACCTTGCGCTCCAGCCGATCTTCCAGATACGGGCAGGGGGCAGGGGGTGTCGAGAAGAAGAAGCGTGACGGTATTTCCACGCGTTTCATGTCGCCATATCTCTCGTTACATTTCCCATGACATAAAGGTAACGCGAATTAGGGGGTTCGCAAATAGGGCAGCTTCATAATTCTTCGTGATTTTACATCAAACCATAATAAAACGGCGCGAAAAGCGAAAAAATAACCCAAAGCAGCAAGACGAGAGGGGCGCCGGCCTTGAAAAAATCGGCGAATTTATAGTGCCCGGGACCCATGACGAGCAGATTCGTCTGATATCCCATGGGTGTCGCGAAGGAGCAGTTGGCGGCGAAAATCACCGCATAGATGAAGATCATCGGATCGACCCCCATCTCCTGCGCCATACTGATTCCGATCGGGGTGAACAGCACGGCGGTCGCGTTATTGCTGAGAATATTGGTGAAGAAGGCGACCAGCAGGAAGAAAACCGAGAGGATCACCGCCGGTCCGGCCCCCATCATCAGCGAGAGGACGCCATGGGCGAGATAGCTCGCGCCGCCCGTTGCCTGCATCGCCGCGCCCAGGCCGAGGGCGGCTCCGATCAGAAGCAGGATTCGCCGGTCGATGGACCGGCTCGCCTGATAGACATTGAGACAGCCGCTGACGACCATCGCGACGGCCCCGCAGACCGCCGCCACCACAATGGGCAGCAACCCGGTCGCGGCAAGGACGACCACGGCGCCAAAGATGATGCGGGCGCGCCAGGCGAGGGCGGTTGCGGGCAGTTCGCGCGCCGACCATTCGAGCAGCAGCACATCCGGATTGTTTCTGAGCCGCATGATATCCGACCGCTGGCCGAGGATCAGCAGCACATCGCCCGCCTCCAGCCGGATATCCGTCATCCGGTTGGTGCGGATCATGCGCGAGCGGCGCTGGATGCCGACGACGACGCAGCGGGTGCGGTAATGGAAGCTGATCTGGTAGAGTGCCCGGCCGATCATCCGCGAGGCCGGGGCGACCACGGCTTCGGCCAGCGTCTGGTCCTGCACCGAGGCGAGTTCCTCGCTTGCCTCCGTGCTGCCGCTGTCCGGCTCCAGAAAGCCCTGCAGTATCTGCGGGTTGTCGGCGAAGGCCTCGGTGATGGATTTGCGGGTGCCGGCGAAAACCACCGCATCGGCGGGTTTCAGGGTAATGCCGTCAAACGGGGGCAGCAGGATATGCTCCCCCCGCTGGATAAAGCGGATGGTGATGTTGCGCAGGCTCGGGAACTGTCCGGCGACCGCTTCCTCGCCGACCAGCGGGCTGTCAGGGGATACTTCCATCTGGACAATGAACTGCTTGCCCGACACATCCATCACATCGCCCTTCATCGAGCCGCGTTCGGGCAGGATGCGCGGAATAATGATCAGGGCATAGATCAGACCGGCAATGGCCAGCACGGTACCCGGAATGGTGAAATCGAAAAAGCTGATCTGCGGCTGCCCGGCCTGTACCGCGGCGGCCATGACCAGCAGGTTGGTGGAGGAGCCGATCAGCGTCGTCATGCCACCGAGGATGGAGGCGTAGCTCAACGGGATCATCAGGGTCGAGGTCGAGCGGTGCAAACGCTCGGCCAGGGCGGTCATCAGCGGGATGAAGATGACCACCACCGGCGTATTGTTCATGAAGGCGCTGATCAGCAGCACGGTCGACAGCACCACGGCGATGGCCAGCACCGGATGATGGCGGCGCAGCGCAACAAGGCGGCGGATCGGCTGTTCCAGCGCCCCGGTACGGACAATGCCTTGCCCCACCACCAGCAGCGAGAGTACGGTGATCAGCGCCGGATCGGCGATCCCGGCCAGAATCTCCCGCGGAGTAAGCAGGTTTTCTCCGGCCTGATTCACCAGCGGGTAGAAATGGAACAGCAGCAACAGCCCCGCAATGACCGCGATGGAGGAAATTTCCAGCTCGACCCGCTCGTTGGCGAAGGCGACAATCGCGACGGCGATAAAGGCAAAAACCGCCCAGATATGAAATGTTGATCCAACTATTTCCATTGACTGCAAATAAATCCTTGCTGTTTTGCCGCGTCGGAGTAAAAGCTTCGCGAAGATTTTGCACCGACAGCTCCATCATGAAGATTGTCGTGAATCTTGCAAGTCTGTTGTTATCGCCGGATGGCCATAAACCTTTGAAGAAAAACCACGATGAGTATTTCCTACTATGATGCTTCGGCAAATGAGCGCGCCGATTTTCCGCGCCTTGCCGGCGGGACGCGCGCCGATGTTTGCGTCATTGGCGGCGGTTATACCGGGCTCTGCGCGGCGCTGGAATTGGCCGAGAAGGGATTCGCGGTAACGCTGCTGGAGGCGGAGCGGATCGGCTTCGGGGCGTCGGGCCGTAATGGCGGTCAGATCGCGACCGGTTACACACCCGGCATGGTGGATACGGAAGAGATTGCGGGGGCGGAAGAGGCGGCCCGGCTCTGGGGTTTCTCGGTCGAGGCGACACGCCTGCTGAAAGAGCGGATTGCCCGTCACAATATTGCCTGCGATCTTCGCCATGGGGAACTCTATGCCGCCGTCAAGCCGCGTCACCGCGAATGGCTGCTGGAGGAACAGGCGCATTGCGAGCGGCTCTATGGCTATGAGCGGTATAAATGGATCCCGGAGGAGGATCTTGGCGGCTATCTTGCGACAGACCGCTTCTGCGGCGCGCTGCTGGATGAGGACGGCGGCCATCTGCATCCGCTGAACTATGTGTTGGGCCTCAGTGTTGCGGCGGTGGCAGCCGGGGTGACGATCTATGAGGAATCCCGTGTGACGGAGGTGTTTGACGGTGCCAAGCCCGTGGTCAAAACCGATGATGGTTCCGTGACGGCGAATTACGTCGTTCTCGCGGGCAATGCTTATCTGGGTGATCTCAGCAAGTCCCTCGCGGCGAAGATCATTCCCGTCGATACCTGCATCATTGCGACTGAACCGTTGGGCGAGGAAAAGGCGAAGGCGCTGATGAAGACCGAGGCCTGCGTCTCCGATACGAACTTCAACCTCGATTATTTCCGTCTCTCGGCGGATAACCGGCTGCTGTATGGCGGGCGCGACAAGCTGGTCAGCCGGCGCAAGGTGGCCGGGACGGCGCTGAAGGATAATATGCTGGCAACCTTCCCCCAGCTGGGCGAGGTGAAGGTTGATTATATCTGGGGCGGCCGGGTTGCGGTCACGCGCAATATGCTGCCCGATGTCGGGCGCCGGGGAAATATCTACTACGCCCAGGGCTATTCCGGGCAGGGCGTGCCGCTGTCCGCCATTGTCGGCCGGGTGATCGGTGAGGCAATTGCCGGGGATGCCGGGCGCTTCGATGTGTTCGCGCGCATCCCGCACAAACCCTTTCCGGGCGGAACGGCACTCAGGGTGCCGCTTTTGTCGCTTGCCCGGCTATATTACGAGTTTCGAGACGCCTTATGAGCGGAGCGGCACCCGGCGGATCACCACATCGATCACAAAGTCATGCAGGCAGCGTCCGCGCGGATTGAAGAGGGAGATCAGCAGGATCAGGGACGAGGTGGCGGCCACACTGAGATAGAAGACGGCCGCATGGACGAAGGCGATCAGATAGTCCGGTGGCCCGCCCGCGAGGCGCTCCAGCCGTATATTCATGAACCGCATGCCGAGGGTGGCGCTGCCGGGCCCGCCGACCAGCAAGGTATGATAGGCAAGCGGGATCAGCGCAAGAATCAGCACTAGCAACGGAGTCAGCACGCCAAAGCTGATAACGCCGAGTATGGTGGCAACAAAGGTCGCGACCACGGAGATCACGGCGATACAGACCACGTCAATGGCGTAGGCGAAGACACGGCGCAGGCGGATCGATTCAAAATCATCGGGATTGAAAGCCTTTGTCCCGGTCTGCCGGTCTGTATTCTGGCCGTCCAGCGAGCCAAGTTCAATTAACGGGCCATCGGATTTGTTCATGGATGGACAGTTCCTTTATCAGTATAGAAACAACTGGTATCAGTCATAGGAAGTAAATGGTACTTGTTGGATTAAATACAATAAGACATAAACTCGTCCTGGGCGCGCCAGACATACCAACTGTTGTGAAGGATTGAACAATGGCGTCGAGATCTTTTCTCATTCTGATCCTTGCGGGCGGCCTGATAAGCCTGATCGCCATGGGGTCGCGCGCGGCCTTTGGCCTGTTTCTGGAGCCGGTTTCATCGGAATTCGGCTGGGGGCGGGAGGTTTTCGGCCTTGCCCTTGCCATCCAGAATATCGTCTGGGGTCTGTCACAGCCCTTTGCTTCCGCCATCGCCGATAAATACGGCTCCGGCCGGACGTTGGTCGTCTCCGGCATTGTCTATGCGGCGGGCCTGTTCCTGATGGCCAACACCGGCAGTCCCGGCGAACTCCATCTTACCGCAGGGGTCATGATCGGTCTTGGCCTCTCAGGCACCGGCTTCGGTGTCGTCATCGGCTCCGTCGGCCGCGCAGTGCCGGATGACAAACGCTCCATGGCGCTCGGCATTGTGGGCGCCTCGGGCAGTTTGGGTCAGTTCCTGATGGTTCCGCTGGGTCAAGCGTTCCTCGCGGGGTATGGCTGGTCGATGGCGCTGGTGCTGATCGGCTGCTGCGCGCTTCTGATGATCCCGGCGTCGGCCTTGGTAACGGGCAAGGCGGAGGATAGCGCCGCCGCCGGTGCCGCCAGTCTGTCTTCTGCTGTGCGGGAGGCCGCGGGCAATGGCAGCTACTGGCTGCTGTTCTTCGGCTTTTTCGTCTGCGGTTTCCATGTGACATTCGTTGCCGTACATCTGCCTGCCTATATCGTCGATCAGAATGTCGATGCGAAATACGGGGCGATCGCGCTCTCGGTCGTCGGGCTCTTTAATGTCATCGGTTCGCTCGCATCGGGCTATCTCGGCGGGAAATATTCGAAGAAATATCTCCTGAGCGGTCTATATTTTGCCCGCGCCGCCCTGTTTCTCGCCTTTATCCTTGTTCCGATCAGTCCGCTGACGATTATTCTCTTTGCCGGCATATTGGGTCTGCTCTGGCTGTCGACCGTGCCGCTCACCTCCGGGCTGGTCGCGGTGATGTTCGGCCCGAAATATATGACGACCCTTTTCGGGTTCGTCTTTTTCGGCCATCAGATCGGGGCCTTCCTCGGCGCCTGGATCGGCGGGGTCGCGTTCGATCTTTATGGCTCCTACGATGTCGTCTGGTGGATGAGTGTTGCGCTCGGCATTCTCTCTGGCCTCATTCATTGGCCGATCCGGGAGAATATGGCGGTACCGCGTGCCGCGGCGGCGGGTTAGCAACGGCATGGCGCTTGCGCGGTTCAGGGAAAGATCACCGGTTCTCGGCGCCCTCGCCATTCAGGCGGTGGTGTTCGGTGTGCTCTATCTGCTCCGCCCATTCGCGGAAGAGGCGATGGATGCGCCCGTTCCGCTCCTTTGGGTGATGCTGGCGCAGGGACTGCTGGCCGGAATCGTCAGCCGCGGGTTCCGTTTCTCTCTGCCGTGGGTGGTCGGGCAGGTGATTGCGCCGCCTTTACTGCTGTTCGCGCTGGCGCTCGATCTGCCGGGATGGGTGTTTCCGGTCATCCTGTTGCTGCTGGTGCTGGTGTTTTGGAATGTGGCAGGCAACCGCGTGCCGCTCTACCTGACCAACCGGACGACGGCCGCGGCGCTTCTGGAGTTGCTGCCCTACAAGACGAAGCTGCATACCGCCGATCTCGGCAGCGGCCTCGGCGGCACGCTGCTTTTTCTGGCAAGGGCGCGACCGGAGATGCAGTTTACCGGGCTTGAGACGGCGCCGCTGCCCTTCGCGCTCTCCTGGCTGCGGGGCAAGCTCGGCGGCGGTGGTAATCTCGATTTCCGGTTTCGTGATATCTTCAAAGAGGATCTCGGGCAGTATGACCTTGTGTATTGTTTCCTCTCCCCAGTGCCGATGGCGCGGCTCTATGACAAGGCGCGGACCGAGATGAAACCCGGCAGCCTGTTCATCAGCAACAGCTTCGCCGTGCCGGAGAGGAAACCCAATCGTATCGTCACCGTCAAGGACGGACGGAAGACGAAACTGCTTATCTGGAAGATGTAGCGGGCTGCTACTTCAGGTTCGCGGGCAGGACCGGCGTCTCGCGCAGCAGGATAATGCTGATCCGGCGGTTGCCGGGGTTGGACGGATCATCGGTGATCATCGGGTCCGTATCGGCGCGCCCCGCGACCCTCTCTATGCGTTCCGGATCAAGCCCGGCGTCCAGCAGGGCGCGGCGGCTGGCGTTGGCGCGATCGGAGGACAGCTCCCAATTGGAATAGGTGCCGCCGCTGAAGGACGCGCTGTCCGTATGGCCGCTGATGGAGAGGCTGTTGGGCAACTCTTCGATCGATTTGGCGATCATGCCGACAAGGTTCTTGATCTTCGGCGTGATTGTCGCGCTGCCGCTTTCGAACATGCTCTCGTTGAACTGGTCGACAATCTGGATGCGGAGGCCTTCGGGCGTCATGTCGATGATGATATTGTCCTGTAGGCCAGACAGTTCCGGGTCCTTGTTGATGGCCTGGCGAATCTGGTCGCGCGCCTGCTCGAAGCTCATTTCCTCGATCTTGCGCAGTTTTTCAAGGAGTTCGGCCTCCTCAAGTTCGCGCGCCTCGCGCTCATCGTTGCTCTCGCTCTTGCGGCTTTCTTCGGGCGGTGTGATGCTGGAAACGACAGAGGGCACGCCAAGGTCGGAAATACGCGAACCCTCGGTCTGCATGCTTTGCCCGCCCAGCATTCCCCCGGCGCCGGACTGGCTGATGCTGGCGGTTGTCGGGGCGAAATAGTCGGAGAGCCCTTCCTTCTGTTCCGTCGTCGTCACATTGAGCAGCCACAGCAACAGGAAGAACGCCATCATCGCGGTCACGAAGTCGGCATAGGCAACCTTCCAGGCACCGCCATGATGACCATGGCCGCCTTTCTTGACCTTCTTGACGATTATCGGGGCGACATCATCCGCCATGGGAACCTCTTAACCTACCGGGACGCATGTCAGACGGTCGGCGCTTCATTACAGGCTTCTTCCACCTCGATAAAGGAGGGGCGCTCGTGGTTGTACAGGGTTTTGCGCGCAAACTCCACTGAGACGGCCGGGGCGTAGCCCTGCAAATGGGCGAGCAGTCCCTGCTTCATGCATTCAAAATATTTGGTGTCCGCATCGGCGAACTGTTCCAGATTCTTGCCCATGGGGGAGAACAGGCCATAGGCGACGAAAATACCGAAAAAGGTACCGACCAGCGCAGCGGCGATCAGCCCGCCGAGAATTTCCGGCGGCTCGGCGATCGAGCCCATGGTTACGATCACACCCAGAACGGCGGCCACGATACCGAAGGCAGGCAAGGCCTCTCCCAGTGAGGTGACGGCACCGGAAATCGCATGCCCCTCATTATGATGGGTTTCGATATCCTGATCCATCAGGGCTTCCAGCTCATGCGGATTTTCAGTCCCCATGGTCATCAGCCGGAGATAGTCGCAGATGAAATCCACTGCGTGATGGTTCTTGGAAAAGGCCGGGAAATGCTGGAACAGCTCGCTCTCATGCGGGTTCTCGATATGCGGCTCCAGCGCGATCATGCCCTTGGTCTTCGAGAGCTTGAACAGCGCATACAGCAGGGTCAGCAGTTCCGTATAGGCCTTCTTGTCATGAGGCGACCCCTTCATCAGCTTTCCGAACGACTTCAGAAAGCCGAAAATCACCCATTTCGGGTTTGCCTGCAGAAAGGCGCCCGCGGCAGCGCCGAGGATGATCAGGAATTCGAGCGGCTGGAACAGCACGGCAAAGCTGCCGTGCGGCGCATAGCCACCGGCCACGGAGCCGAATGTCACAACAATACCAATAATCCAAAACATTCTTACACAGACATCCTTACGGGTTTCATCCAAGGAATTAGACGGGGATTTTGACCTGAAAATGGTTAATAAAGCGTGTGTAATTTTAGGAAGTTTTTAAAGAGGGGCAGGGACTTGCGGCTTCTTATATATATTCTGCCGGGACTTTAGGGGTCAGAAAATTAATGATTTTGACAATCATTTGTGGGAAAGTGCCGCCGTTTGCAGGTAATACGGGTTTTGACGGCAGGTAATGGTTACACATGAGTTTTGACGCCAGAGAATTCAGGAACGCCCTTGGCTGTTTCGCCACGGGCATCACAGTTGTCACCTCGCGGAGCGCGACGGACGAACCGCTCGGCGTGACCGTGAACTCCTTCAGTTCCGTCTCTCTTGATCCGCCGCTGGTGCTGTTCAGCCTTGCCCATGTCGGCGGCCATTGCCAGGAGTTTCTTTCC
Organism: Sneathiella sp.; assembly: GCA_002706985.1. GTDB lineage: Bacteria > Pseudomonadota > Alphaproteobacteria > Sneathiellales > Sneathiellaceae > Sneathiella. Next base: position 1,787 of record PAKP01000073.1, on the reverse strand, counting down.
AGCGGAAAGTTTGCTGTCAATATCCTCACCCCGGAGCAGAGGCATCTCTCCGACCGCTTTTCCATGGCCCATGACGACCGGTTCGACGGCGTTGACCATTATGTTTGCGAGAACGGCTGCCCGGCCTTCGGGGAGAGCCTCGCCGTTTTTGAATGTGAGACCTACGCCGTTCATGAGGCGGGGGACCATGCCGTCTTCATCTGCCGGGTGACCAATGTCATCATGGGGGAGGAGAACAAGGCGCTGCTGTTCCACAAGGGCCAGTATCACGATCTCTAGCCGGTAAATTCCGCCAGCCGAAAAATAACGTTCCGGGGTCTTTCGCGCCGCGCCGCAAGAGGGTACAACGGACAGGTGTTTTTTCAGGGAGGCGATTGAAGATGGCAAAGAAGGCAGCGTTCATTGGGCTTGGCGTGATGGGATATCCGATGGCGGGCTTTTTGCAAAAGGCCGGCTATGACACCACAGTCTACAACCGGACAGGCGCAAAGGCGGAAAAATGGGTCTCCGACTATGGCGGAAGCCATGCCGATACCCCGGCGAAGGCCGCAGAAGGCGCGGATTTCGTCATGGTCTGCGTCGGCAATGATGACGACCTCAGGAGCGTCGTCCTTGGGGAGACCGGTATTCTCGCCACCATGAAATCCGGTTCAGTCTTTGTCGATCACACAACCGCCTCGTCCGAGGTGGCGGAGGAACTTGCCGCCATTGCGAAAGAGAAGGGCGTCGGCTTTGTCGATGCGCCGGTCTCCGGCGGCCAAGCCGGGGCGGAGAATGGCAAGCTGACGGTGATGTGCGGCGGCGCGGAAGAGGATTTCAACCGCGCGAAAGAGCCGATCTCCGTATATTCCCAGGCCTGCATGCTGATGGGCGGCGTGGGTGCCGGGCAACTGACCAAGATGGTCAACCAGATTTGCATCGCTGGCGTCGTTCAGGGCCTTTCGGAGGGGATTCACTTTGCCGAGAAGGCGGGACTTGATGCGGAAAAGGTGATTGAGGTGATTTCCAAGGGCGCGGCGCAGAGCTGGCAGATGGAAAACCGCTACAAGACGATGATCGCCGACAAGTTCGACTACGGTTTCGCCGTCGACTGGATGCGCAAGGATCTCGGCATCTGCCTCAAGACGAGCGACCAGATCGGGGCCAGCCTGCCGAACACGGCGCTGGTCGATCAGTATTATTCCGACATCCAGAATATGGGCGGGAATCGCTGGGATACCTCCAGCCTGATCAAGCGGCTGCGCAAGCTCGCCGGTTAGCCAAGCGGCGCGGCGAGGTCCAGGGCCCAGTACCTGGCGGTGCTGGCATCCCCGGTGTTTTCCGGCGGCGAGATGCCGAGCCCAAGGTTGGTAATCTTCGGATTGAGAATATTGTCGCGGTGCGGCTTGTCCCCCATCCAGAGTTTGACAACCTCCTGTGCACCCCCCGTGGTCCAGGCGATGTTTTCCTCCTCATAGCTGCTGACATATCCGGCGTTGCGTATGCGCTGGTCAAAAGGCGGTTCGTTCTCGCCCTGATGTGTCAGGGTTTTCGCTTTGTCCATGAAATCCGAATGCTGCTGTGCCGACTGCATCAGCCTGTCATCCGGCGTGAGCGGCGGCAGGCCGGCCTTCGCGCGCTCGGCATTCAGGCCTTTGGTCGTCTCTGTAATCAGGCTCATGAAAAACTCCGCTGTTCTCGAAAGCAATTTTATGCATGATCACTACCAGAACGAGACGAACGGCCAATCTGTGAGGAAATTCCGTCATGACAGAGGATTCTAAGCCGCAAACCCGCGAGACCCTGAT
>PAKP01000072.1 GCA_002706985.1 Sneathiella sp. | reverse complement strand
TCTTATGGATATGGATGATGACACGGTATTTGATGAGGTGTTTAAACGATCAATGAAAATTTATGCACATAAAGGAACAGAGAAATGAGAACTTCAAGTTCAATTAAATTAGTAAACACAAATGATCCCACGTATAACAAGCTAACAGTCGGGGAGGGTGGAAACCGTACACCAACAGACAGAAGTGTTTTAAGACTAGCTACATCCATAAGTAACTGTAATCTGTTGGAATATAGACCTATTCTAGTCAAGAAAGAGACTAAAAAGAAAGGTAATTATGTTATCATTGACGGCCAAACAAGGTACTTAGCCTGTCAACATCTGGGATACCCTTTCTATATGCAAGAGGTAGACAAAGATATAACAGAAGGAATGTTAAGTATTCTCAATACGAATCAAAATAACTGGACACTCACTAACTTTGGAGATTACTGGTCAAAACAACCAAGAAAGAAGAAAGCTTATAGTAAATATATGGAATATTATAGAACTCATAAAGTAACACATGGAATATTACTGTCTATCTGGAGAGGAAGAACCAGAAGGTGGGGAAATAATCAGCACTTCAAAGATGGACAGTTGCAATGGAATACCCAAATTCAAAATCATGTGGATGATATGCTACATAAATTCAAACGATTACAGTATGCTACCTTTAATCCATCTCTGTCTCCCAGTACCTTAAAGAAGCAGACATTTCAATCAGCTATACTCACAGCCTTGTATACCAAAGAGTTTGATTACAATAAGTTCTTGAAAAATCTATATGATACTAAGCACTCGTTCAATAAGCTAGGAAAAACTACAGCATTTTTGGAGGAGATATACAGAATTGAAAATCTATAGATGAGAATCATTCTCAATGCAAGTAAGAATCATTCTCACTATAGGAAAATCCTATAACGATTATAGATTGACACATACAAATGATAATCATTCTCATAAGTGTGATAAAAATACCACATGAAAATAAATTTATATTTATCTCTTGAAATCTGGAAATGGGTAATTATATATTATATAGTTATTTTTTCAACAGGCCAAACCCAAGGAGGTTTATATGGCATTTAACGGTAGTCGTTCCAAGACAATCCTGAATTGGATTGCAAAGAACCCTCACTTAGTTGAGTTCTCCAAAGGTGATTATTACAAGACCACCAATGGTGAACCAGGTCCGGTTTACTGGGTAGAATACGATGAGTTTGGGTCATCGGATGGATTAGGAGGATACTCTCACTGGCTCTACCTGAAACCAGGTTGGTTTGCAAATGGTGACCCTGGCCTGCATCACATTCACGAGTCGACTGTAAAGGAAGTTTTTGAGCAGTTAAAGTGGATTGAGAAATGTGACTGTGAGGAGTGTTTAACACTACTGTCGGAGGGGGTTTACTAACCGTGTATAAGGGGGAGGAGCAATCCTCCCTCTCATCCTGTTTAAACATCCTATAAGAAAATCCTATAACAACTATAGATAGAAATTTTAAAGTAAATGATTATATTAAAACATGGAAGGATGGGTTGTGAATGTTGATAGGTTGCAGACATCAACAGAGATCCTGCAAGATCTTAACGAGGGGCTCGACTCCCCTCACTTCCTGCCTCATTAGTTTGATTGAGGATAGAGAGAGAAAGCATATGAGCAAAGCCTTGCCTAATGCCATTAGGTTCTTAAATAAGGTTATCTTTCTATCCTCAACCAAGCTAACACTATAAGAAAATCCTATAACAACTATAGATAGATATAAAAAATTATTCTAGTATACTATATTTAATATAATAAATATGATATAATATAAAGGCATGAATATGGAAGATACAGCAACGATTAGTTGGAAAAAGTTAGGTAATACTTTCCATTCGATTGGAGCTTTAAGGGCTACATTAAATTTATTAATAACATTTAATCATGTTGACAAGCATGGTAAAGATATGATAGAAAGGACTCTGAAAGATGTTGAAAGGAAAATGTCAGACGATTAGTCATCCAGAGTATAGTAAGATAAATCACATGGAAACCGATATGTCTGGTCTTTTCAAAATGTTACAGCTAAAAGTTAAGAGAAATAAAAAAGGATTATTAGTTAATACAAAAACACATAGCTATCAATTGGAGATTGAAGATGTCTGATATTAAGAGTGTAAGGAAAGATTCTATAGGTACTCCTAAACAAATTACAGACTATAATTTTGAAGACCACCAAGATATTCCTTTTCACCTGGGTGAATGGGTATTAAAGGTGGCAGATGTAGATAATATTTATAGCCTTGACTTGGCAGATATTAATAATTTGATAAATGGATATAACCAATGGTGTGATGAAAAGGATGTAGCATAATGTTTGACCATGATATAATAGACTTTACCGTAGAGAAATTCTATCTTGATTCTCATGATGGATTCAGCATACCAACTGATATTGGCATGGGTCTTAGACGTACTGATAACAAACAGCCTGTTGCCATAGTCTCTGAAGCATATGAACCTGTGCAGTATCAAGATATAGTGTCTGGTGTGGAATCAGCACTAGATTTATCAGGTCTTGATATGACTGATGCTACATTTGAAACTAATCTACATGACAATGGTGCTAAGTTGGAGCTACGAGCTAGGTTTCCGGCACATAGTTTATGTCTTGAAGTGAGAGGGAACAGAGATGAGGTTATACCTGAGTTTGTATTTCGTACTTCCCATAATAGAACATGGGCTAACAACGGAATGATGGGATTATGGAGAGGATTCTGTTATAATACATTAGTATCCGGTGACAAGTTAGCTTATGTCTATGGTAGGCATACAAAGAACTTTAATATACCTGCCTTTGCATCAAAGATAAAAAATGCAGGAGAATATATATCTGGTGAAGGATTAAATCAGATGAAAAATTGGTATCATACGGATGTTAGTCGTGATAATGTAATCAATCTGTTTACTCATACATTAGCTAAGAGAACAGATAACGTTACTCGTAAGACAGTACCTAATAAAGTTATGTTAAGTAATCTTATGAAGATCTTTGATCAGGAGAACCGGCATTTGCATGGTCGTGGACACTATGAAAAATATGCTACTCGAAATGCAGGTACATTATGGACTGCTTATCAGGCTGCTACTTGTTGGTCTAGCCATGATAAGATAGTAGGTTATAGTGGTAACGGTGACAGGCCATCTCACTCTACCATAGGTGTTAGAGAAGAGAAGGTACGTAAGATGTTACACTCACCACAATGGTTACAACTAGCAGCATAAGGAATAGGACTATGGAATATGAAGAAGAATGTACATGTGTGGAATTGGAATGGAGTCCGATCCCAGATCCTGCTTGTCCTATACATGGAGAAAAAATAGAACTAACAAAAGAACAGATAAATTATATAGGTACTTGGCTTGAAGATCACCTTTCCTTGAGAGATATAGTCAATGAAGAACAAGAAGACTATATTAATTTAATTAAAGGTGCAGTAGATGCATACAACGGTGGAGCTAACTATGAAACAACTAAAACCTAATCACAAATGGTTCTTATGTATTGAACCAGGAGGATGTCTTGATGACGAAGAGTTTGTTATTCAGGCTAAATCTTTGGATGAAGCTAGAACAGATGCTTCCATGTGGAATGCCTCTGTAATAAGAGAGTTAGATAATAGTGAAGTTTCATAAGGAATAAGACTATGAAAGATCAGGGAGTTGCCGGTCAACGTAAAAAGAATCCGGTTGCAAAGCAACTCTCTGATCCTTTATGGAAGCAGAGGATTGTAAGGAATAAAAAATTGTATGATCGTAAAATAAAACACAGGGGAAATTTCAATGTGGGTAATAGCAAGAACAGATCCAGAGGATGAAGATTATCCTTTGCCTGATATCTTAATGAATGGGGATGGATCAGCAAAGACATTTATTAATGAGGCAGATGCTTGGAAATATATGAGAAAAACTATAATGGAATATGACTTACCTCCTGAGTTATTAATCTTTGATACAATTGGGTTAATGAGGGTACATTAGAATGGAAAATAAAACTGAATTTACTCTAAGATCAGATGGCAAATGGGTGCAATGGGAGTTGATGAACTCATTTGTACCAAAAGAGAAAGGTGGTATAGGACATACTGCCACTTGGGATAAGTGGAAGTGGGTTGTTACCGGAGTCTACACTCGATTAGGACTTGCTGAAGATGAAGATTGAGAAGTGGGAAGGTGGTTGGTATATCACTGGAACTAAATACTTGACATTCTTAGAGGCTTATGATATCTTTGATAAGCTAAAGAAAGGAGATCAGATGGATATCGAAAAAGAATTACGGAGAAATATTAAAGATTTACAAGAACAACTAAACAGATCACATAAAAGAATTAAAACATTGCAAGAAGAAATCTATGATCTTCAAAGAAAAATAAATCCTGAAGCTAGTTTTAGTTATAGTGGTATGTCTGGTTGGGCTTTAATGGCAGACTTTCCTCCCTATGAAAAAGATGAAGATGATGAAGGCAAAGTTTGAATATAGTTCTTCCATGTATCGTGATGGAAACACCATAGGAAGGGATAAATTCTTGGAGAAATATGGAGAAGATAAAGAAGAATTATATGATCACATAAAAGAATTAGATTATATTGTTTGGAGAGTACGTAATACTATCACAAAATTAGAGGAGAATAGCATGGGCAAAGTAAAAGATTGGTTAATGGAAATGGAGGAAGATGCTACCATAATGTCCAGAAAATCTTGGCTTGAGATGCATGGAAAAAATAAGGAGTACATCTTTGATCGTATACAAGCAGAGCTAGATGAAGTGCAGGGAGAGCTTGAGCTTCATACCCAGAAATAGGAATGATGAGATGACTAACACAATGATCCAAAGAGAACGGCAAAGATTATTTCGTTCCCTAACTAGACAATACAAGGCTGAAGGATATGATGTAAAAGAATCCAAAAGATTAGCAAAGTTGGATGTCGATGATATCATGTCCGACAAAGAAAATTTTGTTGATAATTATGTACGAGAAGTATGGGAAGATTTTGATGAGTGAAACTGTAGTGTGTCTGGAATGGATTGATTCGGCTGAATATATAGATGCTGACTGGAAGTCTGAGAAAGAAGTAAAGGATCTAACCCCCATGAGAATTAAATCTTGTGGTATATTAGTTAATGAAGATAACATTTACATTACCTTGGCCGGTTCCATAAATAATTATGATATCACAAGTGAGGCACAGTATGGAGGATTAATTTCTATTCCCAAGTGTGCAGTTTTAAGGAGATATTCTTTTCCAAGGAGTTTTGTAAATGAATAATGTTGTATTTATTAATAGTATGGGTACTGATAAAACTGTGGTAGATGCTGCCAGAGTATCATTCAATAATGATATGGTGGATGGTAAAATATCTCATGAATTAGATCCTTCTGATCAAAGGTTAATTAAATATTTATCAGATCATAATCATTGGAGTCCATTCTCTCATTGTCATGCTACATTTAAAATATCTGCTCCCATATTTGTAGCCAGACAATTAATGAAGCATCAAGTAGGTCTAGCCTGGAATGAAGTTAGTAGAAGATATGTCAGTAAATCTCCTGAGTTCTGGCAACCCAAGACATGGAGAGAAAAAGCATTAAATAAAAAACAAGGATCAAGTAATCATGAAGTGTATGGTAGTCAATGGATTAATACAAAATATAAATATGCAATCGAACTTTGTGAACAAACTTATAAGGAGATGATCAAGGCAGGGGTGTGTCCTGAACAAGCCAGAGCTATACTCCCACAATCTATGTTGACAAAATGGTACTGGTCTGGTAGTCTATATGCCTTTGCCAGAGTATGTAACCTTAGATTAATGGAAGATGCTCAAACAGAAACTCGATGGATAGCAGAAAGTATAGGATATTATATGTCTAACTTGTTTCCGATATCCTGGAAATGTTTAGTAAGTTCTAATTCTTTTGAAAATGAAAATGAAAAGGAAAATGATATGAGTGAACGTATGAAAGAAATTTACAATGGCACTTGGCCAGGGCCTGGGGTATGATGCAACAACAGAAATGGTTAGATCGTGGGCCATGTCCCAAGTGTGGTTCCAGTGATGCCAATGTAAATCATGCATCAGGATACTCTTATTGTTTTGCCTGTGAAACTAGGTTTGGTGATAACATATTAGCCATACCCAAGCAAGAGGTAAAGGCCATGTCTACAACTGGGAATTGGGGTGAGTTAAGTGATCGTAAAATTTCTATGGAGACTGCCAAGAAATATAATACAAAGATTAAAAGTGACGGTAATATAATAACTCATCACCTTTATGGATACTTTGATGAGTTAGGTAATCAGATAGCTACCAAGGTAAGACAAACTAAAGATAAGAAGATGTGGTCAGAGGGTGAAATAGGTAATGCTGTTCTCTTTGGTCAGAATATCTTTTCTCCCAAAGGTAAGTATGTTACTGTGTGTGAAGGAGAGGTGGATGCTATGTCTGCCTATCAGATGATGGGTTCAAAGTGGCCTTGTGTATCCATAAAGACAGGATCAGCAGGAGCATTAAGGGATTGTAAGAAAGCATTCTCTTACTTGGATAGTTTTGATACTGTGGTTCTGTCATTTGATATGGACAAGGCTGGACGTAAAGCTACAGAGGAAGTGGCTCAGTTGTTTGCCCCTAATAAATGCAAGATCGTACATCTTGAACACAAGGATTCCAATGAGTATCTCAAGATGGGGAAAGGCACAGCCTTCACTCAAGCATGGTGGAATGCACAACCTTATACCCCTGCCGGTATAATTAATCTCAAGGATCTTGGCAGTAGTCTGTATGATGAGGAGTACTGTGAGACTTGTCTGTATCCTTGGCCTAAGATGAATGAGAAGACCTATGGTATGAGAACAGGAGAGTTAGTTACCTTCACCTCTGGTGCTGGCATGGGTAAGTCAAGCATCATGAGAGAGTTAATGCACCATCTCTTGAAAAATACGGAAGATAACATAGGGGTTCTGGCTCTGGAAGAAAGTGTCAAAAATACGGCATGGAATATCATGAGTGTGGAGGCTTCTTCCAGACTGTATATTAAAGAGGTACGAGAAGGTTTCACCAGGGAAGAACTAGAGCAATGGCAAGATAGTACCATTAACTCTGGGAGGTTCTTTGCCTTTGACCACTTTGGTAGTATAGGTAATGATGAGATCTTGAGTAGGGTCAGGTTTATGGCACAGGCACTGGGCTGTAAGTGGGTGGTCTTGGACCATCTTAGTATTCTGGTATCGGGACAGGATGAATCTTTCGGGGATGAAAGAAAATCTATAGATATACTGATGACTAAGTTGAGATCATTGGTGGAACAGACCGGCATTGGATTACTCTTGGTATCCCATCTACGTAGACCTTCTGGAGATAGAGGACATGAAGAAGGAAAGGAAGTATCTTTATCTCATCTCAGGGGATCTGCCAGTATAGCCCATCTAAGTGATGGGGTTATAGCCTTGGAAAGAAATCAACAAGAGGATGATGAGATACTTTCTAATACTACGATAGTACGTATCTTGAAAAACAGGTACACCGGAGAGACAGGCATAGCTACCCATCTATTCTATGACAGGAAGACAGGTAGAATGACTGAGATTGATAACCCATTTGACACAGGAGAAGATGAGTAATGGAAGTTAGAAAAGAAAATTTTCCACGTATGAAGTTTAGTAAAAGTTTATATAATGAAAACCATCCTAAAGCAGTAAAGGCTATATTACCTTGGCTTGAAATGAATGGTTATTATGGTATAGATAAAAGAGAAAATTATAATTCTGATATTAGATGTATGAAAGATGATCAACTGGCTCAGTTTGAGGTGGAAGTAAAGAAAGGTTGGAAGGGAGAATACTATCCATTCCCTGATGTTCGTATTCCTTATCGTAAGAAAAGACTTATAGAGAAATGGTTAAAGGAAGGATCTAAAGGAACTTTAACTTTTGTAGTCTTTAATTATGATTGTTCTTGGGGATGGTTCACTGACGGTAACACTGTAAAGGATTCAGAAATAGTCCGTATTAATAATAAATATAAAGATAATGAACCTTTCTTTAAAATAAATTTAGAAGATACAGAAAAAGTAGATATGAATATTATAAATCCAATAGAAGGAAATTTTAAATATGATCCAGACCTTCAAATTAATAGTAAGTACCCTTCTTAAATGGATGCCTTTTCTTATATTTATACCAATATTATCTTGGGTAATAATGCTCCTAACTGTTCTTATTCTAAAGACACACATGGAGGACTTAGGTTTTACCAACAGCTTTGGGCTATGGTTATCTTCTGTAATTACAGCCTACGTTTTATGTCTGTTTAAAATTCTTAGAGGATAATATGGATACGGTACTGGTAACAGAGAAAGCTAACGATCACCTGTCACACATTGTTAAAGACAATAAAGTTAAAGGTGTACAGCTAGGTGTGAAGGGTGGTGGTTGTGCAGGGTTTACCTATCAATGGGATTTAATAGTTGACATTCCTGATGGTAATGATATAATCCCTCTGTATGAAGGAGATCTATATATTAAACCGGAAGCTATGATGTTCCTTATGAATACTGTTATAGATTATACTAACGGAATAGGAGGTTCATACATTGTATTTAGAAATCCTAATGCTACATCTCAATGTGGATGTGGAGAAAGTTTTGGAATATGAAACAAGAAATGTGGGAACATTGGTGTCCGGTGGAACATCTCATTATGTCAGTTGGAAAAGGAGAGGAGTGTAATTGGTGTGGACAAGATGAAGCATATGAAAAACGTAATCGTAGATATAGAGACAGACTCACTAAATCCGACAAAGATCCATTGCATAGTGGCAAAGGACGTTGATACGTCTGAAATCTATTCATGGGATCATACAAATCTAGAGCACTTTAAATCTTGGTCCGATACAGTTGATAATTTTATTATGCATAATGGGATATCGTTTGATGCTCCTAACTTAAATAGGTTGTTGCATACAAACATTAAGTTAAGTCAGATCAAAGATACAATGATAATGTCACAACTGTTTGATCCTATACGTGAAGACGGTCATAGCCTATCAGCTTGGGGAAATAGATTAGGTTTCTCCAAGATGGAATGTGATAATTTTTCTGAGTACACAAAGGAGATGTTAGATTATTGTAAGAATGATGTACTCTTGACTGAGAAAGTGTATGCTCGTTTAAACGATGAGGGTAAAGGATTTTCTTCTTACTCTATAAATCTTGAGCATAAGATTAGAGCAATTATAGATCAACAAGAAAGAAATGGATTTGCCTTGGATATACGTAAAGCAATAACTTTATTGTCCAGGTTATCTGATGAAGCTCACTCTTTAACAGAATGGTCTTTGAAAGAATTTTCACCCACTGTAGTGGAATTAAAGACCAAGACAAAGTACATCCCATTCAATATAGGTTCTCGTAAACAAATTGCTGAACGTTTAATGGAAAGAGGTTGGAAACCTACATCCTACACAGACAAAGATAATGTTATTGTAAATGAAAATGTTCTGGATCAAATTGATATGGATGAAGCCAAGAAGTTTGCAAGGTTCTTTCTTTTGCAGAAACGTATTGCCCAAATTCAATCATGGATTGATTCTTATAATGATAGCACCGGTAAGGTACATGGGAGAGTCCTAACTCTACGTACTATTACAGGCCGAATGGCTCATTACAGTCCTAACATGGCACAAATACCGGCAGTACGTAGTCCATTTGGATATGAATGTAGAGATTGTTGGACTGTATCTAATCCTTATACTCATTCCTTGATAGGCACAGATGCCTCTGGTCTTGAGTTACGTATACTTGCCAGCATGATGAATGATAAGGCATATACAAATGAAGTATTGAATGGAGATGTACATACAGCCAATATGAAAATGGCAGGTCTAACTGATAGGGATCAGGCCAAGACTTTTATCTATGCCTTTATGTATGGAGCAGGGCCAGAAAAGATTGGTAAAATAGTAGGTGGTAATTATAAAACAGGGGAAACTTTAATAAAGAAATTCTTAAAGAATATGCCTTCCATGAAAAGAGTTAAACAAGATATACAGGATGCAGCTTCCAAAAGAAATAAAGTAAAGGGGATTGATGAAAGGTTTCTAAAGATTAGATCACCCCATGCTGCCCTGAATACCTACATACAGGGAGCAGGAGCAGCAGTGTGTAAAGATTGGTTGGTGAACATGACACAACGAGTTAAACGATCTGGTCTTGATGCTAAGTTGGTAGCTTCCATCCATGATGAGTATCAGTTTGAAGTTGCCAAGAAAGATGTAAAGGAATTTGGAAAGATAACCAAGGAAGCTATTCAATACACAGAGAATAAATTAAAACTTAATTGTCCTTTAGATTCTACATGGAAAGAAGGAGAAACATGGGCTGATACACATTAAAAAAAAGGTTGACATTTGTTTTGGAGTATGAGATAATACGTTTTCAATTTAACAAGGAGAAATAAAATATGTCAGTAATTTCAGGAAAAGCTTATTGGGCTTCTGTAGTAGCTCCCAACACTACCTTTGACAGTGATGGGGTTTGGAGTATAGATGTGTGTAATCTAGATAAGAAAACTTTAGCTTCTGTTAAGAAGGAAGGATTAACTGTTAAGAATAAAGGTGATGAGAGGGGTGATTTCGTTACCATTAAACGTAAGGTTCGTAATCAGAAAACAGGAGAGTTAAACCGTGCTCCTACTTTGGTTGATGCACAGAAACGTATCATGATGAATACAGCAGTAGGTAATGGATCTTTAGTTAATGTTAAATACAATTCTTACGATTGGGAATTTGGTGGACGTAAAGGTGTAGGTGCAAATCTACAGGCTATTCAAGTTGTCGAACTGGTTCCTTATTCATCTGGTGATGATGGAGAAGACTTTGAAATAGTTTCTGATGGTTTCTCTATCAGTGACTCTGATGAAGAAATTCCACTAGCATCCTAAAGAAAGGAGGGAAGAGAGGGGGTTTTCCGTTAGTAGTTAATTATGCTATCAACTAATTACCCCCTCTCCTTTTATTATGAAAACAATAGATACATTAGTACAGGATATATACAAGTTATTAGGTCCAGAAGATAGTAATCTGGATCAACAAAAAGTAGATAGACAAGTCAGTATCTTTGCACAACATGTGGAACAACATATTAAAACATTTCTGGAAGAGAAGCCTACCTATAGGAAAGGTTTAAGGTTATCAGGAATAGGAAGACCTTTAAGACAACTATGGTATGATAGCCAATGTAGTGATCAACCTATTCCTTTAGATCCAAGTACACGTATTAAATTTTTATATGGACATATCTTGGAAGAACTTCTTATTCTATTCTCTGTTCTTTCTGGTCATGAGGTAACAGAAGCACAGAAGGAAGTTAATGTGCAAGGAATTAAAGGACATCAAGATTGTAAAATAGATGGGGTACTGGTTGATTGTAAGAGTACTTCCCATAGAGGCTTTGATAAGTTTAAGAACTGTACCTTGGAGGATGATGATCCATTTGGTTACATAGAACAAATATCTGCCTATGCAGAAGGTAATGATGTGGATGAAGCTGCTTTTCTTGCAATTAATAAACAGACAGGAGAGATCTGTCTAACACCAGTACATTCAATGGAGATGATTAATGCAGGAGATAAGATTAAATATCTTAAAGAAGCTATGGACACTAAAGAACCACCGGCTAAATGTTATTCGGATGTTCCTGATGGGGTTTCTGGTAATCGTAAACTTGCTATTGGGTGTATATATTGTAACCATAAAAAACTTTGTTGGCAAGATGCTAATCAAGGCCAGGGGTTACGTGTATTTCAGTATGCAGCAGGGTATAGATATCTTACAAATGTATCTAAAACTCCTGAAGTCTCTGAAGTTCTGACTTGGTAATGCATTGGAAGATAAGGGGAACTCGTAGGAAGTTTGTACCTACCTTAAATAAATTTGGATTTGTTTATTTGATTACCAATAAGAAAAATGGGAAAGCTTATGTTGGTTGTAAACAATATTTTCTTGGTAAAAAGAAATCCAATTCAAAGTGGGAAACTTATATGGGTTCCTCCAAAACTTTACTGGATGATATAAAAAAGATAGGTAAGAAACATTTTAAGTTTGAAGTTATAGCAGAGTATAAAAATAAACGTAGTCTAAGATATTATGAATGTTATTTTCAAATGAAGTACAACGTACTTTCAACAACACTGGAGGGAACAGATGAACCGGCATTCTACAATTCATATGTAGGAGGAAAATGGTACAGACCTGTTGAACATTACGTAGATGAAGTCGAATGATTTAGATGAAATATTTGTAGATCCTATAATTCAGTATGATAGAAAGTATCCTGAACGTAGATTATACTTGGCTATAATACTACAAGCTTTAATGGATGCTACAAAAGATAAGAGTGATGTCGATAAACGTAGAGCTAAAGCTTGGTTCAAATGTAGTATAGGAGTTACCTGTGATAACTTTGAATTTATATGTGATCATGCCGGAGTTGAGCCTAATTATGTACGAAGTTTTGCTTATGAAGTTATTCATTCTGAAAACCCTAGAACTTTCAGATATAAAATAAGGCAGTATAAAAGAATGATAACAAAAGAGAAGGATGCTAATGAGTAAAAACAAAGTTACAGATCATCAAGTAGGAGGAGATCATTATAAAAAATTGACAATCCAACCTACTGAATATATAATGGCAAACGATCTAAATTTTTGTGAAGGGAATGTTGTTAAGTATGTTACAAGACATCGTGTCAAAGGAGAAGGATTACAAGACTTACTGAAAGCACGACACTATATTGATCTATGCATTGAATTTGAATATGGGGAGAATAAAGATGAGTCTACCGACTGAGTATCAAAACTTTATTTACTTGTCCAGATATTCTCGTTGGCTAGAAGAAGAAAGCCGTAGAGAAACATGGGATGAGACTGTCAACAGGTTAATTAGTTTCTTTCGTAGTCATGTAGAAAACAATCTTGGTATTAAGAATCAATTAGATACCAGAGATTGGACAACAATAAAGAATGCAATCCTATCTCTTGAAGTAATGCCTAGCATGAGATCGTTAATGACTGCCGGTCCTGCTCTGGAACGAGAGAACATAGCAGGTTACAATTGCTCTTACATACCAGTGGATAATCCAAAGTCCTTTGATGAGATACTTTATATTCTTATGAATGGTACAGGGGTAGGTTTCTCTGTGGAACGTCAGTATATTAATCAGCTTCCTACTATTCCTGATATAGAATTTGAAAAGACAGATGATGTTATTAGCATAGCTGATTCCAAAGAAGGATGGGCCAGAGCCTTTAAAGATTTAATATCCTATCTCTATACGAATCGAATACCCAAGATAGATGTAAGTAAAGTACGTGTTGCCGGTTCAAGACTGAAGACCTTTGGTGGTAGAGCCAGTGGTCCTCAACCATTGGTAGATCTATTTGATTTCACCATTCATAAGTTTGAAGAAGCCAGAGGTAGGAAACTTAATTCAATTGAATGTCATGATATTGTTTGTAAGATAGGTGAAGTAGTAGTAGTAGGTGGAGTACGTAGGTCAGCTTTAATATCTTTATCCAATCTATCTGATGATCGTATGAGATCAGCCAAGTCCGGTGCATGGTTCCATACAAATTCTGAAAGAGCTTTGGCAAATAACTCTGCTGTTTATACAGAACGTCCTGATACCGGAGTGTTTATGAATGAGTGGCAGTCCCTCTATGAAAGCAAGAGTGGTGAGAGAGGTATCTTCAACCGTCAGTCTGCCCAGATGAAGGCAGCACAGAACGGACGTAGGATACCGGAGATAGAATTTGGTACAAATCCTTGCTCAGAGATTATACTACGTCCCAATCAGTTCTGTAATCTTACCGAAGTTGTATGTAAACCTATGGATAATAGGAATAGTTTAGCCAGAAAGATACGTATTGCTACGTTACTAGGTACAATACAATCTACTCTTACAAACTTTGGTTATCTTAGAAAGAGATGGGTAACAAATACAGAAGAAGAAAGATTACTTGGAGTATCTCTTACTGGTATTATGGATTGTAAATTACTTCATTCTTCCCCTGTAAAATTAGAATACTCTGCCAAGGTTCCTTACTTACAGGATACGTTGGAGTATCTACGAAGTGTGGCTGTATCTACAAATAAGAAGTGGGCAGAGAAGCTAGGTATCCCACAGTCAACAGCTATTACTTGCATTAAACCTTCCGGTACAGTGAGTCAGTTGGTGGATAGTGCCAGTGGTATACACACCAGACATTCCCCTTATTATATACGAACAGTAAGAGCCGATAATAGAGATCCTATTACTATGTTTATGAAAGAACATGGGATACCCAATGAGCCTGATGTCATGAACATGGATCATACAACTGTCTTTTCTTTCCCCATTAAGTCAGATCTAAAATCTAAATTTAGAAATGATCTAAATGCTATACAGCAATTGGAGATGTGGAAGATATATGCTGAACACTGGTGTGAACATAAACCCAGTGTTACCATATCTGTTAAAGAATCTGAATGGGTACAGGTAGGGTCATGGTGTTGGGAGAACTTTGATTACCTATCAGGAGTATCCTTCCTACCTTATTCGGATCATACTTATAAGCAAGCTCCTTATCAGGAGATCACCAGAGAAGAATATAGTAAAGCCCAGGAAGCCATGCCAAAGAAAGATATTGATTGGACATTACTCACAGAGTTTGAGAAAGAAGATAATACTACAGGATCACAAGAACTTGCATGTACTGCCGGTGTATGTGAATTGGTAGACTTAACATAAGGCTTGTCTGTGCCTCCCGACCACTGCCTACTAGGTGTGGCTAGAAGAAATCGGGCTACAGACCTTAAAAAGTTCTTGACAAAGAACTAATTATGTGAGATAATTCATACTGGAATGCCATAATGGGTTCCAAACAAAGGAGAAAATGATATGATTACTTTTAATTTAGACACAATGAACAGATTTGCTATCGGTGGAGGTTATGACAGACTCCTAAATCATGTATTAAATTATACAGCACCTTCAGGTAATGGTGGTGATGGTTATCCTCCCTATGATATTGTCAAATCTGGTAAAGATATGTACTGCATAGAGATGGCTCTTGCAGGATTTACCAAAGATGAAATATCGGTTGAGGTTAAAGAAAATAACTTGACCATAGAAGCCGATACAACTAGCAGACATGATAACTCTGACTATGTTCATAAGGGAATTGCTAAACGAGGGTTCCAAAAAAGGTTCTTGCTTTCTGATACGATTGAAGTTGAAGGGGCTGAACTAACTGATGGAGTACTTCATATTAAATTAAAGGAGAATATTCCTGAAGAACAAAGACCAAAAAAACTAATTATAAATTAAGGAGACTTTATGTATACAATCTATATTGGCTATGATCCTAAAGAAGACATGGCTTATCAAGTATTAAAATTCTCACTGGAACGTATAGCATCCAAACCAGTAAGAGTTGTGCCAATCAAAAGGGATGTAGTTCAACGTATGGGATTGTATCGTAGAGAGCATACTGTTATGGACGGTCAGAACTATGACGTTATAGATGGCCGTCCTTTTTCTACGGAGTTTTCTTTCACTCGTTTTCTTGTACCCTTCCTTAATATGTTTGAAGGTAAAGCCTTGTACATGGATTGTGATATGTACATGAGGACAGATGTTATTGAATTATTTGAAGCATGTGATCTGGATTATTATCCTCTATGGTGTGTCCATCATGAGTATGAGCCTATATCAGGAAGTAAAATGAATAATAAAATACAAGAGCCGTATCGTAGAAAGAATTGGTCAAGTCTTATGATGTTTAATTGTTCACATGAAGCCAATAAGACACTCACTATAGACGATGTTAATACAAGATCCGGTAGATGGTTACATGGCTTTGAATGGTTATCTGATAAAGAAGGAGACATAGGTAAAATAGATGAAGATTGGAACTGGCTTGATGGTCACTCAGATGAAAGTCTAGAAGCTAAGTGTGTACATTTTACCACAGGTGGTCCCTGGTTTGAGGATTGGAGATGTAGAGGTAAGGTGGATGGCAAGTATGCAGTTGAGTGGACTAATGATGTTAGATGGCTACAAGCTAATGGTATGGTGGATGCAGAAATAGATTATCTTATAAAAGCTAAGAAAGAAAGTAATCCAAGTAGCATCGTATTTATGGAATAATAAGGATAACAAATGACAAAACTAAATGTAGTAACAGCATTTAATGAGAACTCTCTTAAAGATCATGCTCATCAGATGTTTCAAAGAGTCGATAAGTATTGGCATCCTGATATTAATTTATCAGCCTATCATTTTGAATGTGGGATAGATGCCTATAAACTTCCTTCCAATATAACTTATAAAAATTTAGAAGACATAGAAGAATTTAACGATTTTAAAACAACAATGGATATGCATGATGGGACTGAGAAAGGAACTCTTGATTATAATTGGAGAATTGATGCCTTACTAAGTTCCCCAAAAGTTTTTGCCTTGACTGAAGAAGCCTTCAAGATAGCAGAGGAAACAAAGAATGGAGGATGGTTGATATGGATGAACACTAACCTCATACCTATATCTAATCTGACTTCTGAATCTGTACTTAATTTCTTTCCTGAAGGTGCAGACATCGTACATTTAAGTGGTGATCAAGTACAAAGTACTCCTGATCAATACAGTGATCCTTCTTTCATGGCTTTTAATCTGAATCATCAAGCTCCTCTGGATATTCTTGGTGATTTACGAGGTGCTTATGTCAGTGGTGAGCTTCTCTCTTACAGAGAATGGCATGATGCTTTCATTCTAGAAAGATTATTAAATATATATAGAGCACATGGAATGAGGGTACATTCTTTAACTCCTTCTAATACTAGAAAAGGAATTAAATCTACCCCCTTGAGTAATTACTTGATTAATATAGAGGAAACTAATAGATCGTTACGAGACAGTGATGGGGTTCGTATATTTCCTTTATCCAAGGAAGAACTCCCTCCTGATATTAGACCTAATAGAACAAAAATGTTAGCTGATATTATTAGATTTCATAAGCCTAAATCTATTACAGAAACAGGGACATGGAATGGGGGTAGGGCTATTGAAATGGCTTTAGCAGCTTTTGAGAATACAGATGAAGTAACCTATACTGGTTATGATCTTTTTGAAGATGCTACTGACATTATGGATGAAGAGGAATTTAATTTTAAACCTCATGTTACAAGAGATGCTGTTAGAAAAAGATTGACTGAGTTTAAAAACAAGATGAGGAAGGAACATAAGAAAGTTTTCAACTTCAGACTTGTTAAAGGAAATACTAGAGAAATTTTAAAGAAAGAAAATCCTGACCTTGCTCTCATAGGGGGAGGTAACAGTATTATAACTGTACAGAATGACTATGAAAAATTAAAAGATTCTCGTGTTAAAGTAATTGACAATTATTTTAGTGAAGATTCGGACAAGAATATACCACCCAAGAAGTATCAGGGTTCTAATATCCTTGTACAAACACTGGAAGGCATTAAACGAATTGTATTGCCATCATCAGATCCTGTTAAGAATGGTGGAGTAACACACCTATGTCTAATCTATGATGAAAGGATAGTTCCTCCTTTACCTGATGAGCTTTTAAATGTTCCTATTGTAGTACATCCACGAGATTGTGTGGATAAAGAATATATCCAAGCCAATATTAAAGAGAACATGACTCTAATAGATAAGAATAAATTCCTTGGTAAATGTATACCTAATGACCATGAAGCTATTGTAGTATCGGGTGGTCACTCAACTGATTTTACCAAATTAAAAGAACTAATTAGAAATAATCCAGAAGCAAAAGTTCTTTGTGTTAAACATTCTTATCCTACTTTATTGAAGAATGGTATCAAACCGTGGGGATGTGTGGTTCTTGATCCACGTTCTATAGAAGGGGAGAGTACACATGGAGTAGTTCGTAAGGATCTATTTAAAACTATTGATCCTTCTACAAAATTCTTTGTAGCTTCCATGACTGATCCTTCTGTAACGAAATACCTCATAGAGAAGAAGGCTAACATTTATGGATGGCATGCTTTTACTGAATCTCTACGTAGTGAGAGTGAAAGAGAAACAGAAATTAAAGATCAGAAGATTACCGTAATGCAGGAGTTGGGCATACCAGAAGGATCAACATTAATTACAGGGGGTACATGTGCAGCCATGAGGTGTTTAGGTATCATGCACACAATGGGCTTTAGAAAGTTTGATCTATTTGGATTTGATTCTTCTATTAAAGACGAGCCTACAGCAGAGCAACGTAAAGAAACAACAGGTGCAGAAGATGAAGAAGCAAGACCAAAGTATCTTCAGGTTAATGTACGAGGAGAAAACTTCTGGACAACAGGAGAACTTTTAGCAATGGCTCAAGATTGTGAAAGAGTATTCAACGACACATCCATGAGCTTATCTCTTAATATACATGGAGAACATACATTGGTAAGTGCTTTGTGGCAACTCTACTTAGATGAACGGAAAGTTCCAGAGTTCAAGGATGTCTTTAATGACTAAACTATCCACAGAATATTATGAACTAGTAGATGAATATAAAAAATTACACTCAGATCCTACCATGTTTCCCGGCAAGAGTACTTTAAAATATGCTCATTACATTAAATCTATAATACGAGACAACAAATGTAAAACACTTCTTGATTATGGAAGTGGTAAAGGTTATTTATATGATGGTGATAGTTCTTATTGTAAAGAAAATCTAGATAAACCTTTACATAAATTCTGGAACTTATCTTCCTTTAGGTGTTATGACCCTGGTGTTCCTGAATTTTCCAAGTTACCTATGGATGATGAAAAATTTGATATTGTTGTTGCTGTAGATGTTATGGAGCATATTCCTACACAAGACTTAGAATTTGTTTTGGATGAAAGAATTATGAACTTTGGTAATAAAGCAGTCTTTCTTAACATAGCTTGTTATGAAGCTTTAAAAACATTTTCAAATGGTAAGAATGTACATGTGGCTGTACATGAGCCTAACTATTGGCTTGATCTTATAAAAAAAATATGGTACAATAAGCACAGAGATAGGCTAACTCTACACATAACCTTTGAAGAGGTTGAAGATAGATTCGTTTCCAATGGAATTTTTAAAGCACACGTATTCTATAATACATAAGTATATAAAATATATTGATTGGGAATTAATGTTTCAATTACTTGTGTTTATAGGAGTTATCTTATTCTTTGGTTCAATATATTTTTTATAGGAGGACGACATGGTATTAGGAATTGCTGAAGCTGTTGTGGGTGTAGTCGATAATGTACTGGATAAGTTCGTAGAAGATAAAGATCTACGTGCCAAGTTAAACCATGAACTGAAGACACAAGTACAACAAGCTAATATGGCACAGATAGAGGTGAACAAGGTACAGGCTTCTCACCCTTCTATCTTTGTAGCAGGAGCTAGACCTGCCATCATGTGGATCTGTGCATTCGGTCTTGGTTGGCAATTTGTATTTCAACCAGTATGCTCATGGGCTATGGCTATATGGAGTCCTGAGTTAGCTATGCCTATCATACCAACGGAAGGACTAATGACCCTGACCTTATCATTACTTGGTCTTGGTGGGATGAGAAGCTTTGAGAAATCCAAGGGAATACAAAGGAATAACTTGAAGTAATGCTTAGTGAGAAACAAGAAAGGTTTGCTCAAGCATATATCCTACATCAGAATGCAAAGAAGGCTGCTATTACGGCAGGATATTCTACCAAGTCAGCAGCCAATCAGGGATATCGTATGCTCAAGAATGAAGAAATTAAAGAAAGAATATCTGATCTTGAGAATGAACTTGTTACAAATATTGATGTTATAGATGAGATTGAAAATCAATATACTTTTGCCAAAGCAAACGGCCACACAAATAGTGCCATTAAAGCTTTGGAATTACTATCTAGAATAAGAGGAGCAAAGAATGATACAGAAGTAAACATGACAAAGGATGGTCTGGAAAGTAGTATCATTGAATCTTTAAAGATTTTAGGTAAGAAGAATGTTACAGAACTTATTAAAAAATGCAACTTTACATAGGAGAATTATATGAAAATTATTGCCGTTATGCTAACCTGTTTGTTTACATTAGGTGCTTGTGAATGGTTTGCATCTAAACCTGCAGAAGCAGATACTGTTAATATACAACCATTACCTTTAAATAAACAAAAATTAGATATGACCATAGGCTCTCGTTACATTTTAAATGCCGACGATGGTACTCAGAATAAAATGAGAATGTTTATGGAGAAGAAATTCTTGGAGGACCATGCCATAAAATTTGCATGGGCCCGACAGATTGGTGAAACTATAAACTTCTTTAATTATGAAACAGTGGATGGTGTAGACTATCGTGATACTGGAGAGATATTCTTAGAATACTCTTACAGTTTCTAATCAGATTTTCCACCTCGTTTATTCCATAGGTCAAAGAGAGTTCTGATCTTCTCTTTCATAACTTCTATATCAGAATGCATCTTTGCCAATACAATAATAAGGGAAATAAGTGCAAGTAAAATAGGCCAAGAAGTCCTAATCATTTCCATCCAATCCATTTATTTCTCCTTATTGTTGTATCATTTATAACTCCATATAGATAGATTAGAAGGATTACTTATATCTAAATGAATAAATCTATCTTCCTTTGAACCATGCTGCTTTACTCCTATACCTGTAAAGCCATGTTCAGTAGCCAACCTGATTATATTGTAAGCTTTTTTACCATGACAAGCTATGTCTACAGCCTTACCTTGAAGGTGTGGTGAATCCCTATTACCTCCAAGTACATCATTATATGCTACATGTCTGTAGCCTGATAATATTTTTATATGTTGATCTAGTTCTTTTCTGAGAGCTATGAGCTTTGCCATGAAGCCCTCATCCATATTTAATTCCCCTGTTCCTTTACATCTTAATTCATCTTCTGAGAAAAACTCCCATCGTTTCTTCATCACTACTCCTATATTGGTCGTGGATTGTGGGGATATGGATTACGTGATATCATACCACCCCTTCTATTTCCAGAGATAGATTCAAATCTTTGTGTAGCACTTTGCATTCTTCTATCATTGTGTTCCTTCCCCTGTTGTGGTCTTTCAAATATTCTAGAAAACTGTAATGCTATTTCTTCTGGACTTCCAGATTTAAAAATATTTTGTAATTCTAATCTGTTCTTATTTCCTATATCATGTCCTGTTCCTAAATAAATATTATCCATAACATAATCAACTTGAGCTTCAGGTGAATCTACTTTATTATTATTTTTTAAATAGTTTTGGTATTCTTCCTGATGTCCTTTCTCAAATTGAAATAAACCATATCCCGGCCCTTTCTCTTGCTTTTGTGTAAAGTCAAAACTACCTGCTGTTTCAACATCAATGTTACCCATAATACCTGCAATGGCAGCAGGGTTTAATTTTTTAATTAATAACCTATTAAATACTCTTTGTTCTCCAGTAGGAGGTGTTGGTTTCTCAGGTGGAATTTGTATATCTGGAAGTACATTTTTTCTTTCTAACTCTCTTCTAGTAGTTGCAGGAAAAGCTTCTTCTGGTATACCGGGATCAAATGTTTCTCTTATCCTTTGTATAACATCTCCAGCTTTCTTTTTTGATCCCCCAATAAGAGAAGATAAACCAATGCCCTTCTCTTCCATTATAGGAGGAGCACCTACTACTTCTTGTTCATTTTTTAAAAGATTATTTATAGCTGCTTCAAAATTAGCTTGGGTATCTTCAGCCATTACTTATCCATCCTCATGTAATCATCTATCTTATCTTCCAACCTATCAAACCTTGCCATGATCTGTTGTAGGTCATCTTTAACGTCCTGCTTGGTTGCATAAGTTAGAGCAATATGCTCCCTATTTTCCAAGTTATCTTCACGTATCTTTGTAATGGATGCACTGGTAGTACGTATCCACCAGAGAAATCCACCTACTGCCATTGTAAGTATAGCATTCCAGATCATGGTCATGTCTTGCATATTATTCTTCCCTTGTTAATAGTTCTTCCAAAGTATCAGTAACCCTTGGTTTTAATGTAGGTCTTACAGCCGACAAGAATGGTATACCAGATGCTATAGCTCTGGCTAAACTACGAGGTTTATTATTAGTTGCATCTCCCATAGCTCCTATTAAACGATCAACAAACTGAGCACCGGGTCCAAGAGCTACAGTAATTGGAGATGCTCCATATCTCTTAGCATTAATAGCATCATAAGCTATTGTACCGGGACCAAAGATATTACTATCAATGAAGGCATCACTAATCATATCCCAACCTTCCATTTCTTTCCAGCTACTATCTTCATCTCCATATCGAATCCAATCTTTTATCTCTCGTATGCCTATGGAACCTGCCATAATTAACAATAATGTAATAGCATACTTAACTCCTTCATCCATAGGTATTCTTCTACCTTGAGGACCACCCATTATGAGAGGTTTAAGAACTTCTCTCCAAGCTCTCATACCTACTGTATTACCAAAGGTCATCATGAATCCTTTTAACTGAGCAAAGATAGCATAGTGTGGATCACTCATCCATAATGGTCTATTCACCACATTAGGAGCCATAATAACTTCATCAACAAACTTGGATTGGGCTTTACGAATAAGTTCAGGAGCAACGTCACCTCCTCTATCCTCTGCCCATGCTAGAAATTCACTATCAGGATCATCTAATCTAAGAGCCTTCGGCAATAATCCCTGTTGTATTAATCTACGTTTAGCATCTATGGATTCCTTATCTACTTCTTCTGAAAACAAAGAACGAGATAATTTACGTATGTCTCTTTTCATTTGTTGTTGAGAAGCCTGAAAAGCCATGTCTCTACTGAACTGAGTAATCTGTGTCAGCATAATTGTTTTAAAGAACTTATCTGTTACTTTTCTACTTACATCTATACCAGCTATATCTCCTAGACGTTCAGCCAATGTGCCGTCATAACCTTGAAGAATACTATTGAATGCTTTTTCTGCTTTAGACTTACCTATCTTTGGAAATACACTTCTTAGTCCTTGTCTCATTGTATTACGTGCAGCCTGTGCAGCACCAAACATAGCATCCTTTGGATCTACTCTAGTAAGTACAATAAGAGGTTCAGTCATGGCAGTAAGAGCAGCCAAGGGAAGTGTTAAGATATATTGATATGTAAGATAAAATCTACCAAGTGTTCTTAATTTACTATTTTGTATTGGATTATATTGATGTTGAAAAGCAGCAAATATATTTTGCATCTGCTTTATTTCAGGTTGTGTAGGTGCTGCTTCACCTTTCTCATCTATTAATTGCTGTACTAAAGGTTCAGCAAAATTCTTTAACTCTTTTATATTTTTTCTTTGTAGAGCCTGTAACATATATTTATCAATTAATCTTTTTACATTCTTCTCAACAAGACCAGCTTCAGCTAATTTCCTAAATGTTTCTTCATCAATTGATCTATGCTTTTCAAAACTTGCTTTACTGTCATCATAATTATCACGTTCTTCCAAATTATAATCAAGATTAAAATCTATTTGATCTGGTAAATGAGCACCATCATTTCCTCTGATATTATCTATTACTTCATCAGCCCAACTTTCTCCCATTCGTTTACCTGTTTCTGGATGAACTTGTTCTGCTAGAATTTTTCTAAATTGCTTTCTTTTATTTCCTCTTTTAAAAAGTCCAACCTTATAAAGACGAGGTAGATACCCATCAACAAAATCCATATCCACACCAGCAGCAGCCAGAGCACCATACAATCCAGTTCCCTCTGCTCTTTGTGTAACAGTATTATTTAATTTTTTAAATTCAGGTGTTATTTTAACTCTAGAGAAAGAATTTTCAAACTGTTTTTCAGCTTCTTCAGGAGTTATAGTTTGTTGACCCATTACTGTTCTGTGAGCTTCTCGTATTGTATTATATAGATTAGTTAGATTAGCTTTTAATTCTGGATCTTGTAGAGCTTGAATTTCAGGAGGTAAATCTAAATCATTTCGTAGAGCTTCTTTTAATTTTTTAGTTGTTAGTTTAATTTCAGGACGTATAAGACTACCTACAACATCATCTCTTAAAATATCTCCAGCCTTCATAATATCAGCATTACGTGGATCATCTCCGTACTTCTTAATAAACTCTTCTCTTCCCTCTACCATATAATCAAATAGTTTATCATTTGTTTTCTTGGAAAGACTTCTCATTGCTATAGGAAGTTTTATAGCTCGTCTAACTTTCTGCATTGCCTCGTCTATTCTTTGTCCATAATTTCCTATATCTGCACTAACATTATTATAATGTTGTTCAAATCTATTTATAACTTCCAGTCCTCTACTACTACGAGTAGCAAAACCAGTAAGAGGAGTTATAGATCTACTAATTAATTTTTGTATAGTGGTTGGTTTAAATTCTTCTTTACGTTGCTCAATAAATTTTGCAAGTTCATCTGGATTAAACTCTTTTCTATTCTCTAGTTCAGCCTCAAGTTTTTCTATCTCATTAGCTTTTAAAGCAACATTCTTACGTTGTATTCCAGTTAGAACTCCAAAACCTGTACCAGCCATCTTACCACCAAGAGCACCTAAAGCTGCATTATCTATTACTCTTTTCTGATATTCAGCATAACCGTATGGATTAAGTCCTTCTCCAGCAGCAGTACCAGCACCTGCAATTTGTAACATTTCTTGTAATGCTTCTGTACCTGCTTCAACTCCTGCTGCTCTTGCTCCAGCCCCCAAGGCTGTAAAAGCAATATTCTCTTTAACAAATTCTTTTGTTGGAACTTTCTTTGCTGCCTTCATTACCTTATTTGCTTCTACCAAGGCTGTACTTTTACTTACATGATGCTTTTCTGCTTCTTTTAAAACAGTTTTAAATACAGCTTTCTCTCCAAAACTTTTAATAGCATTTTTAACAATAGCACCTGCACCTACTCTATCTAGAATACCTATACCAAGACCAGCCAATAAAGAAAGACGTTCAGCTTTCTCATCACCAGCTCCTAATCTTTTAGCTTCTTCATATGTAGCTCCTGTACCCATTAAGAATGATGGAGAAATAGCAGTAAACAAACCAGTTAATCCAGCCACAGTTCCAGCAGCAGCAGCAGGAACACCAACTGCTCCAAGAGTAGCAGCCGTACCTACAGCCACAGGAGCAGAGGCCAGTACAGCCCCTATAGATATTCCCAAAGAAGGAATTACAGCAGCACTGGCATCATGTACATATTCCCATCCTGTTTGTAAAGCTCCTGCAATATCTCCCTCGTTAAAATCTCCCTGTACTTCTTCCCATGATTCAGTAAAGCTAGGACTACGAGTAGGTTGAGGCTTACTGGCAATCTGTCTGAGATTTCTTTCAACTCCTTTTTGAGAAAAATCCTGTAGATAAGCAGATACATCTGGAAGATATTCCTCTAGAGCATTTGCCACAACTCCTATACCTTCATGTATAGATTTTTGTGCATGATCCGTATGTATAGCAAGTTGGTTAGTCCATGCATTTCCTCTATCTGAAGGAGTAGGAGAAATTTGTTGAGAAGTACTTGTACTTCCTAACAACATATCTGCCAAAGAACCTCCAGATGGTTGTGAAGGTACAGGACTTACTCCAGTAGTACTAGAGGGAGCAGGAGGTTGTCCTGCCAACATATCTGCTAGTGTAGCCATTTACTATCCTTATTTACCACTTAAACCTAGTTGATTTTCTTCCCTGCTAAACCAGCCACGAACTCTAAGAATATCATTACCTTTTATAAAATCATTTGTAGCTTGCATAACAGCTTGTGGATAACTTTTATCTGCTCCAGATTGCTTTGCATAAATTTCTTGAGCTAATAGAGCTATATGATTTACATAATCATTCTCTCTAAATTTATTATTACCTTCCTTTATACGTTTTCCGATAATATCTTTAAATACATCAAAAGTTTCTGCTGTTAATCCTTCAATTTTCATCTTCTCTGTTAAGTTTTGTAAAGCATCAGGTTCCATAGCTGAAAGTTTGTTTAATTCACTTCTTACTAAAGAACCAACTCTTCTTACTTGAGGATCAGTAACGTTATCTAATCCTTCATACATCTTAAGTTGTGCAGCAGCAGCATCTGACTGTGCTCCAATTAATGCTATTCTATTATCAAAGGATTGTTGTAAACCAGCAGTCTCTAATGCTGCTCTACGTACAGCCATATCTTTTTCAGCTTCAGCTATTTTAAATCCTAATGCTTTATCGGTTGTTTGTGCTGCTTGCAAAGCTTCTAAAGGTTTCTCACCTGTTCTAGCAGCAATATTTACTACACTTTCTCCTTCATATTGAGGTGTTTCAGCCATTGTTCTTCTACCCCAATCTACCAAAGCCGTCCATTTATCCTGATCACCACCTGCATATGATTTTAAATAATCTAAATATTTTTGTTCAGCTTCTCCTGCTTTAGTTATAGCTTTACTTGAACTTGTAGCTTGATCAGCCATAAGTTTTTGAAGCTGCTGTATATAGGTAAGAGGAGCATCAGGATCACTAGCAGGATCAGTAGGATCAGTAGGAGATTTCTCTACTTCTGGAGCTAGTCCCGATAAAGTTTGTGTTGCTGCTTTTAATCTACGTTCCTCTGCTTCCTGAGTTAAAGCAGCTTGTTTTTGTTCTCTATCTTGCTGTTTTCTTTTTTCTTTAAGTTCAGCCCGATATTCTGGATTTCTAAGCCTGTCTGCTTCAGCAGGAGTTACTATATTTAACTGCTCTCTTAATACTCTATCCATTGCCTCTGGATCATATTCATAAGGATCTTCGACATTATTACTACCTCCAGGGTCTAGCATAAATGGATCTTTATGTGTAACATTTGCTTCTATATTCCAAGGATATCTTGGATCTGTTAAACTTGTTATATCACTTTCTCCTGTAGGAGTTACATACCAATTTTTTATATCTCCTAAAGTTAGATCATATTCTTCCCAAAAAGGATCTTCATACCAATCTTTTATATTCCCCATAATACGACGACCAAGAGAAGGCTGCTTTCCTTCTTGATGTCTAGACACAGTAAGTCCTGCCAGACCACCAGCACTACGACCTATAAGTTTCCTTTTACGTAGTTCTTCTAGAATACTATTCAGATCATTGGCAGTAGGAGCAGTAGGGGAAGTAACAGGAGCAGGTGTATTTGCACCACCTATTGCACCAGAAGCATACCCACCTCCTAAATTAACTCCAAGAGATCCTCCACCCTGATATTGAGGGACACCTACTCTGGAAGAAGGCCCAGAGAAGAGGTTGTAGGGGGGTCTAAGGGGTGTCGTGGGGGTTCCACCACCCAAAAGACCTACAAGCCCTCCAGCCTTCTTAAAACCCCCAAAGGCTCCATATAGCCCTACACCAGTACCTATACCACCTAAAAGTGTCTGGGCAAGGGAAGGTGCTAAAGGTTCTCGTTGAGATACCACTGTTTGTTGTGAGGGAGTAAGAGGGAAGCCTCTGATAATAGATCCATATCTTTGCAGGGCTGTTTGAGGGAATGCTTTCTCCTCTTCAAATTCTCTACGAGCAATATCCAGAGCCTGTTGACTCCTAGCCTGTTGAGCTTCTCCTACACCAGCCAGACCTGTAATGTCTCCTCTGGCCCTTTGAAAAGCACTTTCCCCTAGTCCTGCAAATTGTCTACCACCTGCCATCTCTCTGGCTCTTTGTGCTTCAGCAGCCCTTTGAGCATTCTGGAAAGCTGTAGATAAACCTGCTGCTTGAATATCACTCAGTTGTCTTTGCAGATTTCTATCGGCCTCTGCTTCTACAATAGCTTGTCTGGAACCACCAAAGGAACCAGCCCCAACAGCCTGTGCAGCCCTTCCTTGTTGTGCTATATCTTCATCTCGTCTGGCTTCTCTCTTGGCAATGTCCACTACATTCTGTAGAAAGGGGTCCATCCTTCTTTGTATATCTTCTGTACCAATCTCAGAAGTACCCAGAGCAGTTGCAGCCAAAGCAGGTTGATAATAAGTAGAAGCTTGTCCTAAAGGAGTACCAGCAAGTCCCTGTGCTCCAAACTGCTGTCTACCTGTAGCAAATGCCTGTTGTTGTTCAGGAGTAAAGGCAGCTAATTGTGGTCCTTGAAATGGAATATATCCTTCTGCTTTTTCTCTTCTAAATTCTCCTCTAGCTTCTCCCAGAATATCTTTAACAAAAGGTTTTAATTCAGTAGGAAATTCTGATGTCTGAGTAACAGTTTGATTGGCAGGAGCAGGAGGAGGAGAACCACCACCTTTAAATTCCATCAATCCTGTTACTTCATTAACTGTTCCTGCTCCACCCATAGACTTTAACATACGAACTTCAAAATCATTTACATGAGCTAATTCCGTATCTCCATCAATGCCTTCTCCTGCAATATCATTATATAATTCCTTAAATAATGATACCTTTTCAGGCATAGTTAAATTTGAAATATATTTATATGTATCAGTCATTTTCTATTTCCTTCACTAGAACAGTATAATACTTTTCATATCCTTTATTCTTTAATACTTTTGTCCAACCATCTCTACCAGCAGTTTCTAAATAACGTATTCCATTTTCTTTACAAAACCTTTCCATAGGTTCTATCCACTCATTAATCCAACTATCAATTGTATGCTCTTTAGCTCCTGTTAGATGTATTCTTAAATGTTTTTGTCTAGGGTATTGATAAATCTGTGTTGTAATTGCTAAAATAATTTCTTGTTCATCTTCATCTATACCAAGCCAAAGTTGTTGTGATTCTTCCTTTAACCAATTTTTAATATCTTCAAGTTCAATTTCACCCAATGTTCTCTTCATTGGTTTCTGTAAAAGAGGTTCTGTATAAGGCCATATAACATCTATATGTCTGGCTTCAACTTTATATACAATCATCTAGGTTGTTAAAGCTCCTCCCAAAACCTTTTGTCCATCTATTTCTGTAATTTGTTTAGGAGTACCAATAGATGCTCTCCTTACACTCTTAACAGCATTATCTAAAATCTTTGCTCCAGCATCACTACTTCCATTTCCTAACATGGATACAGCATCTGCTGGAAAAACATATTCATCTGTGCTAAGTACAGCCATATCAGGAGCTTTAGGTATATCTGCTGGAGTTTGAGGAACTACATTGAATGGAATTTGATCTGACATTCCATCACCAACTCCTTGTACATGTCCTTCAAATATATTTGGAATCCCTCCTACAGCTAATCCCAAAAGCCCCCCTTTCTGTACTGGTACAGCCTCTGTTGAAGCAACAAGATCAATTATAGGATCTCCTTGCCTTTGTTTAAATCTAGAAAATAAATCTTCCATTGCTGAAGTACCTTGTATATCAGAAGTAGGAATAGCAGGAACAGGTACTTCTTGAGGTATTACAGTAACAGGAGGAAGTTGTCCTCCTATTTGTTATAATCTATCTTGTATATTGGAAGTAGCTAAATTACTTCTAAATGGAGTTACTTCTGGAAACTCAAATGGAGGAACAACAGGAGCTTCATATCCTCCTTCACCTCTTCTATCTGGAGTAGACGTATAATGTGCAGTATATGGATTATAAGTATTTACTCCAATAGGACCAACTTCACCATAATGTCCGGTGCTAGCTCTACCACCCGGTCCTCCACCTGTAGGTGCTCCACCTATATTTAAAGAAACTATACCACCTTCCTTGGCAAAGAATCTTGGAACAGGACCAGCTTCAACAGCCTCTTCTAATTCTGCCTGTGTAAAGGTTTTAGGTATACGTGGATCTTTATCATCATCCTCTTCAAAAGTAAATTCAGAAACTTTTCTAACAGGTAAATCAGCAATTTGTTGTTGACGAGGTTGTGCCAATGCTGCTAAACCAGCACCAGCCCCTGCAACATGAAGTCCTTTTTCAAGTTTACTTTTAGGTTCCCACCATTCTTTAATTCCTTTTTTAATTCCTCCAAGCATATCTGTATCTGTACCACCTTTAACAGCTTGATCCCCTTCACCACCAGTTAAATAATTTAATCCCTGTTTAAAAAAACTAGGTTGTGATTTAAGGGGTTGAGCTTGCCAAGAAGCAAGTCCTGATTGCTGTAAAAGTTCTGGAGCAATCTGTTTTCCTCCCATAGTATAAATTGAATCAGCAGCAGGGCCAAGACCTTTAGCAGCTCCTAATATATTTTGCATTTGTGTTGCTTGTCCAGCAAGAGGAGCTAATGCTTGACCAGCTACAGCAGGAGCTTGAAATGAAGTTCCACCCAACATCATTTGTTGCCAAGGAGCTAAACTTCCCATAGCAGGAAGAGCAGCAGCCCCAGTACCTGCACCACCAGCAATACCTCCAGCCAACACAGCAGGATTAATAGCTGTTGCTCCCGGCATAGAAGCTCCAATAGTTGCCATAGATCCCGGTAAAACTGTTCCTGTACCTGTAGCCATACCGGGAATAGCACCAGCAGCAGTAGCACCCGGCATCATAAATGCACCACCAAGACCAGCCAGACCTCCCATGAGCATTCCCTTTTTCCAATCATGACCAGTAGCAGCAGCCCCTACTCCACCAACGGCAGCACCAATCAAAGGTAGCCACCAAGCAAAAGCTTCCGGTAAACCAGTATCAGGATTAGTGGTAGTTGGTCCCAGAAGAGAGGACAAACCTTTAAGTTCATCTGGATTTACATGCATCAGCATGGTATCTCCATGCCTACCTTTAGATGCCAAGTTTTCTATTTGTTGAGGTATAGCAGCCCTACCACCAGCTTGAGCAGTCAATATTCTTTCATCTTCTTCTGTAATAACTTGTCTTTGTTGAGGAACCTGTTGTTCTTGTCTTTCAGGTACAGGTAAACGTGCTTGTGTAGCTGCTTCTGACAAAGATCTAGGAGTATACACAGTAGGAGTTTGAGCTTCTCTTAATAATTTAGCAGCCTTTAGTGCATCAAGTCCACCTATATATGGAGCCTCATCTGGTTCTCTAATTAATTCTTTCATTCTTCCCATTCGTTCAACAGGAGGAAGAGGTCTTGCATATATTTGTCCGTAAGCCATTACTTCATTCTCCGTGGGTTCATGTAATTGGACTGTGCCAATGTACTATTTGCCATCATGGTACTACTACTATTATATACTGGATTATCAAATTGTGCTAGTGGTTGTATTAATTTTTGTAAAGTTTGATTTTCTAAAAATACAGGCACACCAGCACCTTGATTTAAATTTGTAATCAATGTTCCTTCTTGTATCAAATTCATATAATCAGAGTTTTTCATTAATTTAAATCCTGCCATGCTTGTGTAGCTGCTGTACTAACATATCCTTTAAACTTTCCACTACTTACTGAGTAAGCTATATCTCCCTTTTCAGGACGTTTAATACTACCTACTGTTACTACTGCATATATATTAGTAGATGGTGTAGCTTCCTGTACTTGATCTCGTGTATCCAGTTCATTAATTAAAGCAGCACCCCATTGCTGGAATCGACCATAAACATAGTCTACACCCTTCTTAACATCATCAGGAAATATTAATGGAAAGTCTGGATACCTAGCCATTATCTCATCCCATCCTGTTGCATTGACATACGAATGGTTCCCCATTGCCATTTCGTACCTGTAGAATTGCATGATACTCTTACTCTTCCCTGCCTTCCTCGTGCTCTTAAATCAACTTTATTTGTACCCTTTGTTATAGAGAATGGTCCTTTCTCTATTAATTCAGAATCTGGCTGTTCTGGAAAATTCTTTGTTCTTATTGAAAATTTAATTGTACCATCATTCATCGTAAGATCAGGAACAATACGATCAATAAACATTAACTCATTACCATCCTGTATATCAAAGTCTGCTGATTCCAAGAATGAAGTTATTGCTTCACCATTGGCTGTAAATACTCCTGATGGTTCGTTATTATATAAATTATTTCCAGCAACACTTACTCCTGTTGTAATTGTATTACCAAATACTTCTTTATCAGCAAAAGTTGTAAAGATACTACTACCATAGGTCCAGTAGTTTTCATCTGGACTCCAGATTACATATGAATCACATTCAGTAGAATCTGTTGAAGGATATAACCATATTACTTCTTTAAACTCTGAATTAATTCCTGCAAATATTTTATCCTTTGCTGTAATATTTAATCTATCAAATATGTATCTACGTACTGTACAATCTAAAGTTCTTACCTGTCCATCAAATACATAGAAGTTATCAAAGCCCATCCACACAGTACGACCATCATAATCTATTGCTGCATGTGGTGATATTAGTCCACAATTTGTTCCCATCTGTACAAATTTAAATGTAAAAGGAGGACCAACAAATGTTTGTAACCATAATGAATTATCTGTCCAGACATTAACAGCATTTCTGGAACGTACTGCACCAACAATTTTTGTGCCATCTGTTAATTGTACTTCACCAGAGGTTGAACTAACAGAAGGAACCCAGTTTGTATAGTCTTCCTGATTAGCCCATCGTACTGTAAGAGGATCAAATGTCCCACTAGGAGAAGCTGTTGTTCCAAATTGATTGGCTCCAAGAGCTATTAGATGTCGATCATTAGGAGATACTAATATAGAATTAACCGTAGTTGGTGTAGAATTAGTTGCTCCTGAAACCTTTACTGCCCTTGTTGGTACAGTAGAAGCATCTGTATCAAAGAAATAAATTGTTCCTTTTCTACGATTAGCCAGTACATCTTCTCCCCAATTATCTAAACTCCATTGAGTTATCTCACTGGAGAATGTAGTAGCACCGGCAGATGTAGGATCACTCCATTCTCTACCTGTTGTACTCTGAGGAAAGATACGTGCAGTCATATTTAAATTTGATGTAACATCACCAGATGCACTTGCATTTGCCTTGGTTGTAATAATAATCTGTGTACTGGCTACAGAGGTAACTGTAAATAAAGGTCCACCTACACTTACTCCTCCCAGACTTGACTTAGTTAATATTAGATTACCTCCCACAGTTGCAGGTGTAACACTATTACTGGAGGGTTTGAAGAAAACAAAATCATTGGCAG